>CALMGB010000062.1:27324-34682 GCA_937863535.1 uncultured Caulobacteraceae bacterium
GCTCGCGCTCCAGCAGGTAGGCGTAGGTCGGCGCCCAGTCCGCCTCCTCCACCCGGTAGGCGACGCCGCGGACGCTCGCCCCCGGCGCCAGGCCCAGCACCAGCCCCGGCCGCAGCTGCGTGCCGCGGTGGTGGACGGAGTAGATGCAGAAGGCGCGTGCGAAGCCCTCAAGCTTCGCGTGCACGCGCTCCGCATAGACGAATTGCGGCCGCCACATCAGCGAGCCGTAGCCGAACACCCACCGGATGGCTGCGCCGACGCCGCGTCCGCGCTGGATGTCCGAGGTCATGCTCCTGACTCAGACTGCATGATCCCCGCTCATCCCGGCGAAGGCCGAAACCCAGATCGTAGAGCTCGCGATCCCGCCAGTTGAGCACGCGTCTTCGTCAAAATCATTTCGTCTCATGATCCAGATCCAGGCCTTCACCAAGATGAGCAGAACACGACGTCTCGAGTCATGCTCACTGCGGTGGAGGCAGCGGTTGGGTCGGCTCGCCCACCGTGCCGCCCCCTCGCAGGGCGCGCCGCTCGTCGGGGGTGAGCACGCCGTCGTGGTTCGCGTCCATGCGGGCGAATCGCTCGGCGGAGGCGGCGTCGATCTCGGCTGGCGTCACGTAGCCGTCGTGGTTGACGTCCATCACCTGGAACTGGCGGTTAGGGTCGCCGAAATCTCGGCCGCCTCTGCCGCCCCCGCCTCCCTGACCGACCCTCTCCGCGCGATAGGCGCTCCATTCCGCCAGGCTGACACGGTTGTCGTGGTCGGTGTCCGCCTGCATGATTCGGTCTCGGAAGCGCGCCTGGTACTCCGACAGCGTCACCGGACGGCCATAGCCCCGGCCGCCACTCGGCGCCGTGTTCGCAGACGCCGCCTGGCCTGAGGCGTTCTGGCTCGAGTCCTGCTGGCCTGGGGCAGGCTGGGAGCAGGCCGGGAGGGCGAAGCCCAGCATGGCGGCCGCCGCAATGGTCAGGACGATGGTCCTGTTGAAGGTCATGCGTTGTCTCCTCATCGAGATAAGCGTGAAAACCCGACCTCAAACCAGGTTGGGGACGGGCGTCACTGTGCGGCTGTCAGGGAAGACGCGGGTGTCGAGCGCCGCACGCTCCACGCCCATGTGGTCTTGAAGCAGCCCCTTGAAGACTTGGCGCACGTCCAGGGTGGGGGCGAGGTCGCGGGCCTCGAACAGGCGGGCCGGCTGCAGCGTCGGCCAGTCGCCGACGATCCCGCCCCGCCTCAGCGCGCCGCCGGCCAGGATCAGGGTGGAGGCGGTGCCGTGGTCGGTGCCTCCGGTGCCGTTCACGTGGGCGGTGCGGCCGAACTCGGTGGCGGTGACCACCACGGTCTGGGTCCAGGCGGGACCGAGCCCTTCCTTCAGGCCGGCGACCACGTCGTCCAGGGTCTTCAGGCGGTTGGCGAGCTGGCCTTCGGCCGCGCCCTGGTTCGCGTGAGTATCGAAGCCGTCCAGCTGCAGCACCGCGATGGAGGGCCCGCCGTCCGAGGCCACGAACCGCCCGGCCGTCACCGCCAGGGCGCGCGCGTCGCGGCCGTTCACCGTCTGGCCGTTGTTCAAGGCGTCGGCGGCGGCTTCGGTCTGCAGGCCTGAGGCGAGGGCGGGGCCCAGCAGCGGGTCATGCTTGTAGAGGTCCTGCAGGGTGGTGGTGATGCGGCCGATGTCGGCCGACCCGCGGCCGCCCGGCGACCAGGATTGTACGGGTGAAGGGCCCCGCAGGATGAGCGGCTCCTCCGGCCCCACGGAGATGGCGGTGACGCGCCCGTCACGGCTGGCGGCCGACAGCGCCCGGTTCAGCCAGCCGGTGGTCACGTCGTAGACTCGCGCGCCGCCGCTTTCCAGCAGGTCCTGCGCCTCGAAGTGGGAGCGGATGCGCTCGGGGATGGCCACGGCGGGGGCGATCCGGGCCTGGCCCGACTGGGCCAGGGCCCAGAGGGTGGCGAGCTTGGGGTGCAGCCCGAAGTCGCCGTCCAGCTTCAGCACCTTGTCCGGTGCGATGGCGATGGGGCCGCGCAGGTCGGCATAGGCGGCGTCGCCGATGGGGGGCGAGACGGACAGCCCGTCCATGGCCCCGCGGCAGACGATCACCACCAGCTTGCGCTTTGCGGACAAAGGATCGGCCAGTACGGGCGCGGCCAGGAAGGTCACGCCGAGACCCGCGCCCAGGGAGAGCAGATCGCGGCGGGAGGGTTGGTTCATCGGCGTTGAAACTCCGGTGGCGTTGAAGATGAGGAGTCTGCGTGTTGGAAGCTTGCTACATGGCCGCTGAACCGGACATGAAAAGACCAAGCGTTCCCGCCTCCCGAGCGCTCGCGAGATCATCCGGGGACGGGTGTCGGGTGCGTCAGGCAAGGAGAGGATGCAAAGCCTTGATCAGGGCGTCGGCGGCCTCGTCGTGCATCCGCTGCGAGGGGTAGTAGGTGTTCTCGCCCAGGACGTTCTGCTCGTCGAGCGTCCCCCCACCGAACACCACGGGCAGGTGCTCGCCGGAAAAGGAGCTGACGGTCGGCTCAGGCAAGCCGGCAGTGCTGACGACTTCGGCATAGGCGGAGAAGGCGGGCCGGACCGCATCCACCATCGAGCGGGTCACCAGCTGCGGGTACTGACCATAGATGTCGCTAAGATCGGTGAAGCCAGTCTGGTGATCCGGTTGCAACGTGCTGAAATAAAACAGGACAGTCGGTCCGCCCGATGTTTGCGCTATGCTTCGCATCTCAGCCACCCAATTGGCCTGAGACTCCTCCAAAAGGCGCCGTACTAGCGGCGCGCCGCCTTCCGCCAGGGCACGCGTCCAGGCCTGTTCACAGTCCATGAACGTGCGGGAGCCGTCCGCCTCCAGGTAGTGGCCGGCCGCCCGGCCTTCCAGGCTCTCGAATCGGGAGTTGGAGCTCATGCGGGCGGCCATGACTTGGACCACGACGGCGCTGGAACGCTGGACCAACTCCATCACCCTAGGCAGCGCGGTGAAGAAGAACGGGCCGCCGCCGCCTCGACCGAGGTTGAGGACCTCGCGGCCGAGGCGCTGGCCGACCTGTTCCGGAAACGGGTGATGGATGAAGGCGCCAAAGGTCTGGGCCGCGCCCAGGAAGGCGAGGTGGCCGCCTGCGTCCACGTCGGCCGGCGTCGGGCCGCGGCATGGGAAGACCAGACCCGGGATGTTGGTCGACCGATAGTCGAGCAGGTAATAGTGGCGGTCCTGATAGTCGCCGGCCTTGGAGGTGGCATGCCCCTGGCGTATGGCGTGGCTGCGCCGCTCCATCTCGACGCGGCCCTTATCGATGGCCCCGCGGGCGTGCTGGAGCAGTTGGATGGCGTTGAGCCGAAACGTATGATCTCGCCCGCACGCCGCGACGTACTCTGCCCGCATATACTCTGTCGCCGGATCTGACAGCTTTATATAGGCGCTTACCGGTGCTGTGTGGGTCGGCGCGCCGAAGTGCTCCCCAATCTTGTGCGCGACAAGGCTGGGATTTGTATTCAATTCATCGTAGGTGATCAGTAAGAGCGGCTGAAGCGGGATCAACCAGGCGGCTACCATCGCTTCTTGTGTACGGAAATGCTCTACTTCCCGGGTTATTTCCGAGTGGCTAGCGGTGAGATCTCGCGCTCCAAGCGGCTTGCGCGCGTCGGGGTCGGTCACGTGCCAGACGCCCGTGAGACGCGCCCTGATGGAGGATATCGCCTGATCGAGCTTGTCCTCGCGGACGAGGTAGACGATCTGGAACCGCCCCGTCAGCTCGCGTAGGTAACTCCGCTCAGTCGAGTTGACGTGAGGCAGGACGTCTTCAATGAAGTGCGAGATCAGCTTGGTGCCAAATGCCGAGTTTTCGCTGCTGAGACAGATGACGGTCTGTAGAAAGCGAACGCCGTCGAACAGGCCGTCCGGCCGCTGCTGGATGAGGTGCACCATCCAGGGTCGAAGATGCTCGGTCGGGCGGCCATAGCCCATCGACGCCAGCAGGCCCGTCAGGAAGGTGGAGCCCGCGCGGGGCGTACTGACGATAGCGTAGAGCAGCTTTGGGAAGTCCCTTAGCACGTCGACGCTCAGGTCGGCCTGGGCCGTCCCAGTGGGCACGCGGGGAAGCCAGTCTGCGACGAAAGTCTCGAACCGCATGGTCTCCAGGATCGGGGCGGGCGTCTTTTCCGCTCTCAGCGTCGTCAGCAAGGTCGTGCGTGCCGCCTCTTCGTTCATCGCATCCACGATCACGACCCGGCGGATATCGAAGTTCAGCATCAAGGTGACCGAAAAATGCCGCGCGCGGACCAACCGCTCCGTCGAGAGCCCCGCCTGGGCAAGCGCTTCGCTTAGAAGCTCGAAGCTGCACTCGTCGGTAACGAACCGAACTGAAGCGTCGCTTTCAGCTATGGACCGTGAAACGGCCTGAAGTTCGACGTCCTGCAGGAGCCGTTCTAGCCAAGCTGACTGACCCACGGTTGTCTCCACCTAGACCCAAGTTCGATCCGTGGGGGTCTTAGGCTGACTGTCGGCCGTCGCGAATGCGCACGTCGCCGCATGGGCGAACGCGCACGAAAAAGGCCGGAGCCTTGCGGCTCCGGCCTCTTCGTATCGCGTGTGCGACAGTCCCCGAGGCGAGCCCCGGGGGGACTTAGAAGTCCATGTCGCCCATACCGCCGCCGCCCGGCATTGCCGGGGCAGCGGAGCCCTTCTTCGGCGCTTCGACCACGGCGGCTTCTGTCGTGATCAGCAGGCCGGCCACCGAGGCGGCGTCCTGCAGCGCGGTGCGCACGACCTTTGCGGGGTCGATCACGCCTTGGGCGACCAGGTCGCCGTACTCTTCGGTCTGAGCGTTGAAGCCGAAGTTCGGGTCGCTATTCTCCAGGATCTTGCCGACCACGATGGAGCCTTCGACCCCGGCGTTCTCGACGATCTGGCGAAGCGGGGCCTGAAGCGCGCGGCGCACGATATTGATGCCGGCGTTCTGGTCGTCGTTCTCGCCCTTCAGCCCGTCGAGGGCCTTGGAGGCCTTCAGAAGGGCGACGCCGCCGCCCGGCACGATGCCTTCTTCCACGGCCGCACGGGTCGCGTTGAGGGCGTCGTCGACGCGGTCCTTCTTCTCCTTGACTTCCACTTCGGTGGAGCCGCCGACGCGGACCACTGCGACACCGCCGGCCAGCTTGGCCAGACGCTCCTGCAGCTTCTCCTTGTCGTAGTCCGAGGTGGTGTCTTCGATCTGGCGCTTGATCTGGGCGATACGGCCTTCGATCCCGTCACGCTCGCCGCCACCGTCGACGACGGTGGTGTCGTCCTTGGTGATGGTGACCTTCTTGGCCTTGCCGAGCATGTCAAGCGTCACGTTCTCGAGCTTGATGCCGAGATCCTCGCTGATGACCTGGCCGCCCGTGAGGATGGCGATGTCTTCCAGCATGGCCTTGCGGCGATCGCCAAAGCCTGGAGCCTTGACCGCCGCGACCCGCAGGCCGCCGCGCAGCTTGTTGACCACGAGCGTAGCCAGGGCCTCGCCTTCGATGTCCTCGGCGATGATCAGCAGGGGACGGCCGTTCTGCACGACGGCCTCAAGGACCGGCAGCAGGGGCTGAAGCGTTGAGAGCTTCTTTTCGAAGATCAGGATCTGCGGCTCTTCGAGCTGCACTTCCATCTTGTCGGCGTTGGTCACGAAGTAGGGTGACAGGTAGCCGCGGTCGAACTGCATGCCTTCGACGACGTCAAGCTCGGTCTCCAGGCTCTTGGCCTCTTCGACCGTGATGACGCCCTCGTTGCCGACCTTCTCCATGGCGCGCGCGATCATCTCGCCCACGTCCTTGTCGCCGTTGGCGGAGATGGTGCCGACCTGGGCGATCTCGCTGTTGTTGGCGACCTTCTTGGAGGTGGACTTGATGTTCTCCACCACGACCAGCACGGCCTTCTCGATGCCGCGCTTCAGGTCCATCGGGTTGCGGCCCGAGGAGACCGACTTCAGGCCTTCGACCACGATGGCCTGGGCCAGCACGGTGGCGGTGGTGGTGCCGTCGCCGGCCTTGTCGTTGGTCTTAGAGGCGACTTCGCGGATCAGCTGGGCGCCGAGGTTCTGGAACTTGTCGGAAAGTTCGATTTCCTTGGCGACGGTGACGCCGTCCTTGGTGGAGCGGGGAGCACCGAAGGACTTCTCGATCACCACGTTGCGGCCCTTGGGACCCAGGGTGACCTTGACGGCGTTGGCGAGGATGTTCACGCCCTGCAGCATGCGATCGCGCGCATCCGAGGCGAAATAGACGTCTTTAGCAGCCATTTGAGGGCTCTCTTTCGTCAGAATTGATGGGGAAACGGTCGGGAAATGACCGGAAAAATACCGAGTTAGGCGGCGGCCTTGAGGGAAGCGGGAGCGTCCACGATGCCGAGGACGTCGGATTCCTTCATGATGATCAGGTCTTCGCCGTCGATCTTCACTTCGCTGCCGGACCACTTGCCGAACAGGATGCGGTCGCCGGACTTGAGTTCCATGTCAACGCGCTTGCCGGCGTCGTCACGGGAGCCGGGGCCCACGGCGATCACTTCGCCTTCCTGGGGCTTTTCCTTGACGGTGTCGGGGATGATGATGCCGCCCTTGGTGCGGGCTTCTTCTTCGACGCGCTTCACCAGAACGCGGTCGCCGAGAGGACGAAACGCCATGCTGTGTCTCCTGTAAGGGGTGCGAGGGTCCGTTGTCGCTCTGTCCGCCAGCCGGCGTTAGCAGCCGACCGCCGAGAGTGCTAACGAGGCTGGTTAGTACGGGTGGAGGCCGGGCGAGTCAAGGCGCGCATCCCCTCCGCGGGAATACATATGATGCCGGCGGCGGGCCGAAAGAGGGCGGCTGTGTGACAGTTCGGCGAAGCCGGACGCTGCGCTGGCCCGTTCATCATGTTCGCTCATTCCGAAGGCCTGAGCCCACCGGGTCCTTTTAATCCGGGTCTCGGCATGAGCGGGAGGGTCGGGCTCGACCGACCTTAATCGAGCGCCGCCCTCGCCGCGCGCCGCCTCGCCCTGAAGAAGCCGCGCAGCACCTCGCCGCCCTCCTCCGCCAATACGCCCGCCGTCACGTCAGGCCGCCAATGACAGGTCGGCTGCTCGAAGACGCGCGCTCCATGCGCCACCGCGCCGCCCTTGGGATCGGCCGCGCCGTAGATCAGCCGGCCGATGCGGGCGTGGCTGATGGCGCCGGCGCACATGGCGCAGGGCTCCAGCGTCACGTAGAGCCACAGGCCGGTCAGGCGGTAGTTGCCCAGCGCTTGGCCGGCGGCGCGCAGCGCGCGGACCTCGGCGTGGGCGGTGGGGTCGTGCAGGGCGATGGGGGCGTTGTGCGCGCCGGCGACCACGTCTCCGGCGGCCGGGTCGAACACCACGGCCCCCACGGG
>CALMGB010000063.1 GCA_937863535.1 uncultured Caulobacteraceae bacterium
CTGACGGCACGAACGTCGATGGGCGAAGCACCTGGCGCATGGCGTCGTTCCCCTTACGAAAACAACGTCAGCAGACCGCCGCATTCCATCAAGAGTGAGTCAGAGCCCCTCTTCGGTGCAACTCTACAAAGCGCCAGAGCGCGGCCACGCTGACCGCGGCGCCTTGAGCCGCCAAGCGCGCCTTCAGTTCGGGAAGAGTGATGTCCGACGCCTCAGCCAGGGCCGCGCGGATCAGCGGCGCATGCGCCTCGGTGCGGTGTGAGAGCCGGTCCCCCCCTGCGGCCGCGGCCGGGCGTCGCCGCCGTCCCGGCGCAAGACGTTCCAGCGGATGGCGCTGGACGCGCTCACCCCGAAGCGCTCCGCCGCCTGCCGGCACGAAAGGCCCTCATCAATGGCGACCAGTACACGTGAGCGGAGGCAGGTCTACCGCCTGGCGCGAGCGGCGAGGCGCGGAGCCATTGCGTAGCGCAGCGCATCGCCGCGAGGCGAGCCACTAGGTTTCAGCTTCTTCCGGAGGGGGTTTGGGGGGAGGTTGAACAGATTGTGTTTAAGATCGCGTGATCTATGGGCTGAGGATCTCGCCGGTATTGGGGTCGACCATCTCAGCCATATCGCTAGACTTGGACTTAGTGATGAGCTTCCGCCGAGCTGTAGATTGGGCCAACCGGTAACTGTCGCCGTTCACCGTCAGGATGTGAACGTGGTGGGTGAGGCGGTCGAGCAGCGCGCCTGTCAGCCGCTCCGATCCCATGACCGACGTCCAGTCCTCGAAGGGCAGGTTGGAGGTGACGATGGTGGAGCCATGCTCGTAGCGGTGGCTGAATACTTCGAACAACAGCTCCGCCCCAGTCGGCGATAGGGGCACATAGCCCAGCTCATCGATGATCAGCAGCTTGACGCTCGATAGATCCCGCTGAAGCTTGATCAAGCGCTTCTCGTCACGAGCTTCCATCAACTGGTGAACCAGGGACGCCGCCGTGGTGAAGGTGACGCTGAAGCCCTTCTGGCAGGCGGTGAGGCCAAGGCTGAGCGCGATGTGGGTTTTGCCCGTGCCGCTGATTGCCAAGCGCGATGATGTTCTCGCGGCGCAGGATGTACTCGCAGCGCGCCAGCTCCAGGACCAGCATCTTGTCGAGGCTGGGAGTGGCGGTGAAGACGAAGGTGTCCAGGCTCTTGGTGATGGGGAAGCGCGCCTGGCGGATGCGGCGCTGCAGCAGACGAGCGAACCATCACCACCAAGGCGTCGCCGGCCTGATCGACCCTTTCCACAATCAAGCCTGACGGCGCGAACGTCGATGGGCGAAGCACCTAGCGCATGGCGTCGTTCCCCTTGCGAAAACAACGTCAGCAGACCGCCGCATTCCACCAAAAGTGAGCCAGAGCCCAACAGGCACCCCTTCATCCCTGCCGTTCGAGCGGCGCTGCGTTCCACCGCCTGAACCTCAGCGACCGTCACCGACTTAGCGGCAGGCGATCCAACAACCGGGCTGAGAACAGCCACCTGGCGATCCAACGACGGGAGCGGAAGATACAAAAGTTCAAGAGCGACGGCTCAGCCCAGCGCTTCCTGTGCATCCACGCAGCGGTATACGACACCTTCGACACCCAACCTCACCGGATCAGCCGACGCGGTCTTCGCCTCCTTCGAGCCGAAGCTCACCAGGCGCGGGCGCAAGCGAGCGGCGCAGCGGGGTAGGGGAGAGACCATCTGGCCCCTCTGCGCCCTCGCCGGGGTTTACCTGACAGTCTCGGCGAGTCACCTCCGGCGAGCTGTCGAACCAGCGGAATGGGTCCGGCGGCGGCTTGGGTGTCTTCTTGCGAGGCGTGCGAAGCTGAGTAGGGCAGGGCGATTACGGCCTGATAAGCTTCCGGTGCAGTTTGCGCTGGTAGAGCCCGTTTGGTTAATTATTTTATAGTGTATCTGGCATTAGCGTGTCCGCCAGCAGCGCTGGATGAGATCGCTAGGCGAATATTCGTCAAGGCGTGGCCTCTCAAGATGTCCAAATCGCCGCGCTTGATCCAGTTCGGATCAAGCAGGCCGGAGGTTTATCGAGGCGGACCCGACTCGTATCCTGTGCCCTATAGTGGGTTTAATTATTGTAAACGCCCGTGAGGGCTGTATGTCGCGGCCTAAAGACCTTGTCATTTGACTAGCGTTCGGTCAAAGACGCCGCCCGAAGAGTGTCTGACTTGGGGCGAGTACATGTCTGCAGTGCAAAACGAGCGCCGCGCTTACCCGGTGTGCGATTGGGTTGGGGGCTCAGGCGCAACCCGCTCCCTGCGCCGGCGGATCATGGCGGCCTTGCGGCTCAGCACTCTGACGTTGGGGGTCAGCCGCAAGAACCGCGCGCTCGGAATGCTAGGCGTCGCTAGCGCGGTCCGCGCTATTTTGGCGGGGCTGACCGTAGCGGCGCTGGCCACGGCCGCGAGCGCCCAGGCGACGAACCCGGCCGCAGGCGTGCAGACATCGAGCATCAACCTGTCCGGCGTCATCAACGGCGGGTTCAAGGGCGGCTACCTGTTGACTGACAACTCGACGGCTAACGTCAGCAACGCGACCCTCTACGACTTCACCACCACAGGCGGGGCCGGCAGCGGCGGAGGCTGTGGCTGCGGCGGCGCCTTCTTCGTCAACAGCGGTTCGACGCTGGTCCTCGACAACGTCGTCTTCGGCGGTAACGCCGCGGTGGGCGGTCTTGGCAACGTCGCTAACTCCGTCGGTGGGTCCTTGAACAATCTGCAGTCCCAGCTCGCCACGGCCGGCACGGCGACGAGCGGGATCAACGGCATCACCTTCGCCGACACCGCCACTAAGTTCGGCGACGGCAGCGGCAACGGCGTTGCGGGCACGGACGCCACCAACGGGGCTGATGGGCTTAACGGGCAGATCGGCGGCAACGGCGGCGTTGGCGGCGCGGGAGGCTCCGGGTGGTCCACCAATCCGGTCCTGGCGTTCCAGCTCAAAACCGACGTTGGCACTCTGACTGCCGATACGGCGGTCCTGGTCTTCGACAACGCCGTCGACGTCGCCGATCAGGCGAACAAGGCATATCAGCTCGCGACCCAGGTATCGGACGACGCGGCTACGACCAAGGACGCCGCCCAGGAGGCCTCCGACACGGCGCTCGAAAGCGGTGAAATCGCCCAAGCCTCAGCGGATGCGGCCGCGACGGGATCCGATACGGCGGCCGAGGTCGATGAGGTGGCGAAAACCGCCACGGAGATCGCTGCGGCAGTAGCCGATGCCGCCGCCGCGGCCGAAGTCTTCGACGCCCCCATATCCGTCGCTGAAGCGGCCTCGAACGGGGCGGAAGCCGCCGAGGATGGCGTCCTGGCCGGCGCCGGCGCCGTGAAGGAGGCGGCGGACGCCGTCAAGGAGAGCGCTGACGCGACCGAGGTCGCCGCAGAGACGACCGAAGTGGCTGCGGATGCTGAAAAGGTCGTCGCAGACGGTGTGAAGAATGGAGCGAACTCGGTTTCGGCGCTCGCCATCAGCGCCAAGCTCGCGCAGGATCTAACTCTTATCGGGGCTCAAACCGTTCTGGTTGCTGACGATTCGACAACGGTTCAGCACGACAATCAGGCCATTCAGGACTGGCAGGACGCCCTGAACGACGAGGTCGAGGTCGAGGACTGCCGCTGGTCGGCCTGCTACGACTGCGGCGTCTGCCCCTCGATGGGCACCGAGATCCAGACCGGACCGACGGGGGAGCGGC
>CALMGB010000064.1 GCA_937863535.1 uncultured Caulobacteraceae bacterium
ACGGGGAGCAGGTCGAGCGCCCGCAGGTGCGCTGCCCGTCACTTCAAGGTTGCCGGCCGCGGTCTTGCCCGAGCGGCTATCCTGTTCGAGGTCGTAATTTACCGTCTGGCCCTCGTCGAGCTGGCTGAGCCCCGCCCGTTCGACTGCGGAGACGTGGACGAAGATGTCCTGGCCCCCATCGTCCGGCTGGATGAAGCCGAACCCCTTAGCCGTATTGAACCACTTCACCTTACCGGTAGCCATTCGATCTCGTCCTTCTCACGCCGGCGATATCCTTTCACGCCCGCTTACGGGCGCCGCCGGTCGTATCTCGTCCCAAGCCGCTGCAAAGAGACCCCAATGCAGCCGTAGCCGCACGTCACCGACGACGCCACAGCCGACGCCGCCTTGCAAGCGGAACCTGCACGGCTCCGAGGCCGCAACGTCTCAACCTCGCAGGAATGTGAGCAGGTCTGCGTTCAGCCGGTCCTTGGCGGTGATGAACAGGCCATGCGGTTCGCCCTCGTACTCGATGAAGTCCGCGCCCGGGATCAGCTTGGCGGCCTGGCGGCCTGCCACGTCGATGGGCACGGTCTTGTCGGCCGAGCCGTGCACCACCAGCGTCGGTACCGCGAACTTGGCCATGTCGCCGCGGAAATCAGTCTCCGAGAAGGCGCGCACGCAGGCCTGGGTCGCGCGGCCGGACCCTTGCATCGCCATCATCAGCGTCCACTGCAGCGTCTCGTCCGACACTTTAGGATCGAGCAAGGTCTTGCCGAAGAACTGCGGGCCGAACTGGGCGATGAAGTGGGGACGGTCCTTCATCAGCCCTTCAACCATCTTGTCGAAGACGCTGACGTCTACGCCGTCGGGATGCTCCGCAGTCTTCAGCAGGTAGGGCGTGACCGCCGAGATCAAGGCGGCCCGTGAGATGCGCGCCGCACCGTGGCGGCCGAGATAGCGTGCCACCTCGCCCCCGCCCATGGAAAAGCCCACCAAGCCGGCGTCCCGCAGGTCCAGCGCCTCTATGACCGAGGCGAGGTCATCAGCCAGCGTATCGTAATCATAGCCCATCCAGGGCTGCTCCGAGCGGCCGAAGCCCCGGCGGTCATAGGCGATGGCCCGAATGCCGTGAGCGGCCAGATGGGCGAGCTGGTAATCCCACATGTCGGCGTTCAGCGGCCAGCCGTGGACGAACACCACGGGCCTGCCCGTCCCCCAGTCCTTGTAGTAGAGCTGGGTTCCGTCCTGGGCCTTGATGAACGCCATGTCTGATATCCTCTCCAGGCCCTGCCCGCCGGCCTGATAAAGGCCGTCGCCGGCATCGGTTCCTGACCTCGCCGCCCGCCGCGTACGAAAGCCCCGCCTTGGACAAGACACTCTCCGTCGCGCCCATGATGGACTGGACCGACCGGCACTGCCGCGTCCTGCACCGCATGCTGAGCCGGCGCACGCGGCTCTACACCGAGATGGTCACCGCGCAGGCCGTGCTGCATGGCGACCGCCGGCGGCTGCTGGGGTTCGGCGAGGTGGAGCATCCCGTGGCGCTGCAGCTTGGCGGCTCGGACCCCCGCGCGCTCGCGGAGGCGGCGCGGATCGGGGAGGATTTCGGCTATGACGAGATCAACCTGAACGTCGGCTGCCCTTCGGACCGGGTGCAGTGCGGCCGTTTCGGCGCCTGCCTCATGCGCGAGCCGGAGCTGGTGGCCGAGTGCGAGGCGGCGATGATCGCCGCCGTCCGGATACCTGTGACGTTGAAGTGCAGGATCGGCGTCGACGACCAGGATCCCGAGGAGAGCCTGTTCACGCTCGTGGACGCTTCTGCAAGGGCCGGGGTCCGCCACGTCGCCGTCCACGCCCGCAAGGCCTGGCTGAAGGGGCTGAGCCCCAAGGAGAACCGCGATGTACCGCCGCTCGACTACGGCTTGGTCTATCGGCTGAAGGCGGAGCGGCCGGAGCTGAAGGTCGTGCTGAATGGTGGCGTTCCGGACCTCGACGCCGCCATAGGTCATCTGGCCCAGGTCGATGGCGTCATGCTCGGCCGCGCCGCATATCACAATCCCGGACTGCTCGGTGAGGTGGACCGGAGACTGTTTGGGGCAGTTGAGGACGTGGCCCCGTTGCAGGCTGTGAACGCCTACCGCCCCTACATGGCCGAGCAGCTGGCGGCAGGAAGACCACTGAACGCCATGACCCGCCACATGCTCGGCCTGTTCGCCGGCCAGCCGGGCGCGCGAACGTGGCGGCGCCTGCTCACCACGGGAGCGGCCAGGCGGGGCGCAGGCCTTGAGGTGCTCGATGCGGCGCTGGAGGCGGTGGTCCGCGCGCCGGAACCGGTGGCCTGAGCCGGACGGCTATGGCCGCAGGATCAGGCTTGTGGGCGTGGCCTCGAAGCGCGACAGGCGGTTGAGATAGCTCATGCCGAGCAGCGAGGTGGAGAGGCCGTCGGCGATGACCATGGCCGGCACCTGCTCCACCCGGGCGCCCGAGACGGCCACATAGTCGAGCTGGACGCGGGCGGCGTGGGTGGCGCCGTTCGCGGTGGCCACTGGCGCGTCATAGCCGAGCGCCGAGGGGTGCAGCCCGAGCTGCTCGGCGTCGGTGCGGGTCAGCGCGACGAAGCTCGCGCCCGTGTCGACCAGGAAGCGGACGGGACGGCCGTTCACCTGGGCGTCCGCCCAATAGTGGCCGTCGGGCGACTTCGTCACCTGGGCGTCGCCGGGGGCGAGGCTGGCGTCGGCGCTGGTCATGGCGGGGGCGGCCTTGACGGGGACGGCGGCCGCAGCGGCGGGCGGAGGAGCCTCCGTCGCCACGGCCTGAGGAGTGTCCGGCGCGGGCTGGGCGACCACCTGGGCGGTGGAGGGGCCGTTGGCCATCCTGACCAGCTGGTGGGCCATGCCGAGGGCCACGGCCACGGCGACCGCCAGAACAAGCGCGTGCTTGAACATCGGTACTCTACCTGCGAGCCGCTTCTCGGCCCTGATCCTTGATAGGCGATCGCGCTTTGCAAGCGGTGAATGGCGGCGAAAAAAGCTCCGCGCCTCGCCGCCGCGTCCGGGGCGCCCTATCTGCCAGGCTCATGGACGACCCGGACGAAGATACGGACGCCGCGCGGCGCGACGCGCGGCCATTGCCGACCGGCAAGGTGCTGGGCTTCGTCTGGCGCCAGTGGATGCGGAGGCCCAGGCGGTTCGCCGCCATCTGCACGCTGATGTTGGCGGGAACGCTGTGCGACCTCGCCATTCCGTGGGCGGCCGGCGCCCTGGTGGACGCCGCGTCCAACCCCGCGCACGTGGCCGCAAGCGCCTGGCGGCAGTGGACGATGCTGTCGGCGCTCTACCTGGGCTACTACACGGTTCGCACCGCGGCGTTTCAGCTGATCAACAGCTTCTCCGCGCGCAACATGGAAGTGCTGACCAACGAGGCTTTCGCCCGTGTGCAGGCCTTCTCCTCCGACTGGCACGCCGACACCTTCTCCGGCGCCACCGTGCGGCGGGTGAGCCGGGCGATGTGGGGCTATGACACGGTCACCGACAGCATCTTCTTCGTGCTGGGGCCGGGTTTCGTGGTGCTGTTCGGTCTGGCCGTAAGCATGGGACTGCGCTGGCCCCCGGCGGGGCTGTTCTGCGGCGTGCTGTTCATGGTGTTCATCGGCTACAACGCGGTGGTCACCTCGCGCTTCATCCGGCCGGTGAACCTGATCTCCAACGGGCTCGACACCCGCATCGGCGCGAGCCTCGCCGACGCCATCGGCGGCAACCCGGTGGTCAAGGCGTTCGGAGCGGAGGCGCGCGAGATCGCCAGCTTCTCCGCGGTGACCGGCGCCTGGCGGGCCGCGACGATCCGGACCTGGAACGCCTTCAACGTGGCGGGGCTAGGACAAAACCTGCTGATGTGGCTGCTGCAGGGCGGCCTTACCGGCATGATCGTCTGGGCCTGGGCGCACCATCGGGCGAGCGCCGGCGACGTGGCCTTCGCGCTCACCTCCTTCACGCTGATGAGCGGCTACCTGCGCAACTTCTCCGAGACCCTGCGCAACCTGCAGAAAGGCCTGGACGACGTGCTGGACGTCGCGGACTACATGCAGACGGAGCCTCAGGTCGCCGACATCCCCAGCGCTGCAGACTACGCGCCACCGCATCGCGGCCCGCGCGGTGGGATCGTCTTCGACCGGATCACCTTCAACTACAAAGGCCAGACGCTTCCGATCTTCGAACGCTTTTCCCTCGACATCGCGCCGGGTGAACGGGTGGCGCTGGTAGGTCCTACGGGATCGGGCAAGTCGACCTTCGTCAAGCTAATCCAGCGGCTCTACGACCTGGACGCCGGGCGCATCCTGATCGACGGGACCGACATCGCCACCGTCACCCAGCGGTCCCTCCGCCGCGCCATCGCCCTGGTGCCCCAGGACCCCGCCCTGTTCCACCGCACCCTGTCGGAGAACATCGCCTATGGACGCCCCGACGCCACCCAGGAGCAGGTCGTGGCGGCGGCGAGGCGGGCCCGCGCCCACGACTTCATCTCGCGGCTGCCCAAGGGCTACGACACCCTGGTGGGCGAGCGCGGCGTCAAGCTCTCCGGCGGCGAGCGCCAGCGGGTGGCCATCGCCCGGGCCTTCCTGGCCGACGCGCCGATCCTGGTGCTGGACGAGGCCACCTCCTCACTCGACGTGGAGACCGAACGCCAGGTGCAGGCGGCGAGCGAGGCGCTGATGGCCGGACGCACCACCATCGTCATCGCCCATCGCCTCTCCACCATCCGTGAGGCCGATCGCATCCTGGTGTTCGAGAACGGCGCCATCGTGGAGGAGGGCGGCCATGGGGAGCTGGTGGCGCAGGGCGGCGCCTACGCCCGGTTGCACCATTTGACCCAAGCATAATCGGTAGGCGCCTGCAGCGCTTGTGTGCAACGCAGCAACATCTTATCCATTGCGGGTGACAGATATTCTCAGCGCCGGCCGGACTCGGCTTCCCGCCGCGCGCAGGGCGGATCGATGAGCGAGATCAAGACGGTCGGCGTGGTCGGCGCGGGTCAGATGGGCGCTGGCATCAGCCACGTCTGCGCCCTGGCGGGTTATGAGGTCCGGTTGCACGACCTCGACTCCGCTCGAAGCCAGACCGCGATGGAGAGCGTCCACGCCAAGCTGGACCGCCAGGCGGCCAAAGGGGTTGTGGACGCTGGTGCGGTCGCCTCCACGCTGTCGCGCATCCACAGCAATGTCACGATCGAGGAAGTGGGCGCCGTCGACCTGCTGATCGAGGCCACCACGGAAAACGAAGAGGTGAAGAAGGCCGCCTTCCGCAGCCTGACGCCCTACTTGGCGGCCCATACCATCCTCGCCTCCAACACCTCCTCCATCTCCATCACCCGCCTGGCATCGGTGACCGACCGGCCGGAACGGTTCATCGGGTTGCACTTCATGTACCCCGCGCCGCTGATGAAGCTGGTGGAGATCATCCGCGGCATCGCCACCGACGCGCCGACCTACGAGGCCGCCGTCGCTTTCGCCCGCTCGCTCGGCAAGACCACAGCCAATGCGGAAGACTTTCCCGCCTTCATCGTCAACCGCATCCTGGCGCCGATGATCAACGAGGCGGTCTACACCCTCTACGAGGGCGTCGGCACGGTCGACGCCATAGATACCGCCATGCGGCTGGGCGCCAACCACCCCATGGGCCCGCTGGAGCTCGGCGACTTCATAGGGCTCGACACCGTGCTGGCCATCATGAACGTGCTGCACGAGGGCTTGGCCGACAGCAAGTACCGGCCCTGTCCCCTGTTGGTGAAGTACGTCGAGGCCGGATGGCTCGGCAAGAAGACGGGCCGGGGCTTCTACGACTATCGCGGCGACACGCCGGTCCCCACGCGCTGAGCGGCGGTGAGCGCGCCGATCGTCCTCAACGACGCGGCCGCCGCAAAGGCCGCGCGCAGGGCCGAGATCGAGCGCGTGCGCCTGCTCGACGACATCTCCTACAACGATCCTCGTAAGGATTGGCGAGAGACGATCCTGGCAGGCATTCGGGCGCACGAAGCGGTGCTGGACGTCGGCAAGTCGAGCCGCGACTGGTTCGAGCCGATCCGCGCCAAGGCTCGCCTGACCCACACCTTGGACATCAACGTCTTCGAGGGCTATCCGGACCTCCTGGCCGACCTCTGCCAGCCAATCCCGCCGGCCTACCACGGCGCATATGACGTGGTAATCGCCCTGGCGGTGATCGAGTGCGTCTACGATCCCCAGGCCATGGTCGACAACATCGCGCGCCTGCTGAAGCCCGGCGGACGGACCTACCTCTACGCGCCCTTCCTGTTCCAGTACCACGCGCCCAAGGACCGCAGCTTCCAGGACAACTACCGTTTCTCGCCCGACGGATTGGCCTATCTTCTCCGCGATTTTACCGAGGTGGAGATGCAGCCGGTGAGGGGCCAGTACGCCACCATCGCCAACCTGCTGCCCTCCTGGAAGCAGCGGATCGAGCCGGTGCTCGGCCCCGGCTTCGGCCGCCTGCTGGATCGGTGGGCCGACCCCAGGAAGAGCCGGCTTAATGCTTCCGGCTACAACGTGACTGCGGTGAAGCCCTAGCTCCCCAGCGCCCGGACGTAGGTGGCGGCGTCGACGTTGCCGCCCGAGGCGATCACCAACGCCACGCCGCCCTCCAGCGGCGGATCCTTGAGGAGGGCCGCCAGCGCCACCGCGCCGCCGGGCTCCAGCACCAGCTTCAGGTGGCGGAAGGCGAAGGCCATGGCCGCCAGCACCTGGGCGTCGCTCGCCGCCAGAGCGCCGGCCAGCCGCGGCCCGTTCACCGCGAAGGTGATCGCGCCCGGCTCCGGCGCCATCAGCGCATCGCAGAGGCTCGGCGCGACGGCTGTGACCCGTGTGGGCCGTCTTGCGGCGAGGCTGGCCGCATGGTCCTCATAGCCCTGCGGCTCGACCACGTAGAGCCGGGTCGCGGGCGACAGGCGCTCGAAGCTCAGCGCGATCCCGGCCATCAGTCCGCCTCCCGACGCTGGGCAAAGCAATCTGTCAGCCTGCACGCCGAGAGCCTGGAGCTGCCGGGCGGCCTCCAACCCGACCGTGCCCTGGCCGGCGATGACGAGGGGATCGTCGAAGGCCGGGACCACTACCGCGCCGCGTTCGCGCGCGATCCGCTCGGCGATGACCTCCCGGCTCTCCGTGTAGCGATCGTAGGTCACCACTTCCGCGCCGAAGCCCAGGGTGGCCTCCACCTTGATGCGCGGCGCGTCCGACGGCATCACGATCAGCGCTGGGCAACCGACCATCTTGGCCGCTGCCGCTATCCCCTGGGCGTGGTTGCCGGACGAAAAGGCCACCACGCCGCGCCGCCGCTCCCCGGCGCTGAGCCGCGACAGCCGGTTGTAGGCGCCGCGGAACTTGAACGATCCCGTCCGCTGCAGCGCCTCGGCCTTCACGAAGACGCGGCCGCCCACCGCCTCGTCCAGCGCGTTCGAGCGTAGCAGCGGTGTCTGCACCGCATGCCCTTCCAGGCGGCTGGCGGCGTCCAGGATGTCTTCGAAGCGTGGCGTCATGGCGCGCGCATTGCCAGCGGGCGCCCGCGGAGTCGAGGCGCGGCTGGACGGGCGGGCGTGCAGGACGATAAGCGGACGCGGTGACCGACCCTTCGTTCCCCCCGCCAGGCGCGCCTAAGGCCGGACCCCGTCTAGCCGCCGAGCCGACGACGCTGCGAACTCTGCCCTGGAGCGACTACGCCCTGCTCGACAGCGGGGGAGGGCGCAAGCTGGAGCGCTACGGCCGCCTCACCGTCGTACGTCCCGAGCCGCAGTGCTTCTGGTCGCCACGTCTGCCGCCCGAGGTTTGGGACGCCGCCCACGCGGTGTTCGACCCGACCGACGAGGAGGACGACGGGCGGTGGCGCTTGAACGGCGTCGTTCCCGACACCTGGCCGCTGACCTGGGGCGGCGTCCGGTTCAAGGGCCGCCTGACCAGCTTCCGCCACATGGCCTTCTTCCCCGAACAGGCGGCGAACTGGGCGTGGCTGGAGCATCGGGTGCGGGCCCAGGCGACGCCGCCGCGCGTGCTCAACCTGTTCGGCTACACCGGCGTCGCCAGCCTGGTCTGCGCGGCGGCCGGCGCGGCGGTGACCCACGTCGACGCCTCCAAGAAGGCGATCGGCTGGGCGCGGGAGAATGCGGAACTGGCCGGCCTCGCCGACCGGCCGGTGCGCTGGATTTGCGAGGACGCGCGGCGTTATCTCGCCCGCGAGGTCAAGCGCGGCTCGCGCTACCAGGGGATCATCCTGGACCCGCCCAAGTACGGGCGTGGGCCGGCCGGCGAAGTCTGGCGGCTGTTCGAGGACCTGTCGGAGCTTGTGGGCCTCTGCGCCGAGCTGCTGGCCGAGGACGCCGACTTCCTGCTGCTGAACGCCTACGCGGCGCGCATCTCGGGCCTGTCGTTGGCGCATCTGGTCTCCGGCGCCCTTGTGGACCGGGGCGGCGTGGTGGATTGGGGCGAGCTCGCGTTGTGCGAGGACGAGGCGGCGGGGTCGCCGCGCGAGATCGGCCTGTCCTTTTTCGCCCGCTGGCGTCGCTGATGGCGGCGCCCGACTCCCGCAGGGTCACCTCGCTCACCAACCCGCTGGTCAAGCTGGCACGCGGTCTGCACCTGCGCAAGGAACGCGAGGTGAGCGGCCTGTTCCTCGCTGAAGGCCTGAAGATCGTCACCGAAGCCGTTGATCTGGCACAAACTCCGCGCTTCCTTCTGCATGGGCCCGGCGCCGACCATCCCGTGCTGCAGCGGGTGGTACAGGCCACGCTGAAGGCCGGCGGCGAAGTCGTCGAGGTCACCCGCGAGGTGCTGGAGAAGATCGCCCGCCGCGACAATCCCCAGGCCGTGCTCGGCGTCTTTCCGCAGCGCTTCGCCCACATCGACGCCCTGGAGCCTTCCAGCGCGCCGTGCTGGGTGGCGCTCCAGGCGGTACGTGATCCCGGCAACCTGGGCACGATCGTCCGCACCGCAGACGCCGCGGGCTGCGGTGGGGTCATCCTGGTAGGCGAATGCTGCGATCCCTTTTCGGTGGAGGCGGTTCGCGCCACCATGGGCTCCATCTTCGCCGTCCCCATCTTCAAGCTTGAGGTGGACGCCTTCCTGGCTTGGCGCGCGCGGTGGCCGGGGGTGGTGGTGGGCACGCTGCTGAGCGCCGAGGTGGATTATCGTTCGGCCGCCTATCGCGCGCCGAACCTGATCCTGATGGGCAACGAACGGGCCGGCCTGCCGCTCGCGTTGGCCGCCGCCTGCGATGTGGCGGTGAAGATCCCGATGCGCGGACGCGCCGACAGCCTCAACCTGTCGGTGGCCACCGGGATCATGATCTACGCGGCGACGGGGTGAAGTCCCGTCCTTCGACGCGCGCGCCCGTCAACCCGCGTGCGCGGCCGCCTCAGATGTCTTCGGTCTTCGGCAGTTTCTCCGCCATGCCGAGCGCGGCCTCGCGGCGGTCCATCTCCGCCCAGATCGCCGGCAGCCCTACCCCCAGACCGTTCCAAAGCGCCACGAGGTTGTAGAGCAGGTCCACGCTCTCGTTGATCAGGGCGTCGCGCCTGCCGATCACCGCCTCGATGGCGACCTCGGCAGCCTCTTCCACCACCTTCTGGGCCAGCTTGGGCGGTCCGGCGGCGAGCAGGCGGGCGGTGCGGGGGCTGTCGCGGCGGCCGTCGCGCACCTCCTGCACGGCGGTCCAGAGCCTCTCCAGCCGGTCCTGCGGGGCGATGTCGACACTCGAAGGAAGCGCCCGTTTGGCTCTTGCGGTGTTCGGCTTTGTGACGCCGGCGCCCTGCGACTTGGCGGGACCGGATTTCGACGTGGACGGCTTTGGTGCGTTCGCGGTGGAGACACGAGGTTTCGAGGGCGTACGCTTTGGAGACTCCTTGGCTTTCGGCTTGGCCACGATCCACCTCCTTTACTCAGTACCCAGACGATTTCAGCTACGCGGCCGAGCCCCGCTGGGTTCCTCACGTGCGCGGAGTCGGCGCTGGGTTCAAGACGCCGCCGTTGCAGCCTCCTGGGGCGCGGGATCGTTCGAACCGCCGAGGAATTTCTTCACCGCGCGGGCGGCCTGACGAATTCGGTGTTCGTTCTCGACCAGGCCTATGCGGACATAACCCTCCCCATATTCGCCGAAGCCCAGCCCTGGGGCGACGGCCACGCCCGCCTCTTCGATCAGCCGCTTGGCGAACTCCATCGAGCCCATTGCGGCGAACCGTGGGGGCAGCGGCGCCCAGGCGAACATGGAGGCGGGGGGCGCCGGGATGTCCCAGCCGGCCTGGGCCATGCTCTTGATCAGGCAGTCCCGGCGCGACTTGTAGATGGCGCGGATGTCGGCCACGCAGGCTTCAGGGCCGTTCAGCGCCGCGATGGCCGCCACCTGGATCGGGGTGAAGGCGCCGTAGTCGAGATACGATTTCACTCGCGCGAGCGCGGAGCACATGCGCGCATTGCCCACCACCATGCCCATGCGCCAGCCGGCCATGGCGAAGGTCTTGGACAGGCTGTTGATCTCCACCGCCAGCTCCTTGGCGCCCTCCACCTGCAGGATCGAGGGGGGCGGGTTGTCCTCGAAATAGATCTCCGAATAGGCCACGTCGGAGAGCACCAGCAGCTCGTGCTTCTTCGCCAGCCGCACCACCTCCTTGTAGAAGTCCAGGTCCACCGACTGGGCGGTGGGGTTGGACGGGTAGGAGACGATCATCACCGAGGGCGCGGGCGCGGAATGGCGTACGGCCCGGTCGATGCCGGACAGGTACTGCTCGGGCGACAGCGCCGGCACGTGGCGGATCACGCCCCCCGCCATGATGAAGCCGTAGGCGTGGATGGGGTAGGCGGGGTTGGGGCAGATCACCGTGTCGCCGGGCGCGGTCAGGGCCTGGGCCAGGTTGGCGAAGCCCTCCTTTGAGCCCATCGTCGCGATCACCTCGGTGTCGGGGTCGAGCTTCACGTCGAAGCGGCGGGCGTAGTAGCCGGCCATGGCCCGGCGCAGGCCCGGGATGCCCTTCGACGCCGAGTAGCGGCCGCTCTTGGGATCGCGGGCGGTTTCCACCAGCTTCTCCACGATGTGGGCGGGCGTCGGCATGTCCGGGTTGCCCATGCCGAAATCGATGATGTCCACGCCCTGGGCGCGCAGCCGCGCCTTCAGCTTGTTCACCTCCTCGAAAACGTAGGGCGGGAGGCGGCGGATCTTGTGGAAATCGGGCTGCATGGGGGACTCGGGATAGGGCGACGGGACCGAACGCCTTCGTCCTTCGACAAGCTCAGGATGAGGCGTTCTACTGCAGATGTCGGCGAAGCGGGACCACTGCGTCGGCGGCGCTCGGGAAGCGGATGATCTACAGCCTGGCGGCGATCCCCTCCGCCACGGCCTGCGTCCCAAGCGTCCCGCCTACGTCGCCTGTCAGTTGGCCTGCCACGATGGCGGCGACGACCGCCGCCTCCACGGCGTCCGCTTCGGTCTCCAGCTTCAGGCCGTAGCGCAGCAGCATGGCCGCTGAGCGGATCGCGCCGATCGGGTTGGCGCGGTCCTGGCCCGCGATGTCCGGCGCGCTGCCGTGGATCGGCTCGAAGATGCCCGGCCCCGAAGCGCCCAGTGAGGCGGAGCCCAGCAGGCCGATCGAGCCCGCCAGCACCGACGCCTCATCGCTCAGGATGTCGCCGAACATGTTCTCGGTCAGGACCACGTCGTAGTCCGCCGGGCTGGTGATCAGCTTCATCGCCATGCTGTCCACCAGCTGGTGCTCCAGCGCCACGTCCGGATAGTCCCGATGCAGGCGCACCACGGTCTCGCGCCAGAGCCGGCTGGTCTCCAGCACGTTGGCCTTGTCCACCGAGGTCAGCCTGCCGCACCGCCCTCGTGCGGCCTCGAAGGCGATCCGCGCCACCCGCTCGATCTCTTCGACGGAATAGGTGCAGAGGTCGCTGGCCGTCGTCTCGGTCCGGGTGCGCTCGCCGAAATAGACCCCGCCGGTCAGCTCGCGCACGATCAGGATGTCCACCCCGCGCACGGCTTCGGGCTTGAGCGGCGAGCGGGTGATCAGGGCCTCGTCCACCGTCGCCGGGCGCAGGTTGGCGAACAGGCCCAGGCGCTTCCGGATCGCCAGCAGCCCCTGCTCCGGCCGCTTGGGCGCCTGGTCCCACTTGGGTCCGCCGACCGCGCCGAGGAACACCGCGTCGGCGAGGAGGCAGGCCTCCAGCGTGGCCTCCGGCAGGGGCTCGCCCGTGGCGTCGATGGCTGCGCCGCCGATCAGGTGCTCGGTGAAGGCGAAGTCGTGACCGAACCTTACGGCCGCCGCCTCCAGCACCACACGCGCCGCGCGGGTGACCTCCGCCCCGACGCCGTCGCCGGGCAGAAGGACCAGGCTGCACCGGCTCACGCGGCGTGCTCGCGCTCATAGGCCTCGATGGCGGGGATGCGGGCGGCGAGCCAGCCCAGTGTGTCCACCCCATCCAGCATGCACTCGCGCGAGAAGGGCTCGACGCGGAAGCTGACCACGTGATTGCCCATGCGCAGCTCGTTGGCCTGGAGGTCGATGGTGACGGGCTCGCCCGCGTGCTCGACCAGACGGGCGTGGGTCTCCTCGTCCACCACGACCGGCAGCAGGCCGTTCTTCAGGGCGTTGGAGGTGAAGATGTCGGCGATCTCGGTGGAGACCACCGCACGAAAGCCGTAGTCGGTCAGCGCCCAGGGGGCGTGCTCCCGCGAGGAGCCGCAGCCGAAGTTGTGGCCGGCCACCAGCACCCGGTGCTCGGCCGGATCGACTTGGTTCAGGATGCAGTCCGGCCGGATCTCGCCGTCCTTGTCGTAGCGCCAGTCATGAAACGCCTCGCGTCCGAGGCCTTCCTTGGTGGTGGTGGTCAGAAAGCGGGCAGGGATGATCTGGTCCGTGTCGATATTGGCCGCCGGCAGCACCACGGTGCGCGAGGTCAGGGTCTTGAAGGGGGTCATGGCGTCAGCTCCTCAAGCCGCACTGTCCAGGTACGGCCGCGGATCGGCCACGCAGCCGGCGACGGCCGAGGCCGCAGCGCTCGCCGGGCTGGCCAGGATGGTGCGGGCGCCCGGGCCCTGGCGGCCCTCGAAGTTGCGGTTGGAGGTGGAGACGGCGAGCTGGCCGGGCGCCACCTGGT
>CALMGB010000065.1 GCA_937863535.1 uncultured Caulobacteraceae bacterium
TTGGGCGGCCGCGGCTTCACCCTCGCTCCGCTGCTCGCCGAGCACCTGGCGGCCCTGGCTTTGGGCGCGCCGTCGCCCTTGCCGGTCGAATTGGCGCGGCGGCTGCGTCCAGACCGTTTTTCCGACGCGAACCCGCAGGCCGCTCGCCCGTTGGTCTAAGGCGCGTCGGCGCGCGGGAGTAGGACGGCGATGGTAAGGCCAGCTTTGTTACTCGGGTGTCTGTTTGCGCTTATCGTCGCTCCGGCCGTAAGCTGGTCCCAAGCTCCGGCCGGGACCGCGGCTCAGAGCAAGGCCGGGTCCGCCGGGGCGGACCGGGAGGACGGTCGGGGCGGGTGCGTCTACATTACCCAGCTGCAGGGCGATCACCCGCTGAGCGACCGGGCGGTGATCTTTCGCGCGAACGTAAACGACTTCTATCGCCTCGATTTCGCCCAGCAGTGCGTCGAGCTGACCTACCCGCAACCCAAGCTGATCATTACGCCGGCCGGCGGCATGGGCATGATCTGCCACGCCATCGACATTGACGTTAAGGTAGGTCAGCAGGGGCCGGACTCTTTCCCGGTCTCCTGCATCCCCTCCGCCTTCTACAAGCTGACGCCCGCAGAAGTGGCGGCCGTACCCAAGAAGAACCTGCCGTAGCTGGTCGGCCGTGGGCTGGTGTCAGACCGTGGGCGCGGGCGGCGAGGTGATCACCTCGACGTTGTCGCGCAGCAGGTAGAACATGTCCTGCAGGGCGGCGCTGCGGGCGTCGCTTGTCGCGGCCTTCTCGACTTCAGTGAGCTTACGCGGCAGATCTTGGGAGATGCCTCGGAGGATGCATTTCAGGTCGCCGTCCGTGCCCCGCTTGGCGAGGTCCACATGGCCCTGCATGTCCAAATCGGACAGCGCCGCAATGCCGGTCTTGAAGGTGTCGAAGCCGGGCAGGGGCGCGGTCCCGGCCGCCATGGCGCGGTAGGTGGAGACCTGCGCCTTCAGCATGCCGGCCTGCCTGACGATGTCGGCGTAGAGCGGTTCGCGGGCGAGCGGGTTGATCGCGCCGGAGACCGGCGCATCCACCAGGGCCGCCAGCATCAGCCGCGGCGTGGCGTGCGAGCCCGGGTGGAAGGAGGCCAGTAGGATGGCGGCGGACATGGCGATGTCGCAGGACATGGCGGGCGGCTCCCGGCTGCAGCGCAATCGACGCCACGCCGGCCACTTCGCCTCAACATGGTAAACAGAAGATGACCCGCACTTCTCCGGAGCAGCCTTGACCCCGACCGACAGCCCCACCGCCCACTCCACCCCCGAGCCACTGGACGCCGCCTGGGCCGCCTTCGACCGCGCTGTAGAGCAGGCGTCCGGCCTCTCCATCGCCGGCCTATTCCAAGCGGAGCCCGAACGGCTGCAGCGCCTGCGCGTCGACGCCGCCGGCCTGCATCTGGATCTATCCAAGCAGGCGTTGACAGCCGAGGGGCTGGACGCCGCTTTGGCCCTCGCCCGCGCCGCAGATGTGGAGGGCGCGCGCGGCCGCCTGTTCGAGGGCTTCGCGATGAACAGCTCGGAGGACCGCGCCGTGCTGCACCCCGCGCTCCGCGCCGCCACGGGCGCGGGCTTCGCCGCCAAGGGGGAGCCGGTGTCCGGCGAGGTGGAGCTGACCCGCGCCCGGATGAAGGTGCTGGCGGACGCCATCCGCTCCGGCGAAGTGCGCGGCGCGACGGGCGAGCGTTTCCGCGCCATCGTCCACATCGGCATCGGCGGCTCGGACCTCGGCCCTCGGTTGCTCTGGGACGCCCTGAGGCCCCTCGACGCCCCTTTCGAGCTGCGCTTCGCCGCCAATGTGGACGGCGCGGACATGCTTGCCGCCCTGCACGGACTAGACGCGGACACTACCTTTGTGGTGATCGTGTCCAAGACCTTCACCACCTTGGAGACCCTGGCCAACGCCCATGTCGCCCGAGCCTGGCTCGTGCAGTCCCTGGGCGAGGCGGGCGCCGGCGCCCATCTCGCCGCCGTCTCCGCCGCGCCTGGTAAGACGGAGTCGTTCGGGATCGCGCCGGACCGGGTGTTCGCCTTCGCCGACTGGGTGGGCGGCCGCTTCTCCATCTGGTCGGCGGTGGGGTTGTCATGCGCCATCGCGCTCGGCTTCGAGACTTTCCACGCCTTCCTGGACGGCGCTGCGGCCATGGATGAGCACTTCACCTACGCGCCCCTGGAGCGGAACGCGCCGGTACTGATGGCCCTGGCCGAGGTCTGGAACCGTAACGGCCTGGGCCGCCCCATGCGCGCGGTGGTCCCCTACGCCCGCCGCCTGGCCCTGCTGCCCGCCTTCCTGCAGCAGCTCGAGATGGAGTCGAACGGCAAGCGGGTGACGCGGGAGGGTTCTCGCGTGCTGCGCGCCACCGCCCCCACCGTGTTCGGCGACGCCGGGACCAACGGTCAGCACGCCTTCTTCCAGCTGCTGCACCAGGGGACCGACGTCATCCCCGTCGACCTGGTGCTGGCCGCCGAAGGCGATGGGACGGCCGGCATGCACGCCAAGCTGCTGGCCAACGGCATAGCCCAGGCCGAGGCGCTGATGATCGGCCGCCCGGAGGCCGATGTTCGCGCGGAGCTTGAGGCCCAGGGTAAGGACCCGGCCGAGATCGACGCGCTGGCCCCCCAGCGCACCTTTCCTGGCGGCCGGCCCACCACCACGATCGTGGTGCCGAGGGTCGATGCGGCGAGCCTGGGCGCCATGCTAGCGCTTTACGAACATAAGGTGTTTGTGGAAGGCGTACTGTGGGGGATCAACAGCTTCGATCAATGGGGCGTAGAACTCGGCAAGACGCTGGCGATGCGGGTGCTGGATGAGCTGGAGGGCGGCGAGGCGGGGCCGCATGATCTCTCCACGGCGGCCCTGATCGCGCGGTTCCGCGCCCCGACTGGTCAGGCCTCCGGCGTGTCTCCCGGATCGTAAGCGCCCGGATCGAGGCGCTCGTCTTCCGCCTCCACATGGCCGGCGAGCACGAAGCGGCGATCGCAGTAGCCGCACTCCACAAAGCCCCTCTCGCCCATCTCCAGATAGATCCGCGGATGACCGAGCGCGCCGCCGACCCCGTCGCACGAGACCCGGTGCTCGTGCACCACGACCACCTCCGGCGGTCCAGGCGCGACGGTGCGCAGGAGCGAGGGCAGGGGCATGGACGGGAGCTCCAGCTTGGCAAGGGGTGTTGCGCCGCCTACCTATGCACCAGGTCTGGACGCGTCAACGAACCAGGCTCCCCCGAGCCGCTCCGACCTCAATCGCCACAAGGACCGCCCGATCCACGCATGAGCGTCCCGTCCGCAGCCCCCGAATTCGCCCTCCAGGCCGAGGGGCTGGTCAAGACCTACCCAGCCACCAGGATGACGCCGGAGAAGCCCGCGCTGCGGGGGATAGACCTGGCCATCCCGCGGGGCTCCATGTTCGGCCTGCTGGGGCCGAATGGGGCGGGCAAGTCGACCTTCATCAACATCCTGGCCGGCATGGTGAACAAGACCGCCGGCAAGGTGCAAATCTGGGGCATGGACATCGACGTCCAGCCCCGCACCGCCCGCGGCGCCATCGGGGTGGTGCACCAGGAGATCGTCTCCGACGTGTTCTTCACTCCGCGCGAGGCGCTGGAGGTCCAGGCCGGCTTCTACGGCGTCAAGAAGCATGACCGTAAGACCGACGAGATCCTGGCCAGTCTCGGCCTCACCGACAAAGCGGACGCCTATGTCCGCCAGCTCTCCGGCGGCATGAAGCGGAGGCTGATGGTGGCCAAGGCCATGGTCCACTCCCCGCCCATTCTGATCCTGGACGAGCCCACTGCCGGTGTGGACGTGGAGCTGCGCCGCCAGCTCTGGGAGCGGGTGCAGGAGCTGAATGCGCTGGGCGTCACCATCGTGCTCACCACCCACTACCTGGAGGAGGCCCAGGCGCTCTGCGACACCATCGCCATCGTGAACCGGGGCGCGGTGGTGGCCTGCGAGCCGACGTCCCAGCTGCTGCGGCGACTCGACACCCGCGCGGTGGTGATCGTCCCGGCCATCCCAATGGACACAGCCCCCCTGCTGGACGGCTTCGACGCTAGGCTGCGACCGGACGGCCGCCTCGCGGTGACCTACAAGAGCGGGCAGTCCAGCGTGGAGGCCGTGCTCTCCGCAGTCCGCGCCGCCGGCGTGCAGATCCGCGACCTAACCACCGAGCAGCCGGACTTGGAGGACGTGTTCCTGTCTCTCACCTACGGCGACGCCGCCGAGCCGAGCCCCACCAGCTTCTGACCGCTCGCCGTTGCGCCCCACTCCCGCCTCGTCTAGGTTCGGCCGCAGGCCGCACTCGCACTCGTAGCTCAGCTGGATAGAGCGCTGCCCTCCGAAGGCAGAGGTCACAGGTTCGAATCCTGTCGAGTGCGCCAGGATATCTCGCCGATCGCCGAAGCCCTGCCCGCTTAGGATTGTCTCGCATTGACGCTGGCGGCGGAGTTCAGTATATCCGCGCGCTTCCGATTTGGCCTGGGTTCGTCCTAGGCGATCCCATTCTAGGTTGAAATCTCATGGCCAATACGCCGGGCGCTAAGAAGGCGGTTCGCAAGATTGAACGTCGGACGGCGGTTAACCGGAACCGTCGTTCACGCGTACGCACCTACCTACGGCGCTTTGATGAAGCGGTCACGGCGGGCGACGTTGCGGTGGCGGCCGCGGCCTTCACCGAGGCGCAGTCGGAGTTGATGCGCGCGGTCTCCAAGGGCGTGGTGCACAGGAACACCGGTGCCCGCAAGGTGTCGCGCTTGGCGGCTCAGCTGAAGAAGCTCAGTCCAGCTTGATTTCTCAAAACTCGTTATAGAACAAAGCCGTGGGGGCGATCGCCTCCGCGGCCTTTTCTTTGTGTGCGGACGACCTTCGTTGCGACGATTCGCGCGACGGCGATTGGGTCCAGATAATTCCCAAGGCCCTTTAGGGGCTTGCCCGAGTCAATCGGTTTAATGCGTCCGAAGGGCTAAGATTCCGCGTTGACCGACCCCTTCGCACCGCTACTCTGAGGTCCTCAGGTCTCTTCCATACCGGGTTTTTGGACGGGCGGGGAGCGCGGTTGCGCTCGCTGCAGGAGCGGATTGGCGTCTTGAATGGGGCCGTCTGCCGGCTTGGAGCGCGTCTCCAGGTTGAGGGCGCGCTGGGTCTTGGGATCGGTCAGGGGCTGTGGCGCGAACGTGACAGAGACTTCCTCAATCGACATCGACGGACCCTCCGCAGCGGTGGACGCGGCCTGGTCCAAGGCCTGCAGCACGCTTCGAAGCGAGCTCGGCGAGGACACTTTCGGCTCCTGGATCGCGCCGGCGCGGCTGTGGCGTGGCCGGGGTGGCCAGCTGGTGGTGGTCACGCCCACCGGGCTGGCGCGCGACTGGATCAAGCGCAATGCCTGGCGTCGGCTTGGCGAGCTCTGGGAGCAAAGCGATCCGCAACAGCGTCGGCTCGACATCAGGTGCCGCACCGAGTTCGAGGGCGAGGAGGGCGAAGCAACCGTCCGTCCGTCCGCTCCAGCTGCAGAGCGGCCATCCGAGCGCCTGACCGTCCAGGCGGCGCCGGCCCCCAGCCCTATGACCTATCCTGCTCCGGCGTCAGCTCCGGCCGGCCGGCCGGCCGGGCTGAACGAGCGCTTCAGGTTTGAAAGTTTTGTGGTCGGCCCGTCCAACGAGTTCGCGCTGGGCGTCGCGCGCCGGATCGGCGCCTGGTCGGACGGCTGCTTCAATCCAGTCTTCTTCCACGGCCCTTACGGCTTTGGGAAAACCCACCTGCTGAACGCCATCGCCTGGGAGGCGGCGCGCACCCGCCCTGAGGCGCGCATCGTCTATCTCACTGCGGAGCGGTTCACCTCGTCCTTCGTCCGGGCGCTGATGGACAGGTCGGCGCCAAGCTTCAAGTCGGAGCTGCGGTCGGCCGACCTCCTGCTGGTGGACGACGTTCACTTCATCGGCGGCAAGAAGTCGTCCGAGGAGGAGTTGTTCCACACCCTGGCCGCCCTGATGGGTGAGGGGCGCCGAGTGGTGTTCGCTTCCGACCGCGCCGCCAGCGCGCTCGCGGACGTGGATGCGCGACTGCGCTCGCACATGGGGCAGGGCCTGGTCTGCGGCATCGAGGCGGCGGATCGCGACCTGCGCCTGGCCATACTGGAGCGCAAGCTCGCTATCCTGTCTAGGACGCTTGAGCTGGACGGGCACGCCCGGCCCGAGGTGCTGCAGTTCCTGGCCGACCGCTTCACCGACAGCGTGCGCGAGCTGGAGGGGGGCCTAAACACCCTGGTGGCGCGCGCCGGGGAGCGGCTGGCGAAGCTGTCTCTGGACGAGGTGCAGGCGATCGTCCGCCCGCACCTGCGCGAGACCGAACGGCGCATCACCGTGGACGACATCCAGAAATCCGTCGCCGACCACTACGGACTGAAGCAGTCCGACCTGCTCTGCGAACGCCGCACCCGGGCCGTGGCGAGGCCCCGCCACGTGGCCATGTATCTGGCCAAACAGCTGACCACCCGCTCATATCCCGACATCGGCCGCCGCTTCGGGGGGCGTGATCACACCACGGTGCTGCATGCGGTCAAGCGGATCGAGGCGCTGAAGGCCGAGGATCCGACTCTAGCGGGCGATCTTGACCTGCTCGCGCGCAAGCTCAAGGGCTGACCGCTCGATCGCCGACAGCCCACCGTCGCCATGACCTCTGCGCCCCCCACCCTGGTGAAGGCCTGGACCGCCGCCCGTGACCGCCTGCGCGAGGCCCAGGTGGACAGTCCGGTGATCGACGCCCGCCTGCTGGTGGAGGCCGCCGTGGGCGTCACCCGCACCGAGTTGATCACCGACCCCTACCGGCCGCTTAGCGAAGACCAGGCGACGATGCTCGACGCCTATGTGGAGCGTCGCAGCCGCCGCGAGCCGGTAAGCCACATCCTCGGCCGCAAGGGCTTCTGGAAGATCATGGTTCAGGTGGACGCCCGCGTGCTCACGCCACGTCCCGAGACCGAGGTGATCGTCGACCATGCCCTGCGCGCCTTTACTGAGGGGGAGCGGTTCAGCATGCTGGACCTCGGCGTCGGCTCCGGCGCGCTTCTGCTGGCGATCCTGGCGGAGCGTCCGGCGGCTCGGGGGCTGGGCGTTGACCTCTCTGAGGATGCGCTGGCCGTGGCGCGGGAGAATGCGGCGAACCTCGGGATGGCAAGCCGCACCGCCCTGCTGCGCGGCGACTGGACGGCGGGCTTGGGGAGCGACGCGTTCGAGCTGGTGGTCGCCAACCCGCCCTACATTCGAACCGAGGAGCTGGCCACGCTCGATCCTGAGGTGCGGGACCACGAGCCCCGCTTGGCGCTGGACGGCGGAGAGGACGGTCTGCGCGACTATCGCGTCCTCGCGCCGGAGATCCTGCGGGTGCTAAGGCCTGGCGGCCTGTTCCTGGTGGAGATCGGCGCCGACCAGGGCGAGGAGGTCGGCGCCCTGTTCCATGAGGCCGGTGCGCAAGGCTTGGGCGTGCTCAAGGACCTCTGCGACAAGGAGCGCGTGGTGACGGGTCGCAAGAAAGCCCTTGGAAACCTCTAGGTGAGACGCTAAGTCTCCTATCGTTCCAGCTCAACTTGTCGGAGCGAGCGGGCGGGCGGCCTGTGACGTACCGACGATGAAGCGCGGCGCCAGCCTGCAGACGCCGCGCTATGCGGCCGAGCGGTCCGCCGGAAGCGCTCAGAATTGGTCGGCAGCCTCTAGCCAAGTGCGCGGTCCCTGGGTCGCGCCGCATACGGTCAGCACACGATGAGAGACTTCAAGAACATGAAGCGCCAGCGCGGCCGCAACCGCAGCGGCGGCATGGGCGGCAACAACAACGGGGGAGGCGGCGGCAAGCCGCAGCAAAACGCCAACCGTGCCTTCGACTCCAACGGGCCGGACAACGTCAAAATCCGCGGCCACGCCCAGCACGTGTTCGAGAAGTATCAGCAGTTGGCCCGCGATGCCTTCTCCTCCGGAGATCGGGTGGTGGCGGAAAACTACCTCCAGCACGCCGATCATTATTTCCGCGTGCTGCGAACCCTTCAGCCGCAGCGCTTGCCCTCCGAAATCTTGGGCCGCGACTCGCTAGCTTCGAACCTGGACATCGACTTCGAGGAGGAGTTCGACCAGGCCGAAGAGCAGGCCGAAGCCGCCGTGGACACCTCCCAGGAGATGACCGGCGGGGAGGCAGGTCAGCAGCGACAGGACGCCCGTGACGGACAGCGCTATGACCGCAACGAGGGCCGTCGCGAGGGCTACGAGGCCCGCGACGGCCGCCAGGAGCGCTTCGAGCCCCGCCGTGACGGCGAGGGCCAGGGTCGCGATCAGGGACAATATCGTGAGCAGGGGCAATACCGCGACCAAGGCCAGCCTCGCGAGGCGAATCAGTATCGCGACCGTCAGGAAAGCCGTGACCGGATGGACCGGGAGCGTCAGCAGGCGCCGCGAGATCGGCCTGTTGAGGGCCGCGACCGGCCGCAGGAAGCCCGCGAAGGTCAGGACAACCGTGACCGTCCTGATCGCGGTGACCGCTTCGAGGGCCGACGCGACAACCGACGCTTCGAGGGCCGGCGTGAGGACCGCCCACTCAACAGAGAGTCCAATCGGGAAGGCCGCCCCGACGAGCGCCGCCCCGACGAGCGCCGCCCTGCCGAGGCCGGCCCTCCCGTCGATTCGCTTCCGATAATGGCGCCTGAGGCCTCCGATCAGCCCTTTCCGGCTTCGACTTCGGAAGCTGAAGCCTCTCCCGTCCTGCGCTCGCAGGATGGTGGCATGAGTGAGGCGCCGGCGTTTCTGCAGCCCACCGCCGGCGAAGACGGGGAAGCGCGCAAGCCGCGGCCCCGCCGTCGCCGCGCTCCTCGCAGCTTCGAGGCGCCCATGGACGGCGAAGCGCCGGCGTCGGCGGCCGAGGCGGAAGACGCCTAGTGGAGGCCTGACCACCAATCAGGCGCAGGCGCCTCAGACCGGCGTCCTTACCGCACCGTCGCGCCCAGCGCCGTCTTCAGGCTCTCCGCCTTGCGCTCGATCGCGTCGACCTCGTCCGCCGCCATGCGGTCGACAGCTGCGTATGGGATGCCCATGCGCGGATTAGACGCGAGCCGCGCCCGGTTTCGGATCAGGAAGTCCCAGTAAAGCGCGTTGAATGGACACGCGTTCTCGCCCAGCCGGTCCTTCACGTCGTAGGCGCAACGTCCGCAATAGTCCGACATCCGGTTGATGTAGGCGCCAGAGCCTGCATAGGGCTTGGAGCTCATCACTCCGCCATCGGCGAAGGTGGCCATGCCGTGGGTGTTGGGCAACTCGACCCACTCGTAGGCGTCGGCGTAGACGACCATGTACCAGTCGTTGATCTCGTCGGGATGCACGCCGAGCAGCATGGCCAGGTTGCCGGTCACCATCAGCCGCTGAATGTGGTGGGCGTAGGCATGGTCCCGGGTCACGGCCACTACGTCGGCCACGCACGCCATCCTCGTTTCACCTGACCAGTAGGACCAGGGCAGCCGCCGATCCGCGCCTAGCATGTTGGTCTTCTTGTAGTCCGGCCCCTTCAGCCAGTAGACGCCGCGCACGTACTCGCGCCAGCCCAGGATCTGGCGCACGAAGCCCTCCACCGCGTTTAGGGGCGCACGACCGGCGCGGTACTCGGCCTCGGCCCGGCGGCAGGCGTCCAGGGGATCGATCAGGCCGAGGTTCATGCCGGCGGAGATGTGGGCGTGCCACATCCAGGGCTCGCCCGTCTTCATGAAGTCCTGCCAGTCGCCAAACTCCGGCAGGTGGCGGGTAATGAAATGGTCCAGCGCCTCCTCCGCCTCCTGCGGGTTGGTGGGGAAGTTGAAGGCCTCCATGGTCCCGAAGTTGTCCGGGAAGCGGGCGGCCATTTCGCCCATGACCTGGCGGGTCAGCCCGTTCGGCTCGATCATGTGACGCCGGGGGATCGGCTTGCCCTTGGGAAGGCGCTTGCGGTTTTCCGTATCGAAGTTCCAGCGGCCACCTGAGGGCTTGTCGCCGTCCATCAGCAAGCCGGTCTTGCGGCGCATTAGGCGGTAGAAGAACTCCATCCGCAGCTCGCCGCGACCGTCGTTGGCCCAGGCCTCGAACTCGACGCGCGAGCAGATGAAACGGTTGTCGGGACGCACCTCCACCGGGACCGGAGCAAGGTGCGCCAGTTCGTCGAAGACGTGGACCAGCCGCCACTCCCCGGGCTCGGTGACCACCACCCGCTCGAAGGGCTGATCGTGCAGAGCGCGCAGCACCTCACTGTTCAGGCTGTGGGTGTTCGCGGGATCGTCCAGGCGCACGTAGCGAACGACGGCGCCCTCACCGCGCAGGCGGTCAGCGAACTGGCGCATCCCGGAGAAGACGAGGGCGAACTTTTGTTTGTGATGGCGGACGTAACTCGCCTCGCTCTTAACCTCGGCCATAAGCACCACGTCGCGCTGCAGATCGAGGTCGCGCAGCGACGACAGGCGGCCGTCGCTGATCTGATCGCCTAGTACCAGCCGCAGCGATCCCTGCACCGGCGGCGGTGGGGAGGAGCGGCGGCTGGCTGGCCTCAAGGCTCGCCCTTGCCGGGCCAGTTGTCCTTCGGCAGCTCGCGCTCGCGTTCGTCCTTAAGGAATTGCGCGCCTTCCTTCGCCTGCTGCTTGGGGGTCTTACCCGCGGCGTCGTCGCGGGCCTCCTTGTTGGCGTCGGGCGTCTCTGCGTCGGCCATGGCGTTTATCTCCAGTCACCAGGAGAAGCGCGGGGGTGCGGCCGGTGTTCCTGGCGCTTTGACAAGGCGGCGACGTGGCGACCATGATAGCTCGGCTGTCGAAGGCGATATCGGGCTTCGGTCGGCTACATCCGCCGCCATCTCGCCCAAATAGCGAAACATAGAGGCGCTTCAGGACCTTGCACCCAGCCCCAGATCCGAGCCGATGCGTATAGCCAGACTCGCCGCCTTTCTCGCGCCCTTGTCCCTCGTCCTGATGGCCGCCGCGCCCGAACCGGCCAGGCCCATCGACCTGCAGAAGTACAGCGGTCGCTGGTACGAGGTGGCCCGGCTGCACAACAAGATCGAGGAGGAGTGCGTCGACGCCCAGGTGACCTACACGCCCGCCGACGACGGCGGCTTCAAGGTCGTGGACGCCTGCATCCACGCCAAGGGCCAGCCCAAGCTCTACCATCCGATGATGAAGGTGCTGGACCCCGGCACCAACGCCAAGTTTCGCCTGACCTTCTTCGCCTTCGTCTTCAAGGATTACTGGGTGCTGGACTATGCGCCGGACAATAGCTGGGTCGTGCTGGGCGAGCCCACCGGCAAGTACCTCTGGCTGTTCAGCCGCTCCCCCGACCTCCAGGCCCACAAGGCCGCCCTGGTCGCCCGCGCCAAGTCGCTGGGGTATGACACCAGCAAGCTGATCTACGACAAGGGGGCGTGATGCCGGCGACGGCTTGACAACGAACGAAGGCGGAACATTCTGGCTGGGTGAGCTCCATCGCCCAGATCGCCTGCCGGCCTGAGATCACCGGACGCGTCACCCGCGGCGCCGCTAGGCTGATGGCGCAGCTCGGCTACGCGCCGTTGCTGGAGGCGCCGCTCCCCAACGGACGGCGGGTCGACTTGATGGCGCTGGGGCCGCGGGGCGAGTTCGTCATTGTGGAGGTCAAGTCCTCTCTGGAGGATTTCCGCGCCGATCAGAAATGGTGCGAGTACCTGCCCTACTGCGACACCTTCTATTTCGCCGTGGCGCCGGAGTTCCCGCGCGCCGTGCTGCCGGAGGGTCCGGGGCTGATCGTGGCCGACGCTTTCGGAGGCGCCATCCTGACGGAGGCCCCGACTACGCCGCTGGCCGGCGCCCGGCGCAAGACCCTCACCCTCGCTTTCGGACGCTTGGCTGCGTTACGAAGCTTGGCCGGAGCAATCTGACCCAGCGAGCCCAGGTGCGGCAAGAGGCCGTAACCTATGTTGCCGAAGGGCCACAATGTGGCAGCCATCGTTTGACACCGGGGGGTGCGGGTTTAAAAGCGGGCGCATTACAAGTGCGAAAGGGCGCGGATGAGCCAGCTCAGGGCGGACGCCGCCGGACCAGGGGCCGTGCGGGCGCGGCCGATGTCGCCTTTCCTTGGTGTCTGGCGGTGGCACGTTACCATGGCCGCTTCGATCTGCACCCGGGTCAGTGGGGGTGCGCTCTATGTCGGCCTGCTGATCGTGGTGGGACTGGCGCTTTCTCTGGCCGCTGGGCCGGACGCCTATAACCGCTACGCCGGCCTGCTTGGCTCGCCGCTGGGCCTGCTGATCCTGTTCGGGATCACGGTCGCAAACTTTTATCACTTGGCGGCGGGCGTGCGGCACCTCGCGTTCGACAGCGGCAAGGGCTTCCTTCCCACCACAGCCAACATCACCGCTTGGCTCTGCTTCGCCTTTGCGATCGTGGCGTCGGTGACGGTGTTCGCCATCGGCCTGATGCTGAGGGCCTGATCCATGTCGCGATCCTCTCTCCGCACCCCGCTCGCCCGCGCCCGCGGCCTCGGGAGCGCCCACTCCGGCGTCGGGAGCTTCATCAGTGAGCGGGCCACGTCGGTGGCGCTCGTGCCGCTGACGCTCTGGGCGGTCTATGCCGGAATTAGGCTCGGCCAAGGCGGCTATGACGGCGCGGTCGCCTTCCTGCAGTCGCCTTTGAACGCGGTGATGGCGGCGCTCCTGGTATTTGTTTCGGCCCTGCACATGAAGATGGGTATGCAGGTGATCATCGAGGACTATATCCACCTCCCGCGCAGCAAGCTGCCGGCGCTGCTGCTTAATTCCGGCCTGTGCTGGCTGGCGGCCGCGATCGGCGTCTTCTCGATCCTAAAAGTCGCCCTTGTGGGCGTAGGAGCCCATTAGTCATGGCCTCGGCCTACACTTTCGTCGACCATGTCTATGATGTGGTGGTGGTCGGCGCAGGGGGCTCCGGGCTCCGCGCCGCACTCGGTTGCGCCCAGGCGGGATTGAAAACCGCCTGCGTTTCCAAGGTCTTCCCTACGCGCTCCCACACCGTGGCGGCCCAGGGCGGCATCTCCGCATCGCTGGGCAACATGGGCGCCGACGACTGGCGTTGGCACATGTATGATACCGTCAAGGGCTCCGACTGGCTCGGAGACCAGGACGCCATCGAGTACCTGACTCGAAACGCCCCCGCCGCTGTCTACGAGCTAGAGCACTGGGGCGTGCCCTTCTCCCGCACCGAGGAGGGCAGAATCTACCAGCGCGCCTTCGGCGGCATGACGAAAAACTTCGGTGAGGGACCGATCCAGCGCACCTGCGCTGCCGCCGACCGCACCGGCCACGCCATCCTTCACACCCTCTACGGCCAGTCCGTCCGCCGCTCGGTAGAATTCTTCACCGAGTACTTCGCCCTCGACCTGATCATGGACGAGGGGGCCTGCCGCGGCGTCACGGCTTGGAAGCTCGACGACGGGACGCTGCATCGCTTTTCGGCCCAACTGGTGATCCTGGCCACCGGCGGCTACGGTCGGGCCTACCTGTCCTGCACCAGCGCCCACACCTGCACCGGCGACGGCAACGCCATGATCCTGCGGGCGGGCCTGCCGCTGCAGGATATGGAGTTCGTGCAGTTCCATCCCACCGGCATCTACGGCGCGGGAGTGCTGATCACCGAGGGCGTGCGAGGCGAGGGCGGCTACCTGACGAACTCAGAAGGGGAGCGCTTCATGGAACGCTACGCCCCCTCGGCCAAGGACTTGGCGTCCCGCGATGTGGTTAGCAGATCCATGACGGTGGAGATCAAGGAAGGGCGCGGGGTGGGTCCAAACAAGGCCCATATCTTCCTGCACCTGGATCTCCTCGATCCTGCCGTGATCGCCGAGCGGTTGCCCGGCATCTCGGAGTCGGCCCGCATCTTCGCCGGCGTCGACGTCACCAAGGAGCCGATCCCTGTCTTGCCAACCGTCCACTACAACATGGGCGGCATTCCTGCGAATTATCACGGCGAGGTGCTGACCAAGGTCGGCGAGGACAACGACCACGTGGTGCCGGGGCTGATGGCGGTGGGGGAGGCGGCCTGCGTCTCCATCCATGGCGCCAACCGGCTGGGCTCCAACTCCTTGACCGACCTGGTGGTGTTCGGGCGCGCGGCGGGCCTTCGGGCGGCCGAGATCGTCAAGCCGGGCGAGAGCCAGCGCGAGATCTCCGCCGCCCTCACCGACCCGCACCTCGCGCGCCTGGACCGCTTCCGCAACGCCTCGGGCTCTACGCCCACCTCGACGCTCCGGCTGGAGATGCAGAAGGCGATGCAGGAGGACGTGGCGGTGTTCCGTATCGACGACACCCTGCAGCAGGGCGTCAAGCGCATTGGCGCCATCTACGACAGGGTCGCCGACATCCGCACGACTGACCGTGGCATGATCTGGAACACCGACCTGATGGAAACGCTGGAGTTCGACAACCTGATTGGCCAGGCGGCCGTGACTGTGAACTCCGCCGTCAATCGGCCGGAGAGCAGGGGGGCGCACGCCCGCGACGACTATCCGGACCGCAACGACGCGGAGTGGATGAAGCACACCCTGGCGTGGCTCGACCGGGACACCGGCAAGGTCTCGATCGATTACCGCCCGGTGCATACATACACCATGACCAATGACGTGTCGTACATCCCACCCAAGAAGCGGGTGTACTGAGGATCAGCCTATGGCCGAATTCACCCTCCCGAAGAACTCGAAGGTCACCAAGGGCAAGCACCACCCTGCGCCCCAAGGCGCCAGGAAGATCAAGACCTTCAAGGTCTATCGCTACGACCCGGAGATAGACGCCAATCCGCGCTGGGACACCTACGACGTGGACGTGGGCGCTTGTGGGCCGATGGTGCTGGACGCCATCCTGCACATCAAGAATACCGTGGACCCGACCCTGGCCATCCGCCGGTCTTGCCGCGAGGGCGTCTGCGGCTCCTGCTCGATCAACCTGGGCGGTCGCAACACCCTGGCCTGCACCCACGCCTGGAGCGATGTGCCAGGCAATCAGATCACCATTTCTCCCTTGCCGCACATGCCGGTGATCAAGGACCTGGTGGCCGACCTCAGCCTATTCTTCGCCCAATACGAGTCCATCGAACCCTGGCTGCACACCGACACCCCCGAGCCGCAGAAGGAGTGGGTGCAGACGCCCGAGGACCGCGGCTTGGTCGACGGTCTCTACGAATGCATCCTATGCGCTTGTTGCTCCACGGCCTGCCCCAGTTACTGGTGGAACCAGGAAAAGTACCTGGGCCCCGCCGCCCTGCTGCAGGCTTATCGCTGGCTGGCCGACAGCCGTGACGAGGCGCGGGGAGAGCGGCTCGACTACCTGGAAGACCCCTTCAAGCTCTATCGGTGCCACACCATCATGAACTGCGCCCAGGTCTGTCCCAAGGGGCTGAACCCGGCCAAGGCCATCGCCTCGATCAAGGCGATGCTGGTCGATCGGGTGGTCTGAGATCTACGGCTGGTTTCCGATCACAAATGTAAGGCTGCCGCAGGGGACCGAAGCTTGGCCTTACGCGTTGCCGTATGAGTTTAACTGGGGTTTCGACATGAAAAGCATCCTGATAGCCGCCACTGCAGCGCTGGCCCTGACCGCTAGCGCCGCCGAGGCTCGGGGTTGCCTGAAAGGCGCCGTGGTTGGCGGCGTCGCTGGCCACTTCGCCGGCCATCATGCCCTGGTCGGCGCTGCTGGGGGCTGTGCGGTCGGCCACTACATGGCGCATCGCCACTATCATCGCTGACCGGCGGGATTCCGGCGCGGTAGAGATGACGCATGCGTGAGCGTGGCCGTTAGCCCCGGTTCAGCTTGAAGACGCTAAGCTCCTAACACTTGAAACAGGTCGCACGCTTCGACGCGTGCTGATCAAGGAGGCGTGAGATGAACAAGAAGATTATTCTGGCCGGCGTGCTGGCGGCTATCCTGCCCAGCGCCGCCCTAGCCCAACCGCCCGATCCGGCTTGCGTTCGGTCCAACCAGAATAGCCAGGTCGCCGGGACCGTGCTCGGCGCGGGCGCGGGCGCCCTGCTGGGCAGTGTGCTGGCGGGTCGCCACTCGCGCGGAGAGGGCGCGGTGCTGGGCGCCGTCGGCGGCGGCGTCGCCGGTAACGTGATCTCCGGCCAGCGCAACGATCCCTGCCCCCCCGGCTACTACTATCCCCAGCAACAGCCGGGCTATGGCGCGCCCCCGCCGCCGAATGGCGGTTATGGCGCGGCGGGATATGGCCAGCCGGGCTATGGCCAGCAGGGCTATGGCCAGCCGGGTTACGGCCCGCCTCCAGGCGGCGGCGGTTTCTGGCAGGGTGCGCCGACGGACGTTCGCCAGCGGATCGACTTTTTGCAACAGCGGGTCGACTGGCTGTCGGCGAACGGCCGGATCACCCCGGACGCGGCTCAGCGGGCCTACACCCGGTTGCGCCAAGTCCGCCACTATGCCCACACCAACTATCAGCGTTATGGTCAGTTGACGCCGGACCAGCAGGGTTACGTCCAGTCCCAACTCGACTATGTTGGCCGCAGCCTGCACTGGGAAGCCAACTACGGCAACTGACCGGACCAGCCCGCTATCGTCTCGAAGGGTCGCTCTCAAGGCGGCCCTTTTCTCTTGCGCAGCAGCGAGCGGGTTTCCCGCGCGAATCCTCGTGGCCGACTTGGAAGGCCGGCGAACACCTCGATCCGGCTTGGAGACGATCATCACCCCCCGGACAGTAGCCGGCCATGCTCGGGATTTTGGATGCTCGCGCGTGCGTCGTCCAGGCTAGGTCACGGGTGTCGCCGCGCCGCCCTTTTTCCCATCGGGGATCGATAGCGGGACGACAGGCGGCGCCTGCTCCCAGCCGCCGCCTAACGACTTGAACACCGTGACCTGATCTGAGGCCAGCGCCTGATTGGAGGCTGCGAGGGCCAGGTCGGCGTTGACCAGGTTGGTCTCGGCGGTCAGCAGGTCGAGATAGCTGGCCGAGCCTTCGCGATAGCGGATACGCTGGAGATCGAAGGCGTGGCGCTGGGCGTCGTCGGCGCCCTTGAGCGACTTGTTGCGGCGAAGCTCGCCCTGGTACGCGACCAGGGAGGTCTCCACGTCCTGCAGCGCCTGCAGCACCGTCTGCTGGAAGTTGGCGAGCGAGCCGGAGGCTGCGGCCCGGGCCTCCCGAATCTGGGCGTGGACGGCCAGATTGTTCGGGAAGCTCCAGCTTAGCAGCGGGCCGATGAGATAGCTCAGGCCGCCAGTGGAGGCCAGGTTGCCGAGCTTGGTGGCCGATTCCGCTGCGGACCCCCCGAGGGTGATGGTGGGGTAGAGGTCGGCGGTGGCGACGCCGATGCGGGCGACGTTGGCGGCGAGCTGGCGCTCGGCCTCGCGAACGTCGGGGCGGCGGCGGATCAGGGCTTGGCCGTCACCTACGGGGACCAGCTGTTTCAAGGTGGGTGCGGCCTTGCAGGCGTCGGCTTCCTTGGAGATGGCCTCGGGCGGCTTGCCGGTCAGGACGGCCAGTTGAAACAGGGCGCTGCGACGCTGGGCGTCATAGGCCGGCTGGTCGGCCTGGACCTGCTGAAGCAGGCCCTGCTGCTGCACCACTTCGAGCTGGCCGACGCCGCCGGCGGCCTGCTGGGCCTTGGTGACGGCCAAGGTCTGCTGCACCACGTCCACCGCGCGCTGGGCGACCTCGGCCTCCTGGCCGAAGGCGCAGGCGTTGACATAGGCCCGTGTCGTTTCGCCGGCGACGCTGACGCGGGTGGAGTCGCGGGCGGCGGCCGGGGGCGGGGCGTCGGCGCGGGCGGGCGG
>CALMGB010000066.1 GCA_937863535.1 uncultured Caulobacteraceae bacterium
TCCGATTGCATCAGAGACTACCACAACAACCGCGTTTTTACACAGCCTGCACCCTGAGCGGACACCTTGGTGGATCAAAGTTTCACCGGCCTCGCCATCTAGACGCGCCATGTGCCACTGTTTCCTCGTAGGTCCGACGTGCACCTTTCCACGTGTTGCAGTGGTCACAGGCGAGTACGAGATTGCCGACGTCGTAAAACATGGCGTTATTCACGCGATCTATATGCCACGAGCAGAGGTGTGAACCTTCATCACGCAGCTGCAGGCGAGTGACGCCACAATAGTGACAAGCATCCAACTTAGCCGCCTCGCGGCAATACCACTGCTCAAATGCGGCCTGAGATATATGTATTGGCCATCTCGTACCTGACCTAGCACCCTTCATGATATCACGGTATCGGTAGCTTGCGCGTTTCAGAGGCTCGTTCCACTCACAGAAGGTGCAGACGCTTTTACCCTTACGCACATAGCTGAAGTGGTCGCATTTAGCTAGAATACGAGGCAGCCGAGTCTTTTGGATAGGCTTGGCCGCTTGCCCAACAAGCAAGGTATTCATTGCGCTCTCCGACGAACTTAATGGATGAGTAGCGCGACTGGCTTTTGCACGGGAGCCATGAACCCTTAAGGACAGAACGGGCTGTCCTCACCCACCGACAATCAGAGCCGCCGAACCGCTCGCCGCAGCGTTGTTATCGTCTCGGATGGCCGCGAGTGCAAGCCTGTCGCTCGTGGAGGAAGAGCTATCGTCCGCAACCCCATCCTCAAGAACCGTTCCCAAGGTCCGCTACTGGCGGCCCATCTGGCTCGCAGGGCTCCTCCTCAGCGGCTCGAAATTGCTCGATGCTATCCAGCAACCGCTTGCCAGCCTTCGCCTTGCCAATGATGGACTTGCGCAGGTTATCGGGATCATGCGGAAGCCGCCGACCTAGTTCAGCCATCGAACGTCGTTCAGCCCATACCGCCGCCCACGCCAGAAGCTCCCGCGCGCGTGCGGCGTCGGACTTCTCACGAGCCAAAATCCTCAGCGACGCTCGGTACACGCGGCTAAGAGCCTCCAGCGATATATCTAGGTCTGTCATCAAGACTTTCGTGATGATCTTGTGCCCCACGCGGGCTTCAGCCTTGAGTGTCCTGACATTCACTTGGCTGACAACTGCGATCATCGCGGCACGATCAACTGCGGAAGCCTCGTAGACGATGGCCGGCTCCTCATCCTCTATTCCGAACTCCTCGATGTCATCTAGTTCATCGGCTTCCTTGCCGATATGTACGATGGCGTCGACACAGACGTGCCGTCTCCGTAAGACGCCTCGGCCAGTCCACCCGCCGCCAAGGAACTTGGCTTCGGGGTGGAGATGGTAGGAGCGCAGGATGTCGGCGTAGGATCGGAGATCGTCAGGGGGGACGTCCTCTCCGGTAACCCGATCAAAGATGCGGCCTATGTCAGCGAGATTGCGGACGTAGGCGGCGGCTGGTTTCAACTCTCGGGCATCTGGGTCCCAATGGGCTTGCGGGTCTTCAGCGTGTTTATCTCGGCGGCGCTTGGCATGAAGCCAGAGCATGAAGCTGAAGGGCGTAATACGATCAGGTTCTTCGTGCGCCTCATTGTAAGCGGCGAGCCCCTTCATGAGTTCAGGCGTGGTGGCCGCGTGCTTGCTCGCGGCCGGGCCGCTTAACGCGGGGTGCCATCGCGACGCAACCTCGCGAGGCGTATCAGAAAGCGCCGCTTCCACGATCGCGCGCCAGACATCCTCCTGCCATTGGTGAACGCCGCTGTCTTCCGCGTCCGTCTCGCCGCCGATCTCGGCCGAGCCGTCGGCCTGATAGGGGGCCGCGAGGTGGCCGAGCCCGTGGGCGGATGCTTTTCGTATCACCGGCCGGCCGTCATCGCCGACGTTGAACAGGGCGTAGCGTTTGGCTGAGACGGCGAGGCAAAACAGCGGCTCGTATGGCGTACTCCCGTCGGCCGAGGCGACGCGAGCACGGTTCTGCTTTTCCATCTCCAGGATGGAGCCTTTCACGGCGTAGGGGTTCAAGTCTTCGAACCAAGCGCAAACCCCTTCGACCCGGCGGACGAACTCCTCGCGGTCCATGCCGGTCGGCATGGCGAACGCCATGGAGTCGGTATCGCAAAAAGCCCAGTCCAGGCCGGCGTCTAAGAGGAGGCGCTCTGTGATCGCCAGCATCAAACGGGCCGCCCCGCAGATTGTGGTCGCCAGCATTGGGTGGAAGAAGGTTCCTGGCCTCTCTCGCTTAGCGGCGTGTGTCTGAAACTCGCCTTCCGCGCCGCAGACGTTCAAGTCCTGCCCGCCTTCGTCGGCATCCTCCACGTTCAGCTCGATGAAAATGCCGTAGCTCGTAGCGTTGGCGATGATCTTCAGGGCTAGCTGTTCGGCCTCTAAGCGGTCCGCCGCCTCCTGCGAGTTCGCGGCCTTCTGGCGAGACTTCACTTCGCGGCGTAGGTCGATGAGGCTGCGGTAGAAGTCATCCTCAAGCGGGTCCACCCGGTAGGCGGCTTGTCCCGCGATGTCGACCGGCCGGAGACCGGCTTGCGGTGCTTTAGCCGTGAACCGTATGGCGCTCACAACCTCAGGCGCTTTGCCGGTCAGGAGCTTGGACGCTATGCAGTCCGCCAAGGTGAACCACAAGGGACGGTCGGCGGAGAGGTAGTTCACGCCGATGGTGGCGAACGCCTCGCGGCCATAGGCGGTGCGCACCGGGAAGATATCGGCGTCCGCCTTGACCTGGACGATGACCTGGAAGCCGGCCAAAGGTCTGGCGTCCGAAGATCGCCCACGGTTATGCCGGCAAGGAGCGCGGTCGTTTCGGCGGTGGCGTCGTGCTCTTCCACGCCGTCAGCGATGACGTAGCGCCACAAGCCCATGAGCGTGCAGACCGTCGGGTACATAGGGGCGAAATCGCAATAGAGGGTGCGCACGACCTCGCGCCTCCGGTGAACCTCGGCGTGTCTGAGCCGGTCTCCAGAATTTGGACAGGAGGCTAAGGTGGGATCGACCGAGGGGAAGGACGGACCCGATGACGGGGAAGCGGAAGCGATATTCGGCTGAGTTTAAGGCCAAGGTAGCGCTGGAAGCGCTGCGGGGCGAGCGGACGGTGGCGGAGTTGGGCGCCAAGCACGGC
>CALMGB010000067.1 GCA_937863535.1 uncultured Caulobacteraceae bacterium
CTCCAGCACCTGGGCGATCAGCTCGCGGGCGCCCTGGTCGGCGTCTAGCAGGGTGATGTTGGTGCGGTGGACCATGACCTGGCCCACGTCCATGTCAGCCAGGTCGAGCACGCCGCCGAGCATGTGGCGGTCTCGGCTCTCCACCAGGCCCTCCTCGTGGTGGTACTCGATGGCGCCGCGGATCTCGGCCTGGGCGAAGGCCTCGTCGGCGGCCTCGTCTAGGTCCAGGCCGAACAGGCGGAAGCCCCACTTGATCAAGGACTGGATGGCCGAGATCACAGGGCCGAACAGGGCCACGACGATGCGCGAGGGGGCCGACAGGCCGCGCGCCACGTCGTCGGGCCGGGCGATGGCGATGGTCTTGGGCAGCACCTCGGCGAAGACCAGCACCAGGAAGGTGACCAGCCCCGTGGCGATGGCCACGCCCCAGGCGCCGGGGATGGCGTGGGCCAGAAACTCGGTCACGAGCGAGGAGAGCAGGATGTTCAGCAGATTGTTGCCCAGCAGCACGCTCCCGATCATCCGCTCCTGATTGTCGATCAGCAGGTTGACGCGCTGGGCCGCCTTGTCGCCGTCACGCTCCAACTGGTGCATGCGCGCGCGGCTGGCGCCGGTCAGCGCGGTCTCGGCGGCGGAGAAGAGGGCGGAGACCACCAGCAGGACGACGATGAGCAGGGCGCCGGCGAAGAGGGCGGCGATCATGGCGCGCGCCTTTCGAGGGAGGCGCCGCGCTCACCCCTCCCACGGGGAGGGGCAGGGGTGGGTGCAGGATGTGGGGGGAAGGGCGCGGGCGCCGCCTTCGCCCTTCGCCCAAACGCCCGTGCGAACACCCTTACCCAACCCTCCCCCTTCGAGGGGGAAGGCTCTAGGTTGTGGCTCAACTGCGCCATCTCAGCGTCGTCGCCTTCACCGGGTTCACGAACGGCCGCGCCTCCGCCCGGCTCGCGGCCCACTCGCGCTTGAGCGCCTGGTACCACTTGGCCTGGCGGTCGGCGTCGTCGATCCAGAGCAGGGGCGGGTCGTAGCGCAGGCCCTCGTTCTGCAGGTTCACCATGTCGCCGTCCTGCTTCAGGAACCGTCGGGCGCCGGCCGCGATCAAGGGGCGCAGCAGGGCGAGGGCCGGGTGGTCGGACCAGATCAGCTGGGTGATGCGGGTCCGGGCCGCGGTCACCGGGGTCAGGCAGGTCAGGGCGAGCACCGTTCGGGCGCCCACCTGGACGTGCTCCCAGCGCAGGCCCGGCAGGCGGAAGGTGATCTCGGTCTCGGGCGCCCCGCCCAGCAGGCGGTAGGCGCGGCTGTTCTTCGACGGCGCGTGGCGGGCCATGGCGAAGCCCAGTTCGCGCGGCTCGAACCACTTGGCCTTGTCGAGCTGCTTCTTCGCCGAGCGCCACCACCACTGCTGGTGAACGTAGGGGCCGTGGGCGGGGTCCATCAGGCCGACGATGGCGTGGTCCAGGTGGCTGTCGAAGTCCATCCGCTCGATGATCTTGGGCCCACCACCGACCACGCCGGGGAAAACCGGCGGCGCGTCCGCCGGTTCGGGCGCGCGCGGATCGGCGGCCATGTACACGAAGATCAGACCCTGGCTCTCGCGCGCCGGATAGCGGCGCACGCGGATGCGGCTCGGGTCCTGCTCCTGGCCCTCCGCCAGGGAAGGCATGGCCGCACAGACCCCGTCGGAGGTGCGGAAGCGCCAGCCGTGGTAGGGACAGGCGACCTCCGCCGCCCCGCCTTCGCCCACGCCGATCGCACCGGCGGAGAGCGGTGCGGCGCGGTGGGGGCAGATGTCGCGGAGGGCGAAGACCTGGCCCGCCCGGTCGCGCCCGAGCAGCACCGGCTCGCCCAGCACCTCGTAGCGGCGCATCGCACCGGGCTTCAGGGCCGAGCCCAGCTCCACGAAGTACCAGAGGTCGTAGAGGAAGCCGCGGCCGAACACGGCCCTGCCCTCAGCATCCCCGCGGGTCCTGATCTCGCCGTCGGCCATCATCGGCTGCATAGCAGAGATCGCCCCACGGCGCGACGAACCGGCCGACCCTGTCTGGGTCAGGTGCGCGGCCCGAGCCCCTGGCCGGCCGGCGCGGCGCAGCCAGCGAAGCGCCGCCCGGAGACCTCCACGACGGCGGTGAGCGGATAGGTCATGCCGGTGGGGGCGTCCACGCAGGGCTTTGCGACGGCGGTCAGGCTCAGGGTGGCCGGCGGCTGTCCAGGCGCTGCGGGCAGAGGTCCGCTCCAGGCTGCGCCGGCCTTGCCGTGGTCGGCGAGCCGGGCGGTGACACTGGAGGCCGAGGCCTCCCCCGTGCTGAACCTCAGCTGGCCGCCACGCACCTGGGCGCTCCACTGCGGCTCGCCACCTGCATTGAGCGCACCGGACGGGGCGATCGCAGGGCCGGCGCGGGCTGCGCCCCGCAGCCCCGCGCTCTTTCCGCAGCCCTGCAGGACGAGGGCGGGGGTGAGGAGCAGGACGGCGGCGAATGGCAGGCGCATGGACGGCTTCCGAACGGGACCTCGCGGCCGCACTCCATGGACGGACGGCGAGCGGCCTAGACC
>CALMGB010000068.1:0-218 GCA_937863535.1 uncultured Caulobacteraceae bacterium
CCTGCTGCGAGCAGGACGGCGTGGTCGGCGAGGGCGGCCGCGGCCTGGTTCGGCCGCCCCGCCTCGTCCCGGAAGCGGCGCGCGGCCTCGGGCACAAGGCCCAGGCCTCCCTCCCTGCTGACCAGCCGTGCGGCCGCGGCGCTTCTCTGGCCTGCGCCGTCATCCCCGTCATTGCAGCCTCGGACCGGTTACCGCCGCGTCCAGGTCGCCGTCTCGGC
>CALMGB010000068.1:228-3975 GCA_937863535.1 uncultured Caulobacteraceae bacterium
GTCCAGGACGTCGCCCTGGAGCAGGTCCATGTCCAGCCGATGCAGTCCCCAGCCCGAATGGCCCGCCGAGCGCTCCAGGCTAGAGCCCAGCAAGTCCTGGTAGCGGCCCGGCAGCACCGTCACCCGCACTACGTCGCCCTGATCGTCCATCCGGCACTCCGCTGAAAGCTGCCCCACCAGCTCCACCGAGGGTGGGTCGCCGGCGGGCGCCATGGCGGGCTTGGGCAGGTAGGCCTCCAGGGCGCCGGGTCCGCCCCCCGGCGCGGCCGGGCTGACGCAGCCGGCGACCAGGCCGCCGCCGGGGTTGTGGCCGAACAGGCGATGCGGCGCGGCGTCGTCGGCGACATAGTCCGACCAGACGTACACGCAGCCCACCTGTCCCGCCGCGGCGCAGAGCGGTGTCGACTTGAACACCCCGCCCACCTTCGCGCCCGTCGGCACGGGCAGTCCCGGGTCGCCGGCGAGGAAGGCGCTGACCAGCTGCTTCTGCGCCGGCTTGCCGTCGATCTCCTCGGCGATCAGCTGCTGCAGCAGTATGGTCCCCTGGCTGTGGCCCACCAAGACCACGCCGCGGCCATGGTTGTCGTGCGCCATGTACCAGCGCCACGCCGAGCGCACGTCGCCATAGGGTTTGCTCCAGTCCGGGTCCTGGCCCGCGCCCATGATCAGGCGGAGCCCGGCGGAGGTCAGCTGGCGGTAGATCGGCGCATAGAGCCGGCAGCGGGAGGTCAGCCGCCCCGCCTGGGTGCGCACCGTGGCCGTGACCTCGGGGCTGGCGGCCATGTCGGCATAGGTCGTCGGCTCGCTGGAGACGGTCGGATAGACGTAGAAGCAGTCGATCGGCGGATCGGCGGCGGGCTGGAAGGTCTGCAGCGTGCGCGCGCCGTCGGCGGTGACCACCATGGCGTCCAGACCCGTGGTGCAGGCCGTCTCGGCGCCGGGACGGCAGAGCCAGGACGCCGGATCTCCGTAGTTCACAGGTGGCGGCGCGCTGGTTCGGGCGGCGGCGCCCCCGGCGCTCAGGACAAGCAGCACGGCGACCAGGGTGAACGCGCGCATGGAATCTCCTCGGACGTGCCGGACCAGTCTATCCGCCTCCATGTCGAGCGTCATCCGCCCTCCCCCTTCGAGGGGAAGGGAACTGAGCGTGCCAGCTCCCCCGTCATGAAGGAGGATCGCCGCCCAGCCTGGCGAAGGTCCGGCCCCGCCCTCTCACCAGCGCGGTGATGACGCCCCGGAAGGTCCTCGCCTCCTGCTCGGTGAAGCGGGCGCGGCCGAGCGCCACGCGCAGGTTCCGCTGCATCGAGGGCTTCTTCTCCGGTGGGAAGAAGAAGCCGGCGTGGTCCAGCTCGCCCTCCAGATGCTCGTAGACGCCCATCATCATCGCCCCGTCGGCGATGGCGGCCTCGCCGGTCAGGCGGGCGGGAACGAGGTCGGGGGCCGAGGTCCACCACTCGTAGGCGTTCACCACCACCGCCTGGGCGAGGTTCAGGGAGTGGAACTTCGGGTCGATCGGGATGGTGACGATGGCGTGGCAGAGCGCGATGTCCATGGTCTCCAGCCCCGCCCGCTCGGCCCCGAACAGCCAGGCGCAGCGCAGGCCCTCCGCCCCCGCGACCCGGAGGCCGCCCGCGCCCTCCCGGGAGGTCAGCACCGGCAGGTGCGTCTCCCGCGGGCGCGCGGTGCAGGCGTAGACGAGCTGCAGGTCGGCCACTGCGTCGCCCACCGTCTCGAACACCTTGGCGTCGCGCAGCGGCCAGTCGGCGCCGGAAGCCGAGGCCCAGGCCCGGTCCTGGGGCCAGCCGTCGCGGGGGCTGACCAGCCGAAGCTCCGACAGGCCGAAGTTGGCCATGGCGCGCGCCACCGCGCCGATGTTCTCCGCCAGCTGCGGGCGGTCCAGGATGACGACAGGTTTGGGCGGCGGGGCCGCTTCGGCGGACATGGCCCGGGTTTGGACCGGCATGCGCCCTGCCGCAACCGGCGGGTTTGCGCAGCCGCGCTATGCGGCTATGACAGCGCCCGCGCGCTGGCGAAGTCCGGCCGCGCGCCCGCTCACGCCGCGAAGGTCGCCTGCCCCATGCCGCTCTCCAAGATCAAGGTCGCCAACCCCGTCGTGGACCTCGACGGCGACGAGATGACCCGCATCATCTGGAAGATGATCAAGGACAAGCTGATCTTCCCCTATCTCGACCTCGACCTCGACTATTACGACCTGGGTATGGAGCACCGGGACGACACCGACGACAAGGTGACGGTCGAGGCCGCCGAGGCGATCCTGAAGCACGGCGCTGGCGTCAAGTGCGCCACCATCACCCCGGACGAGGCGCGGGTGAAGGAGTTCGGCCTGAAGAAGATGTGGAAGTCGCCCAACGGCACCATCCGCAACATCCTGGGCGGCGTGATCTTCCGCGAGCCGATCATATGCAAGAACGTGCCGCGCCTGGTGCCCGGCTGGACCCAGCCGATCATCGTCGGCCGCCACGCCTTCGGCGACCAGTACAAGGCCACCGACTTCCGCGTGCCGGGCCCGGGCAAGCTGACCATCAGCTTCGTCGGCGACGACGGGGAGAAGATCGAGCACGAGATCTACCAGTTCCCGGGCTCGGGCGTGGCGCTCGCCATGTACAACCTGGACAGCTCGATCCGCGACTTCGCCCACGCGAGCTTCGCCTACGGACTGCAGCGCAAGTATCCGGTCTATCTCTCCACCAAGAACACCATCCTCAAGGCCTACGACGGGCGCTTCAAGGACATCTTCCAGGAGATCTACGACACCGAATATGCCGATCAGTTCAAAGCGCTCGGCATCCACTACGAGCACCGGCTGATCGACGACATGGTGGCCAGCGCCCTGAAGTGGTCGGGCGGCTACGTCTGGGCCTGCAAGAACTACGACGGCGACGTGCAGTCCGACATCGTGGCCCAGGGCTACGGCTCGCTCGGCTTGATGACCAGCGTGCTGCTCACTCCCGATGGCAAAACGGTGGAGGCGGAGGCCGCCCATGGCACCGTCACCCGCCACTTCCGCCAGCACCAGCGCGGCGAGAGCACCTCCACCAACTCCATCGCCTCCATCTTCGCCTGGACCAAGGGATTGGAGCAGCGCGCCAAGCTCGACGGCAACCTCGAGCTGACCCGCTTCGCCGAGACGCTGGAGAAGGTAACCGTGGATACCGTGGAAGCCGGAGCCATGACCAAGGACCTGGCGCTGCTGGTCGGCGAGAACCAGGGCTGGCTGACGACGGAGGGCTATCTGGACAAGGTGTCCGAGAACCTGGAAGCCGCCATGGGCAAGCCGGGGGCGTAATCTCCCTCTCCCGCAAGGGGAGAGGAGCGATGCACCGCACGTTCCGGAGGCCGCCGTGCTCGTCGTCGAGAAGGTGCTGCCCTTCTTCCTGGTCATGCTGGCCGGCGCCGTGCTCGCCAGGGCCCGCATTCTCGACTCAGGCCACGTGACGGGCCTGTCGCGCTACGTCTACTGGCTGGGCTTTCCGGCCCTGCTGGTCCACAGCCTGGGCGCGGCCTCGCCGCCTTCGGGGACCGTGGCGCTGGGCTTGGTCGGCTACGCCGCGGGCGCGCTCTGCCCCTACCTGGCGGCGGTGGCCGCGGCGCGGGCGCTGAAGTGGGCGCCGCACGTGGAGGCGGCCATGCCCATGTGCGCGGGGCTCGGCAACACCGGCTTCATCGGCCTGCCCATCGTGCTGTCCCTGTTCGGGGCCAGGGCGCTGGGCTGGGCGGGGGCGGAGG
>CALMGB010000069.1 GCA_937863535.1 uncultured Caulobacteraceae bacterium
GGCGCTCCCGTGGAGTACCTGGCCCATAGCCAATCCTTCCATTCCGGCGTGAAAACTGCACCACCAAAGCTCGGGATCAAACATCTAGTGGGCCAGCTCCTGCGGCCGGTGCTGATCGCCAACCTGATCGCCTGGCCGCTCGCCTATTTCGCCAGGCGGACTTGGCGGTCCGGCTTCGACCAGCGCATCGCGCTCGGGCCGCAATACTTCCTCGCCGCCACGGCGCTTACGCTGCTGATCGCCGGCGCGACGGTGGTTGGCCAAGCCCTGGCGTGGCCTGCGCCGAGCCCGCTCGTGCGCTGCGCCACGAATAGGAGGCTCCCATGATCGGCAACGCCCTGCTCACCCTTTACCGCTCGTTGACGCGCCACCGGCTTTACGCGACGCTGAACATCTTAGGGCTGGCTGTCGGGATCGCTGTGTTCCTGGTGCTACTGCTGGACGTGCGCTTCAAGACCAGCTTCGAGCGCTGGATCCTGAACGCAGGCGAGATCTACGCCGTCAGCAGCCAGAACATCGGGACGCAGGCCGACCGCCGCTCCCGCACTACGGCACCATGGGCGCGTTGCTGGACCAGTTGCGTGGCGAGTATCCACAGCTGATCGGCACGCGCATCTTAGAAGCACGCAACGTTGCTCCAGGGCGCGCACTTAACGCCAATTGACGTTTTGAAAGTTAATCCGAGCTTCTTCGAAGTGTTCGACTTGTGGTTTGTTTACGGCGATCAGGCCCTCGCGCTAGCGTCCCACGATGGCCTGATGATGACCCGCAAGCAGGCGAAGCAGGATTTCGGCGACGTCGATCCGATCGGCGGCGCATCGCTCTGACGTATGACGGCGGCGTGCATGTCCACCGAGTGACGGGCGTGATCGCCGATTTGCCGGCGAACACCGACCTGTACCTCGACAACATCGTCACCCTCAAGACTCCTACACCGGCGCGGAACCCTGCGTGGTTCATATGGGGCGACTACGAGCTCTCCACCTATCTGCGGTTCCCGATACCGGAGGCGGCCCACGCGGTGGATGCGAATTTCGACGCTTTCACCGACCGCCACGGCGTTCGTGACCTCGGCTCCAAGCCGCCGCCGCATGAGCTGCTGCGGCTGCGCACCGCCCCGCTCATTTCGATCCACCTGAGCAATCCCAAAGACGCAACGGTGGTGGCGGCGCTCGGCGTGGTCGGACTGTTGACGCTGCTGCTGGCGGCGGTGAACTACATCAATCTGGCGACCGCGAGGGCCGGCTTGCGGGCGCGGGAAGTGGCGGTGCGCAAGGTGCTAGGCGCCACCGAGCGCGCTCTGGTGGCCCAATTCATGGGCGAGGCGGTGCTCACAGCAAGCCTCGGCGCCCTGATCAGCCTCGCCCTATGCGAGCTTGCCCTTCCGCTGATCAATGCGGCGGGCGGGCTATCACTACGGATCGACTATCTCGGCGCCGATGGCATACTGCCGACCCTGGTCTTGATCGTTGCTGCGGTAGGGTTTGGCGCGGGCTTTTATCCTGCGCTTGTGCTGTCGCGGTTCCGTCCCGCGGCGGTGCTCGCCTCCGCCCGTACGCCGGGCGGCGGACGCACGGGCGCCCAGGTGCGCGAGAGCCTGCTGGTGGCGCAGTTCGCCATAGCCATCGCCTTCACCATCGCCACCGGCGTGATCCTCGGCCAGACCCGCTTCGTGCGACAAGCCGACATTGGCTTCCAGCGCCATGGCCTGATCTTGGTGGATAAGGTCAGCGACCCGGCCGTGAGCGACGCCCAGCGCGACCATGGCGGACATCGGGCCGGGCAACGACAACAGCACCTGTAACAGTAACACCAAACGTCCAGCCTCGGCCGGACTTGGACCGGTTGTCGACTATGTTCGTGGGGGCCCCGACTTCTTCTCGACCTGCCAGGTGCGGTTGATCGCCGGGCGGCTGCCGAACCGCGCCCACGGCGGCGACTTCTTGCCGCCCATCACTGATCCCGCTGCTTTGAACGCGGTCGGACCAATGCAGAACGCCGTGCTGAACGCGGCAGCTGTGCGCAGTTTGGGCTTTCCGAACGCGGAGGACGCCATCGGCCAACCGCTGCTCAACAATCTCAGCCCCGGTGTATTCCAACCCATGACGGTGGTCGGCGTGGTGCAGGACATCCGCTTCCGCTCGCCCGTGCCGCCGACGATCTATCTCTCATGCTGGGGCGCGTTCCCCGTCGTGGTGGCGGGGGTGCGCTACAGCGGCGATCCGCGCGCGGAGGACCGAATGGGCGCGCAGTGGCGGCGCATCGCGCCCGCAGTGCCGTTCCGAGCCCGCACCAGCAAGGACAGCCTAGATCGCTACTACCGGCCCGACGATCAGCATGGGCGACTGTTTACTTTCGGAGCCCTCCTCGCGGTGCTGATCGGCTGCGTGGGGCTGTACGGGCTGGCCTCCTTCTCCACCGCGCGCCGCACCAAGGAGATCGGCATCAGGAAGACGCTGGGCGCCTCGACCAGCGACGTGCTGCGGCTGCTGGTCGCCCAGTTTACGCGCCCGGTGCTGGTCGCCAACCTGATCGCCTGGCCGCTGGCCTGGCTGGCCATGCGAAACTGGCTGGCCGGCTTCGACCAGCGCATCGCGCTCGGCCCCCAGTACTTCCTGGCGGCCAGTTTCTTGGCGCGGATGATCGCAGGCTTAACGGTGGTGGGCCAAGCGCTGCGCGTCGCCCGCGCCGAGCCGGCCAAGGCGCTGCGACATGAATAGGCGCGGCGCCGGCGCAGCTATTGCACTGACGCTGTTCGGCGCAGGCTCGGCGCGCGCCGAATCCTGAGCGATGCGCTGGCGGAGGCCTATCGCACCAACCCTGTCCTGCTCGGCCAGCGCGCCGGCCAGCAGGTGCTGCACGAGACCTATGTCCAGGCCCGCGTCGGCTTCCATCCCACCGCCAGCGTGGTCGCCACGGCCGCCTATGAGCGCGAGGACCTCGGCGCAGGCCTCGGCGGCCAGACGGTGGCGGCGGGCTCGGGCTACATCTTCGCCCCCTCGGGCGGCCATGTGGAGGCCAGCAGCGGCTAGGGGCTGCTGAGCCTGACCCAGCCGCTCTACACCGGCGGGCGCACCACATGGGCGGTGCGCTCCGCCAAGGCGCGGGTGCTGGCGGGGCGCGAAGGCCTGCGCACCGTGGACGCTAACGTGCTGCTGTCGGTGATCCAGGCGTACATCGACGTGCTGCGCGACCAGGAGATCTTGAGCGTGCGCCGGAGCGACCTCGCCACGCTGGATCGCCAGATGGCCGAGTCCACCGCCAAGTTCGACCTGGGCTAGGTCACCGCCACTGATGTGGCCCAGTCAAAGGCGCAGCGCGAGGCCGCCAAGGTCGCCCTGGCCGCCGCTGACGCCCAGCTGGAGATCAGCCGCGCCGAGTACACCGCTGCTGTAGGAGCTCCGCCGGATGCGCTCACCGCGCCCGCGGCCCTGCCGGGCCTGCCCGCGACGGTGGACCAGGCCTTCGATCTGGCGGAGGCATCCAACCCCATGCTGAACCACAGCCGGCTGACCGAAACAGGCTTCGCGCGACCAGATCGCAGAGGCTCGCGCCGCCTATCGCCCTACCGTCGCGCTGCAGGGCTCGCTCGGTTACATCGGCCCGGTCGCGCCCCTGGACACGCGCGATTACGACCGCGACATCACCGCTCAGGTGGTGATCACCCAGCCGTTGCTGACCGGCGGCCTGACGGGATCGCAGGTGCGCGCGGCCGTCGCCCAAAACACCAGCGACCGTATCGCCATCGAGACCGCGCGCCGCCAGGTGGTGCAGGCGGTGTCGTCCGACTGGAGCCAGCTGCTTTCCGGCCGCGCCGGCGTGGTCGCGGGTCAGGCTGGGGTGGAAGCCGCGACCATGACGCTCAAGGGCTCCCAGGCCGAGTACGGCTTCGCGCTGCGCACCACCTTGGACGTGCTGATCGCGGACGAGAACCTACGCGAGGCCCAGATCACCCTGGCCGAAAGCCGCCACGACACCTACCTGGCCGAAGCCAGCGTGCTCGACGTCTCCGGCCGATTGGAAACCCGCTATCTTCTGCCGGGCGAGCCGCTGTACGATCCTGCGCGATCTTTCTACAACGTCCGCAGCGCAGACGACACGCCGCTTGATCCGCTTGTGGCCGAGGCCGACCAACTGGGCGCACCGACGACCCAGAGTCATGAGTCTCTTAGTAAGGCTCTCACCGAAATGAGCACACAGCCGAAGCTTGTGATCCATTAGCCCGCAACTCACACTGATCTCTTAGCGGTAAAGTTCGAGAGATTAAGGGCGGCCGGAGTTACTCTCTGTATAGCAATTGGTCATAGGGCTATGGCGTAGACATAGTGCTCGCTTTCATCAGCGATGGGGCGCCAATTTCACACAATACAAAGGCTTAGATGATCATAGTGGCGGCGTTCAAGGCGAATGCTTTTTACTCCGGGGGTTCGCGGCGTCGAGCTTTCGACTTACGAGCCGCTTCCTGGTCGGTGTTCGTCTTAAGGGGTGCACACTAGGGCATTCGGGCGTACTCTGCCCGACAGACGATGGTCGGCCGCGAAACTACTAGCGGCTAGCGACTTCAAATACCGGTGTCGATATCGACTCTCTTAAAAGACCGCCGGTTTGGACGGTTGAGACTTGCCACCCTCGAAATAAAATCTGCTGGCTGCTCGCCTGAAGCCGCCGTCGTCGGAGTCTCTGCCGCCACCATGATCGCTACGCTCGCAGGGTCACCGCTTTGTGTGCTTCGCAATGATCCACATCGCGCTCAGCGAGCGACCGCGAGTCTGCGGATCAGGCGGACTGTCGCACGGGCAACTCAGCGCAGTCGTCGGCCCGTAGCACCCAGACAGTTTGGCTGCCGCTCGAGCCACCTAAATTATAATCGCGAACCGCTGCCAGCGACTTAGGCGCAAGCCAGCCGCGCCCGAAACAAAGCACCGTTTGCTGGTCGAGATAACAGCTGGCGTTGGCCGCCCGCGGGGCAGAATAGGAGGCGCATCGTACGAAGCTGGCAACGGAGAACTCGCGATGCCGCCGAATAGCTGATAGTGTACAAACCGCATATGCTGTACGGGGGTTGTCTGGTACCCCGCTCATCATCAGTATGATGCGGATTCCCAACACTTCATGGTCCTCGACGAGCAATACGTTGCGGCGCTCTGGCGACAATACCTGGAAGCTCCATCCGAAGTAGCGCCGGACTGGCGCAACGCTTTCAGTTTCATCAGCCTGATGTATGGCGACCCCTTCTGTACGTCGGAGTCGTCGAGTGAGGAGACGGAAGCTGGCCGTCTACGTCACTACGCTCGGCGATTTGGCCACCTGCACGCAGACCTGGATCCCTTAGGGCTGCGGCCACCGTCCCCCCTCCACGCGCGCGCCGATCGTGTGGGGACAGAGCTTCGATCGGAGCTAACGCAGAGCTATGCGGGGTCGATGGCGCTGGAGACCGGCCACATCGATGATCCGGAGATGCTTGACTGGCTGGTTCAGGCGTTCGAGAGCGTTCAGCGCGCGCCTAGCGGCCCCCAACTCGCAATCCTGGACCAACTGCTGGCTACCGAGGTGTTCGACCAGGTTCTGGCGGCCAGGTATGCGCGCAAGAAGCGCTTCGGGAGCGAGGGCGCCGACGCCGTCCTGCCGCTGCTCCACGCCCTGCGCGCCGAGGCGGTCGCGACGGAGGTCGACGAACTGGTCATGGGCTCCATGCACCGTGGCCGGCTCTCGATCCTGTACAACTTCGTCGGCATGGAGGCGTGGCGGCTGTTCGGGCGGATGCGCGGCGAGCACCCCTTGGCGGACCGGGACGACCTGCCGGGCGACGTTCCCTATCACTTCGGCCATGAGGGCGAACAGGGCGGCGTACGCTGCACCCTGCTGCCCAACCCCTCCCATCTGGAGGCTGTGAACCCGGTGGTGGTCGGCTTCGCCCGGGGCCGCCGGGCGGAGGGCTCCGGCCGGGCCATGGCTGTGGTGGTCCACACCGACGCTAGCGTCGTCGGCCAGGGCGTAAACGCCGAACTCCTTCAACTCAGCGCGCTTCCGGGGTTCGAGGTCGGCGGCGCGGTCCACGTGGTGATCAACAACCAGATCGGCTTCACCACCGAGCCCAGCGAGGCGCGCAGCTCGCGCTATTGCACCGGCCCATGGCGGGCGGTCGACAGCCTGCTGCTGCACGTCAACGGTGACGATGTGGATGCGGTGGTGCGCGCGGCCCGGCTTGCGATCCGGTTCCGGGAGCGTTTTCGACGCGACGCGGTGATCGACCTCGTCTGCTACCGCGCCAACGGCCACAACGAGCTCGACGAGCCCCGCTTCACCCAGCCGGCCTATTACAACATAGTCGACAAGAAGACGAGCGTAGCCGCCCTTTACGAGCGGCGTCTGATCCAGACCGGCAGCCTGAGCGAAGATGAGGCCCGGGCTCGACGCGGCCGCCTTCGCGCCGGGCTTGAAGCCGCGCTCGACGCCGCAGCGCCAGCGACGCCGGAGGCCAAACCGCCCCAGAACCGGAGGTCCGTGGCCGCTCCCTCGGGCGTCGAGCTGCGCGAGGTCGTCGCCGCCCTCAGCCGCACGCCTGAGGGGGGGAGCGTGCCCAAGATGGCCCGGCTGATGGAGCGCCGGCTCAAGGAGCTGGAGGGGGGCGTAAGCTGGCCGCTGGCCGAAGCCATGGCCTTCGCCGTCGCCTTGCGGGCGGGGGTGCCGGTCCGGCTATGCGGCCAGGACGTGGAGCGGGGAGCCTTCTCCCAGCGTCATCTCGCCGCCGTCCACCCGCAGACCGGCCGCCGATCTCACCCCATGGCCGAGCATGGCCGGCACGGCGCCGCCTTCGAGGTGGTGAACAGCCCGTTGTCGGAATACGCCGTGCTGGGCTTCGAGTACGGCTACGCCCTGGGCTCGAACGGCACGCTTTGCATCTGGGAGGCGCAGTTCGGCGACTTCGCCAACGGCGCCCAAATCATCATCGACCAGTTCCTGGCCGCAGGGTTCGAGAAGTGGGGCCAGACCGCAAACCTCATCCTGCTCCTGCCCCATGGGTTGGAGGGGCAGGGACCGGAGCATTCCTCCGCGCGGATCGAGCGGCTGCTGCAGCTGTGCGCGCGGAACAACATCACCGTCGCTCACCCCTCAACCCCAGCCAACTACTTCCACCTGCTACGCGAGCAGGCGTCCTCGGGCGAACGACCGCTGTTCGTAATCACGCCCAAGGTCCTGCTGCGCCTGCCCCAGGCCCGCTCGCCGCTCGCCGACTTCACAGGCGACCAGGGCTTCCGACCGGTGGTCGCCTCGCCGGCCGACGGCCCGACCCCGCGCGCGGTCGTCTGCAGCGGCAAGATCGCCTATGAGTTGGAGAAGGAACGCCAGGTCAGCGGGGCGCCGGCGGCGGTGATCCGGCTGGAGCGGCTCTATCCGTTCCCGGCGGAAGCCCTGGTCCAGGCGCTGCAGGCGAGCGGGGCGACAGAGATGCTGTGGCTACAGGAGGAACCCGAGAACTACGGCGCGGGCCTGTGGCTGTCGGCCAAGCTGTGCGGCCTTGCCGCCAGGGCTGGCGTCTCGATGCTGCCCATGGTGGCGCGGGCGGAATCGGCTTCGCCGGCAGGGAGCTTCCACGGGTGGCATGATCGCGAGCAGCACGCCCTGCTGCGCCGAGCTCTGGGGCTGGGTGATCTCGATGGATAAGGACACGGACACGCCTACGGGCTGGTGCTTCTGGATCGACCGGGGCGGCACCTTCACCGACGTGGTAGCCCTGTCGCCGCAGGGCGAGGTGGTCACCCGCAAGCTGCTGTCCGCCCATCCCGAGCGCTACAAGGACGCCGCCATCCAGGGCATCCGCGACCTCTTGGGCGTGGGCCCGGGCGAGCCGCTCCCGGCTGATCGCGTGGCCAGCGTGAAGATGGGCACGACGGTGGCTACCAATGCGCTCCTGGAGCGGCGGGGCGAGGCCGTGGCGCTGGTGGTCACTGAGGGTTTTCGCGACCTGCTGCGCATCGGCTACCAGAACCGGCCGCGCATCTTCGACCGCCACATCGTGCTGCCCGACCGGCTGGAGGAGCGGGTGATCGAGGCGCGCGAGCGCCTCGACGCCGAGGGCCGCTCCGAGATCAAGCAGCGCACCCGCGAGCTCGAAACCAAGCTCAACGGCCTCATCACCGACTTCGAATCGCAACTCCGCGACACCGTCAAAGAACTCCGCACCAAGGAGTTCCTCTTCGCATGAAGCTCAAGCATGCCGTCGCTCTCGCCC
>CALMGB010000070.1 GCA_937863535.1 uncultured Caulobacteraceae bacterium
GCTGATCGCCCAGCCCTATCTGGAGGAAATCTTCGTCGGCACGGCGCTGGGCTCGCGCCTGCTGCGGCCGGACGGAGTGCGCCAGCTCGCGGTGCGGGCCTGCGCCGGCCTGGCGACCGCGATCGTGGGCTCGACCGATCCCGCGACCTACTTCACGCCGCCCGAGCAGACGGCCTTCCAGAGGGTGCGCGACGCCGCGCGCCTGACTCGCCTGGGCGGCGACGCCTACTTCTTCGCCCTTACGGCGCTTGGGACGATCGATGTGGTGGTGGAGCCGGCGGCCCTGAAAGCCTGGGACGTGGAGGCCGCCATACCGCTGATCCAGGGCGCCGGGGGCTTTGTGACCGACTGGCGCGGGCAGCCGATGGAGCGGTACGGGGGCCAGATCGTCGCCGCCGGCGACCGCGCCTGCATGGACCAGACGCTGACCTTGCTGGAAGACGCCGCGGTTTAGCCCCTCTTCCGCAGGGAAGAGGGAGAACGCACTTGATCCTTAGCGCTGGCGGCCCGAAGAGGACGGCGAATCCGTCGGAAAGCCGCCCTTGCCCCTCTTCCGCCTCCGGTCCCTGGCGCTCCTGCTGTCGTCGCTCGCCGCCCTCGCCCTGCCCGTCGCCGCCTGCCATGCCCAGGAGAGTCCGGCCGATATCGTCTTCGGCCATCGAGTTCGCGCCTACCTGCTGGCTCATCCGGAGGTCCTGCAGGAAGCGTTAGAGCGGCTGCAGGCCAAAACTGACGCCGACAAGGCCTCCGACGCGCGCGCCGCCATCGTGGCGCGCAAGCAGATGCTGGAACGCGACCCCCGCGACCCCGGGCTGGGCGACCCGCAGGGCCCGGTGACGGTGGTGGAGTTCTTCGACTACCGCTGCCCCTTCTGCAAGGCGGCGGAACCGGATGTGGAGAAGCTGCTGGCCGCCAATCCGGACGTGAGGCTGGTGCTGAAGGAGTTCCCGATCCTGGACGCCGAGGATCAGACCCACATCTCCGAGGACGCCGCCCGCGCCGCCCTCGCCGCCAATGCGCAGGGGAAGTATGGCCCCGTCCACCGCGCTCTACTGGCCCAGAAACACCTGGACGAGGACGCAATCGCGGCCGTGCTGAAGGCCAACGGGGTCGATGCGGGCCCCGCCAAGGCGCTGGAGACTTCCCCCGCCACCACCACCCAGATTGCTGACGCCCGCGCGCTTGCTCGGGCGCTTGGCATCGACGGCACTCCCGCCTTCATCGTCGGCGACCAGATGATCGCAGGCGCCCAGATGGATCTTTTGCGCACCGCCGTCGTGCAGGCCCGCAAGGCCCCGCAGCGCTGATCGCCCGCTTGCAGACACCGGCCAAGCGCGCGTGAGCCTGCCCGCAGAGGCGCGCTACACGATCGACCTGGACGCCCTCGCCGCCAACTTCTCCGCCGTGCGGCGGGAGGCGGAAGCGGCGGAGGTCGCGCCAGTGGTGAAGGCCGACGCCTATGGGCTGGGTCTGGAGCCAGTGGTGCGGCGGTTATGGGCCGAGGGTGCGCGCCGCTTCTTCACCGCCCGGCTGTCCGAAGGCGTGCGGCTGCGCGGTGCGCTCGGAACTAGCCGGCCGGCGGCGATCTGCGTCTTGGACGGCTGCACCGATGACGCCGCGCCCCACTTGGCGGCCCACGACCTCACCCCCGTGCTGAACAGCCTGCCCCAGGTGCGCGAATGGACAGCCTATGCGCGCACCCTCGGACGCACCCTGTCGGGCGTGCTGCACATCGACACTGGGCTGAACCGCCTCGGCCTACGCCCCGAGGAGGCGCGCGCGCTGGTCCAGACCAGCGACGGGCTGCACGGCGTCGAGCTGGAGCTGGTGATGAGCCATCTCGCCTGCGCCGATCCCGAGGTCGCACCCATGGATGTCGCGCAGGCGGAACGGTTCGAGGCGGTGACGGCCCTGTTCCCGCAGGTGAGGACCAGCTTCGGCGCCTCTGCCGGCCTGTTCCTGGGAGAGCGGTTTCGCGGCCAGGTGGTGCGTCCAGGGATCGTCTTGTATGGCGGCGGCCCCTTCCAGACGCCGGACCCGCGCATCCGCCCGGTGGCCACCCTGGACGCCCCGATCCTGCAGGTGCGCAGCGTCGCGCCCGGCGAGAGCGTCGGCTACGGCGCCGCCTACCGCGCCGAGCGGGCCCTGCGCGTTGCAGTGGTCGGGCTGGGCTATGCCGACGGCGTCTTGCGCGCGTCGGAACGGCCACGCTATGGATGGTTCGCGGGCGCTAAGCGCGCCTTCCTCGGCCGGATATCGATGGACCTGATCGCCTTGGACGTCACCGGGTGCGAGGCCTGGCCCGGCGCGCGGGTGGAGCTGTTCGGCCCTAATGTGCCGGTGGACGAGGCCGCCGCCGACGCTGGCACCATCGCCTTCGAGCTGCTGTCCAACGTCTCCTCCCGGGTGCAGCGTGTCTATCTGGGTTCGGACTTGTGAACCCGGTCCGCGCCATCGGCGCCTCCAGCTTCGACCTGCTGCAGTCCGCCGGAAGGCTGGCTGTCTTCGCCGCGCGGGGCGTCATGGCCGCGGCCATGCCGCCATTCTTCGGCCGCCAGCTGGTCCGCCAGCTCTACGCCATCGGCTACTTCTCGTTACCCGTGGTCGGCCTGACGGCGGTGTTCACCGGGGCGGCCCTGGCGCTGAACATCTACACGGGTGGGGCGCGCTTCAACGCCGAGCAGATCATGCCGCAGATCGTGGCGCTGGGCATCACGCGCGAGCTGGGCCCGGTGCTGGCCGCGCTGATGCTGGCCGGCCGCGTCTCCGCCGCCATCGCCGCCGAGATCGGCGCCATGCGCGCCACCGAGCAGATCGACGCCCTGCAGACCCTCTCCACCGATCCATACCGCTACCTGATCGGTCCGCGCCTGACCGCCGGCGTCTTGACCCTGCCGCTCCTGACGCTCACCGGCGACATCATCGGCATCGCGGGCGGATGGCTGGTGGCCGTGGCGACGCTGAAGTTCAACGGGACCATCTATATCGCCAACACCTGGAACTTCCTCCAGCCCTGGGATGTGATCTCGGGCCTCATCAAGTCGGCGATGTTCGGCTTCATCGTGGCGCTGATGGGCTGCTACCACGGCTTCAACAGCAGCGGCGGCGCCCGCGGCGTCGGCCGCTCCACCACCAATGCGGTGGTCTCAGCGGCGGTGCTGGTCTTCGCCACCGATTACATCATGACCAGCCTGCTCAGATGAGTCCCGTCTCCACCGCGGCGCCCAAGCTCGAAATGCGCGGCGTCACCAAGACCTTCGAGGGGCGCCGTGTACTCGACGGGGTGGACATCGCGATCCAGCCCGGTCGCTCCCTGGTGATCATCGGCGCCTCGGGCCAGGGCAAGTCGGTGACCTTGAAGATCGCCGTCGGCCTCATGCGCCCAGACGCCGGCCAGGTGTTCATGGACGGCGACGACATGACTGAGCTGACCACCGCGGAACGCTCGCGCCTGCACGGCAAGCTCGGGATGCTGTTCCAGGGCTCCGCACTGTTCGACAGCCTGACGGTCTGGCAGAACGTGGCCTTCCGCCTGATCAACGCTGACAAGATACCCCGCAAGGAAGCCCGCGCCCGCGCCATCGACGCCCTGCAGCGCGTCGGCCTGCCCCGCGACGTGGCCGACCGCTACCCGGCTGAGATCTCCGGCGGCATGCAGAAGCGGGTGGGCTTGGCGCGGGCGGTGGCGGCGCACCCGGAGATCCTGTTCTTCGACGAGCCGACCACCGGGCTCGACCCGATCACCTCGGACGTCATCAACGACCTGATCATTGAGGAAGTGCGTCGGCTTGGCTGCACCGCCGTCTCGATCACCGACGTCATGGCGTCCGCGCGCAAGATCGGCGATGAGATCGCCATGCTCCTCGGTGGCAAGATCGTCTGGCGCGGCCCTGCCAAGTCGATCGACGAGGCCGACAACGCCTACGTACAGCAGTTCATCAATGGGCGGGCTCACGGGCCGATCACCTGCGTGTGAGCTTTTCGGCTTGCAGGCGAGGGAGCCTTCGCAGCGACGTTGGAGGTCACCATATGTCTGGCATGACGCCGATTTCTGTCCTCGACCTCTCGCCCGTGTCCGAGGGCTCCACCGCCGGGGAGTCTCTGCGCAACTCCATCGACCTCGCCGTCCACGCCGAACGCTTGGGCTACCGCCGCTACTGGATGGCGGAACACCACAACATGGCCGGCATCGCGAGCGCCGCCACCGCCGTGGCGCTCGCCCACGTGGCCGAAGCGACTTCCACTATCCGTGTGGGCGCAGGCGGCGTGATGCTGCCCAACCACGCGCCCCTGGTGATCGCCGAGCAGTTTGGCACCCTGGCCGCCCTCCACCCTGGCCGTATCGACCTGGGCGTCGGCCGCGCGCCAGGCTCCGACCAGATCACCGCCCGGGCGCTCCGCCGTACGCTCGCCGGCGACGTGGACAACTTCCCCCAGGACGTGCTGGAGCTGATGACCTACTTCGAGCCCGCCCAGCCCGGTCAGATGGTCCGCGCCACTCCTGGCGAGGGGCTGCGCGTGCCGGTCTGGATTCTCGGCTCAAGCCTCTACGGCGCCCAGCTGGCGGCGGCGCTCGGCCTGCCCTACGCCTTCGCCAGTCACTTCGCGCCGGACGCCATGGTGCAGGCGCTGGATATCTACCGGACCCGCTTCCGGCCGTCGCGGCACCTGGACAAGCCCCACGCCATGCTGGGCCTGAGCGTCATCGCCGCCGACACGGATGCGGAGGCGGTGCGCCTGTTCACCTCACAGCAGCAGGCATTCGCCCGCCTGCGCTCAGGCCGCCCCGGCAAGCTGCCGCCGCCGGTGGACGACATAGACGCGGTGATCACGCCCTTGGAACGGGCCAACCTCGATCACGCCCTGAGCTGCGCGGTGGTCGGCGGCCCGGAGACCGTGCGCCGGGGCCTGCAGGCCTTCGCCGCCCGCACCGGGGCCGACGAGCTGATGGCGACCGCCCAGATCTTCGATCACTCGGCCCGTCTACATTCGTTCGAGATCGCCGCCAAGGCGGTGGCGCTGGATGCGTTGCGGGTTGCTGCGTGAGGAAGAAGGCGGACCTGCCCACCAAAATCTGCGCCGCCTGCCGGCGTCCGTTCACCTGGCGGAAGAAGTGGGCCAAGGTCTGGGACGAGGTGCTCTACTGCTCCGACCGCTGCCGCGGTGAGGCTAAACGGGTGCGCCATGAGGCCCCGAAGCCCCCGGGGCTCCCCTTTGAGGCCTGAGCTTTGAGACACTGGGCGTCAGCCGCGGTCCACGATGGCAATGCGGCCCTGCGCGAAGCGACGGCCAGCGAACAGATGAAGGCGCTGCGCACGCTCGGACCTTACCTGTGGCCCAAGGGCGAACCGGCGCTGCGCGGCCGCGTCGTTCTGGCGCTAGCCCTGGTGCTCGCCGCCAAGCTGTTCAACGTCGCGATCCCTCTCCTACTCAAGCGGGCGGTGGATGCGTTAGCCCCTCACGGCCACGGCGCCCTGATCGCGGCCCCGCTTGGTTTGGTCGCCGCCTATGGCGTGGCCCGCATCGGCTCCCAGGGGGCGGGCGAGCTTCGCGACATGGTGTTCTCGCCGGTGGTGCAGCGCGCCGTGCGCAACACCGCCATCGCCACGCTCAACCGCCTGCACGGACTGTCGCTCCGCTTCCACCTGGACCGCCAGACCGGCGGTGTCTCCCGCGTCATGGACCGCGGCCTTTCCGCGGTGGAGAGCCTACTCGGCCTGACCCTGTTCAACATCGCGCCGATCCTGCTGGAGGTGACGCTGGTCAGCGCGGTGCTCTGGCGGCTGTTCAATCCGCTGTTCGCGGGCACGGTGATCGCGGTGATCCTCGGCTACGCCGCCTTCACCTTTGCGGTGACTGCGCGGCGAGTGGCGCTACGGCGCGAGATGAACCGGCAGGACAACCTGGCCGGGGGCATCGCCGTGGACAGCCTGATCAACTACGAGACGGTGAAGTATTTCAGCGCCGAGCAGGTGGAGGTCGCACGGTACGACGGCGCCAAGCGCGACTACGAACGCTCTTCAATCAAGAACCAGATGACGCTGTCCTGCCTGAACATCGGCCAGAACCTGATCATGTCGGCAGGCCTGGTTGTGGTCATGATGCTTGCGGCGGCGGGCGTCGCGCGCGGGCGCATGACGGTGGGCGACTTCGTGCTGGTCAACGCCTACCTGCTCCAGCTCTACCAGCCGCTGAACGTGCTGGGCGTCGTCTATCGCAGCCTGAAGCAGTCGCTGGTGGACTACGAGCAGATGAACCGCCTGCTGAAGACCACGCCAGAGGTGCAGGACCGGGCGGGCGCGCAGGCGCTCCGCGACCCCGGTGGCGAGATCGTCTTCCACGACGTGGGCTTCGCCTACGAGCCTCGCCGCACCATCCTGGAAGACGTGTTCTTCAGGGTCGCGCCGGGCTGCAAGGTGGCGCTGGTGGGCTCCAGCGGCGCAGGCAAGTCGACCATCGCGCGCCTGCTGTTCCGCTTCTACGACGTGAGTTCGGGCAGCGTGAGCATCGGCGGCGAAGACCTGCGGGACGTGACCCAGGCGAGCCTGCGCTCCGCCATCGGCGTGGTGCCCCAGGACACGGTGCTGTTCAACGACACCATCCTCTACAACATCGCCTACGGTCGCCCCGACGCCACGCGCGAGGAGGTGGAGGCCGCCGCCCATGCCGCGCGCCTGCACGACTTCGTCTCCGCCCTACCCGACGGCTACGAAACCCGCGTTGGCGAGCGCGGCCTGAAGCTCTCCGGCGGCGAGAAGCAGCGGGTGGCCATCGCCCGGGTGATCTTGAAGCGGCCGAAGATCCTTATCTTCGACGAGGCCACCAGTGCGTTGGACACCCATACCGAACAGGCCATCCAGGAGAGCCTGTCGCGCCTGGCCCAGGGCCACACCAGCCTGGTCATCGCCCACCGCCTGTCCACAGTCACCGACGCCGACGATATCCTGGTGCTGGAGCACGGCCGCGTGGTGGAGCGGGGGACGCATGAAGGCCTGCTGGCGCGGCGGGCAGTCTATGCCGCCATGTGGGCGCGCCAGCAGCGTGCGGCTGAGGTCGAGCTGGCTTAGGCGAAATCCGCCTCTCTAAACCTCTCGCTGCGTAGGCGATGTTTACGACTGCAGACGTAAGGGTACAGCCGGGCGTTCGGACGGCCTTCGTCTTGCAGCTCCTCATGCCTGATCTCGTTTGGGGACCGACCGGTGAACTTGATCCACGCGCTGCAGGACCACAGTAACCCCAACTCGCTGGCCATGCGCTTCCGCCGCGCCCGGTCTGCCCGTGTGATGCAGCTGATCGAGACGATCCACGCCGAGCGCGGCTCCTGCCGCATCCTCGATCTGGGCGGAGAGCCGGCTTACTGGACCCTGTTCGACCGCGGCTTCCTGGAGGCCAGGAGCGTCAGCATCCTGTTGGTAAATCCGACGCCGCAAGTCGTCGACGACCCGATGTTCGACACCCTGACCGGCGACGCCTGCGCTCTTCCGCAACTCGAGCCCGGTCGCTTCGACCTGGTTCACTCCAACTCCGTCATCGAGCACGTCGGCGACTGGATGCGATGCGAGGCCTTCGCCGCCGAAGTGCGTCGACTGGCCCCCCGATATTACATCCAGACGCCCTACTTCTACTTCCCCATCGAGCCTCACTTCTCCGAGCCCTTCTTCCACTGGCGTTCGGAGCAGGCACGGGCGCGCCTCCTGCTGAAGCGGGGGCATGGCTGGTTCTCCCGCAAGGCCAAGGACATCGGCGAGGCGATGCGCGTGGTCCAGCACGCCCGCCTGCTGGACAAGACTCAATTCCGCTTCCTCTTCCCTGACGCCGACCATGTGGACGAGCGTGTGGTCACGCTGACCAAGTCGCTAATCGCCATCCGCGGCTGACGCTCCGGACGGTGATCCGGCGCGCCTCCCGACTCGAACCAAGGTGGAATGCTGGGCATGCTGGCCGCGAGCGGGGCCTTGACGGTCGCGTCATTGACCCAGGCGGCGGCTGGATGCGGCTCGGCCTTCCTCCGTGGACCCTATGGCGGCTGTCGTCCAAACGTCGGCCCGGGCTGGTCGTGGCCGGCCGTCCGGTCGTGGGGCCCTGCGCCTCGCTCTCATCCCCACGCGAAGAGAAACTCCAGCAGCGCCTTCAGCCTGTGGCTTCCCACGGCGAACATGGCAGATCGCTGCCGCCAGCCGGTGACGCTGTTCAAGGTATAGCCACCCTTGCGGTCTGCATCCTCGTCCAGCAACACGGTCATCTCCTCCAGGGTGTGACGGGCGTCTGCAGGGCGGACCCTGCGGTCGTAGACCTCCAGCGGGCAGAACCAGACGGGATCGCGTGGGAAGCGTTCGGCGAGCCACCGGTCGTACTGCGGTTCTAGACGCCACACAGGCTGAACCCCGCTCAGCACCGGCGCCGGACGGACCTTCAGCGCCACTTCGATGGTGGAGAGCGGACGAAGAGACTCGTTGGCGGGACGAAGCAGAAGCTCCGCCTGGCCAGCCGTTCTAGTCCTACGCATATGGTCCACAAACCGAACCTATCGTGCGAGCGTGAGGATTTGACCAACACGAAGCTCCTTCTCCCCTTGAAGTGCAAGCAAGGCGCCCGGCGCAGCTGATGGATGAGGAGCTACGCCGGCCTTGCGGGGCAACGGCGGCACGAGGTCTCACTCTCCCTCTCCTGCAGGAGATGAGGGGTTAAGGCTTGATCAAGCCACACCACGCCTGCACAGCGATGTGATCCTGGAGCTTCTGATGCGCCTGCCCTCAGCCCTCGCCGCCCTGCTGCTCGTCAGCACATCGCCCTCAGCCTTCGCCGAGCCGGCCGCGCCCAGCGCCTCCACCGTCACCGTCCCACCGCTGCAGTTTCATGAGCGCACCCTGGCCAACGGGCTCCACGTCTTCAGCGCGGTGGACAAGACCACCCCCAACGTCACCGTCCAGGTCTTCTACGACGTGGGCGGTAAGGATGACCCCGAACACCGCTCGGGCTTCGCGCACCTCTTCGAGCACATGATGTTCAAGGCCACGCGCGACATGCCCTCCGAGTACATGGACAGGCTGACGGAGGACGTAGGTGGGTTCAACAACGCTTCCACCGCAGATGACGTCACCAACTATTTCGAGGTCATCCCCGCCAACCACCTGGAGCGGCTGCTGTGGGCGGAGGCGGAGCGGATGAGTTCGCTCAAGGTCGACCAGGCCGCCTTCACCTCCGAGCGCGGCGTGGTGGAGGAGGAGTTGCGCCAGCGCGTGCTGGCCGACCCCTACGGCCGGCTTCAGTCGCTGCTGGTGCCGGAATCCTCCTTCCAGGTGCATCCCTACAAGCGTCCGGTGATCGGCAGCATCGAGGACCTGGACGCCGCGACGCTCGCTGACGTGCAGGCCTTTCACGCGACCTACTATCGCCCCGACAACGCCAACCTGATCGTCATCGGCAACTTCGATCCGGCCACGCTGGACACGTGGGTGGACCGCTACTTCGCCGGCATCGGCCACCCTACCGCGCCAGTTCCGCGGGTCACTGCGGTTGAGCCGCCGCGCTCCGGACCGCGTCAGGTCACCGGCTACGGTCCCGCCGTGCCGCTCCCCGCCATCGCCCTGACCTTCCTGGCGCCGGCGGCGTTCAGCCCTGACGGGGCGGCGCTGGAGGTGGTGGACGCGATCCTGACCACCGGCCACTCCTCTCGCCTCTACCGCGATCTGGTCTACCAGCAGCAGCTGGCCCAAAACGTCTTCTCGTCCGCCGACCTGCGCCAGCAGCCGGGACTGTTCCAGGCCGGGCTGATCATGGCCGGCGGCAAGACCCTGGACCAGGGC
>CALMGB010000071.1 GCA_937863535.1 uncultured Caulobacteraceae bacterium
GCCGTGGCGCACGAACTTGACGCTGATCAAATCGCCGGGCCGGTGGGTGGAGGTCAGGTAGTTGAGCGAGGCCTGGTCGTTCACCGCCTGGCCGTCGAGCGTCAGGATCAGGTCGCCCACGTCGAGCCCCGCCCGCGCGGCCGGGGAGCCTGCATAGATGTCGGCCACCAGCACGCCTTCGGGCCGGTCCCGGCCGAGGCTGCGGGCCACCTCGGCGGTGACAGCGCTGGCGCGGACGCCCAGCCACGGCCGCTGGGACGCATGCGCGCCCCCGGCGGCGGACTCCACCACCCGCCGCACCAGCGCCGCGGGGATCGCGAAGCCGACCCCGCTGGAGGAGCCCGAGCGGCTGACGATGAAGGTGTTGATGCCGATGACGTTGCCGTCCATGTCCACCAGCGGGCCGCCGGAATTGCCCGGATTGATGGCCGCGTCGGTCTGCAGGTAGAAGCCGCTGTCGGTGGCGCCCACGTCGGTGCGCGCCAGCCCCGAGATGATGCCGTTGGTCACGGTCTGGCCGACGCCGAACGGGTCGCCGATGGCCAGCACCAGATCGCCCACCTGCACGTCGTTCCTGTTTTCGATGGGCAGGACGGGGAGCTTCTCAGGTCCCACGTCGATCTTCAGCACCGCGATGTCGGACTGGGCGTCGGCGATCAGCACCCGAGCCGGGAACTCCCGCCGGTCGGCGAGCACCACGCGCAGCTGCTGGCCCCCCTCGATGACGTGGTTGTTGGTCACCACGATGCCGTCGGCGCGCACGATGACGCCGGAGCCCAGTGAGCCCTCCACCCGGTCCCGCGGCACCGAGCCGCCGCCGAACAGGGCCCAGAAGGGATCGACCTGGGTGCGGACGGTGCGGGTGGAATAGACGTTCACCACCGCGGGCGCCGCACGCCGCACGATGGGCGCGAACGACATCTTCATGGTGGCGAAGTCCGAAGGGGGGCTGCGGTTGGGCGCGGCCAGCGGGACCTCGGGAAGGCTCGCCGCCGGCTGGGCCTCGCTGTGGCTGGCGGGGTCGGAGCAGGCGGCCAGCAGGGCCAGGGCCGGCAGGAGGGCGAGGCGGTTCAGCGGCATGGGGTCTCTGCGTTGTGGAGGACCACGGATCGTCTCAGCTATTAAGTCGTCCATCCTGGCGCAACAATGGCGTGCCGAGCGTCTGGACTTTGCTCAGGCCACCGCGGCCGCCTCGCCGGCGACCTCGCCACTGCGGCGGGTGAGCAGCGCCAGGGTGAGCGCCGCCAGGAACAGCAGGGCGGAGAGATAGTAGGGCGCCCCCGCCAGGACCGGGCCGCCGCGGCCCGCCACCAGGTGGTGGAAGATCTGGGTGAACAGCAGGGGCCCGATCAGGCCCGTGACCGCCATGATCGAGGAGTTGGCGCCTTGCAGCCGCCCCTGCTCGTCGGGACGGATGCGGCGGCTCATCATGCCCTGCACCCCCGGCTGCACCAGGCCCACCAGCCCGTACACCGGCACGCCCAGCCAGAACACCGCCCCGGTGGGGGCCCAGCCGTAGATGAACATGGCCGCCACCCCGAAGGCCAGACCGGTGTAGAGTGCTCCCCGCTCCTTGAAGCGCTTGACGAAGGGCCTCACCACCCCGGCCTGGACCACGATGCTCGCCAGCCCGATGCCGCCGAGACACAGCCCCATGGCGTTGGGCGTCCAGCCGTAGCGGAGATTGGTGTAGAGCACCGTCACGCTCTGCAGCGCCTGGAAGCCCAGGAAGTAGAGGAACATCACGCCCCCCAGCTGGAGCAGGCCGGGATAGCGGACCAGCAGCCGCAGCGAACCGATGGGGCTGGCGTTAGCCAGCTTGAACGGCGCGCGCCTGTCCCTGGGCAGCGACTCCGGAAGTACGAACAACCCGTACAGGCCGTTGGCGAAAGCCAGGCCCGCGGCGGCCCAGAACGGCAGGCGCGCGTCGACCTGGCCCAGCAGGCCCCCCACCGACGGCCCGATGATGAAACCGATGCCGAAGGCGGTGCCGAGCAGGCCGAAGCTGGCGGCCCGGTCCTTGGGCGCGGTGATGTCGGCGATGTAGGCGTTGGCGGTGGAGAAGCTGGCCGCGGTGATGCCCGAGATCAGCCGCCCCACGAACAGCCAGGCGAGGTTGGGCGACAGCGCCATCAGGACGTAGTCGGCGCCCAGACCGAAGATCGAGATCAGCAGCACCGGCCGCCGCCCGAAGTGGTCCGACAGCGCGCCCTGCACCGGCGAGAACACGAACTGCATCAGCGCCCAGGCCGCGCCAAACAGGCCGACATAGTCGGCGGCGCTGCCGGCGTTGCCGTGGGTGAAACTCTTCACCAGGTTGGGCAGCACCGGGATGATGATCCCGATGCCCAGGATGTCGAGCAGCACGGTGACGAAGATGAAGCCGAACGCGGCCCTGCGCCGACCCCCGGGCATCGGTGAGCCGGTCACCGCGCCGCCGATCTCGGACGCCTCGGCGATCGGCTGGGCGGGCATGGAGGAGGGGTCGGCCATGGGGCCTTATAGGCCAGCGAGACCGCACCGCCACCAAAGCTGAACTCGATCTTATCACAGCCCTAGGGCGTGATTGCGTCAGCGTTCGTCGGAGTTGCTCTGCGGCCTTGCCAGTTCGGAACGTTGACCGTTTTACTTGGTGATGTGAACGCTCGCCAGCACGTTTTGGAATAGGGTGTTCATCGCCGTGCTGATCGCGCCGTTGGTAGGATTGACCTCGTAGTAGAGGCCGGATGATGCACAAGCCTGCAACGGCGCCGCGATGCTGGGTAGCAGTGGATCGACGTTGGCCTGTGACCAGCCTGTGGGATCCGAGTCGGGACCGTCTTTCGTATAGGTGGTATACAGAATGGCGATCTTCACACCCGCGTTCTTTATGTTCGTGCACCAGCTTGACGCGGAGCCCGTCGTGGTCGGAGAGGATGTATCGAAGCTTCCCATAGACCGCGACAAGAGCGTGCCCACGTCAGTCATGCCATCTGTGACGATGAACAACACCTTCTGCGGCGCGGCGCTGGTCACGCCAGTCCCCGCAGTGCCGACTATAGGCGCCATACGGCTCAGAATATAAGGGAAATCCGTATCCTGGTCATTGTTGGCGACCCCTAGATTCAGGTTGCCTACTACATAGGCTGCGTTGTTATAGGGGACCTGCATCAGATCGACCGTACCCGCGTCGGCCTTGCTTTGGGACAGGCAGGCGGAGAGCGGACTGACCGTCGTCAAACCCGGAGCAACGTAGGCCGCAGCTCCGAAATCGTAGATGCCGACCTGGAACTCGGATGAGGCGCTGTTGAACGTGCCGCAGGATGTGCCGTTGGCTTGAGGCATTGGAGCAGCAAGACCGTTTTGGGCTTCGGTGCTGGTGGCGGTGCTCATCAGGGCCGCAGTAGCATTGGCAACCTCGGTGATACGCATGGTGATGTTGTTTGCGGTGGCCACAGCCAGCAGATTATCGCCGCCACTGGCGGTGGCGTGGCAGGCGAAGGCACAGCCCGTGAGTCCTGGCCCAAGTCCGGCCGTCGCATTCTCCATCTTCTGGATGTCCGCAGACGTAGCAGGAAGGCCCATAGAGGGCGTGTTGTCCAACAACATGTAGAAATTGACGTAGGCGGGGATGTTGTCCGATGCGTATGAAGTCGAGGCGAGGTTGATGCCGTGCTTCCCGATCAGGCCGAGGAAGCTTGGTGCGAAGGTCGCAGAAGCGGTGACCGTCGAGCTGACCGTCAAGCCGGTCTTGACGATGGAGATGTTAAAGCTAGGCGTTGATGTATCGCCTGAGGTTCGACGATTGGCGTTGAAGATGGCGAGCGCGTTGGACTGGATGTTGCTCGCCGTGACCGTTCCGTCGCCGGTCATGAGCAGCGCTGCCTGGTAGGCAGGCGACGAGCGCGCGACCGCGCCCACGGCCGCCGCATCCGCCGCCTGCTGCAGGTTGCTCTGCCGCATCGATGCGTTGGTCAGGTCGACCGCGCCGCCGCCCAGCAGCACGAGCACGGGCGTCAGCAACGCGAAGATCATCGCCGTGTTGCCCGCCCTTTCCTTAAACAGGGCTCTGCGCAGGAGTCGCACGGTCGTATTCCCCAACAGCTGCGTGACCCTCCCATGGGAGGGTAAATCCCTCGTTTAGATCATCGCCGCCTTGCGATCTTTCTTGCAAACATCATGCCGTAGGCGACGAGGGGCTGGGAGCGTCTCGGTCTGATCTGTGACATATACGGTCTCCTTCCCGCTCATTCGGCGAATGCCGGAACCCAGATTGGAAGGCGCCTAAGCTCGATGGCTGACCTCTGGCGAGCGTTCCAGCCTATCAGACTTATGATCTGGGTCCCGGCAGTCGCCGGGATGAGCGGGAGCTTGGGTGCGCCGACGAAAATTGGACTGCTGCCAGGAGGGTCGCCCCTTTTGGTCGACCCACCTCCGCTGCTAAAGCCTCGCTCATGAGCCTGACGCCTTTCCACATCGCCTTCCCCGTGGACGACCTCGCCGCCGCGCGGGCCTTCTACGGCGAGGTGCTGGGCTGCCCGGAAGGGCGCAGCTCGCCGAGCTGGATCGACTTCGACCTGTTCGGCCATCAGATCGTCGCCCACCATGCGCCGCCTCGCGCCGAGCCCGCGCACGCCAACCCCGTGGACGGCCACGACGTGCCCGTGCCCCACTTCGGCGTGGTGCTCGACCTGCCCCGCTTCCACGACCTGGCCGAGCGGCTGCGGGCGGCCGGCGTGCGCTTCGTGATCGAGCCGCACACCCGCTTCGAGGGCCAGGTGGGCGAGCAGGCGACCATGTTCTTCCTCGACCCCGCCGGCAACGCGCTGGAGTTCAAGGCCTTCGCCGACATGGACCAGCTGTTCGCCAGCTGAACCGGATCGCCGACCGCCCTGCAGCGTTGCATCGACCGACGCGGGGACCGGCACAGATGAGCGACACCCAGGCGAAGGCATCCGCGCCCAAGGCCCTGCACGCGCACCACGCGCGCGAGGGCGGCCCGCTGCCGGTGATGGGGCTGGCCGCGCTCGGCATCGTGTTCGGCGACCTCGGCACCAGCCCGCTCTACACGCTGCAGACGATCCTTCAGGCCACCGGCTCGCACGTGGACAGGGCGGTGGCGCTGGGGGTGCTGTCGCTGATCTTCTGGACCCTGCTGATCACCATCTCGGTGAAGTACTGCATCTTCGTCATGCGCGCCGACAACCACGGCGAGGGCGGCATCCTGGCGCTGATGTCGCTGGTGGGGATGAGCGACTGGAAGCGCGGGACCTTCCTCGGCGCCTCCATGGGGCTGCTCGGCGCGGCCCTGATCTACGGCGACGGGGTGATCACCCCGGCCATCTCGGTGCTGAGCGCCCTTGAGGGTGTGAACGTCGCCACCTCCGCGCTCAAGCCCTTCGTCCTGCCGATCGCGGTGGCGATCCTGTTCGCCCTGTTCTCGGTGCAGCGGTTCGGCACCGCGAAGATCGGCGGAGCCTTCGGGCCGATCATGCTGGTCTGGTTCGTGGTCATCGGCCTGCTGGGCCTGTCGCAGGTGGTGCGCGATCCCCAGGTGCTGGCGGCGGTGAACCCGGCCTATGGCGTCGCCTTCCTGGTCCACAGCGGGCCGGCGGCGATGCTGGTGCTGGGGGGCGTATTCCTCTGCGCCACGGGGGGCGAGGCGCTGTACGCCGACATGGGCTCGTTTGGCCGGGCGCCGATCCGGTGGGCCTGGTACGGCGTGGTGCTGCCGGCCCTGCTGCTGAGCTATGCCGGCCAGGCCGCCATCCTGCTGGAGCGCGGGAGCGCGGGCGGGCGGAACCCCTTCTTCATGATGGCGCCGTCGTGGGCCATCTATCCCCTCGTGGGGCTGGCGACCCTGGCGACCATCATCGCCAGCCAGGCCATCATCACCGGCGCCTTCTCCATGACCCGCCAGGCCATGCAGCTGGGCTGGCTGCCGCTGTTCGACGTGCGCCAGACCTCCCACAAGTCCTACGGCCAGATCTACGTGCCAATGGTGAACTGGCTGATGATGGGGGCGACGCTGGCCATCACGGTGGCGTTCCGCAGCTCCGAAAAGCTGGCCGGCGCCTACGGCACGGCGGTCTCGACCACCATGCTGCTGACCACGCTGCTGCTCTACCGGGCCATGCACAAGACCTGGCGCTGGCCACCGGCGGTGGTCTGGGGGGTGACGGCGGTGTTCCTGGTCGTAGACGGCGGCTTCTTCTCCGCCAACCTGCTGAAGCTGGCCGACGGCGGCTGGGTGCCGCTGAGCATAGGGGCTGTGATCTTCACGCTCATGGTCACCTGGCGCCAGGGCGTGCAGACGGTGCGTGAGAAGCTGGTGCGCGACGCTCGGACCATCGAGGACTTCATGGCCGAGGTGGAGCGCATGGACATCGCCCGGACGCCCGGTGTCGCCGCCTTCCTCACCCGCCTCGGCGACCGTGCGCCGCCTCTGATGGTGGAGTACGTGCGCCTGACCGGCAGCATGCACCGGACGGTGATCGCCCTGACGCTGAGCTTTGAGCAGGTGCCCCGCGTGGCGCCGGAGGAACGGGCCGACTTCACCGAGATCTGCAAGGACTTCTGGCGGGTGAACCTGCGCTATGGCTTCATGGAGGATCCGGACCTGGGCGTCGCCCTGGCGGAGCTGAAGGAGTTCGGCGAGCAGGTGGATCTGTCCGGGGCCTTGTTCTTCGGGACGCGCGACTTCGTGGTGCGCGCGTCACATCCCAAGATGGGGCGGATGAGGACCGGCCTGTTCGCCTTCCTATTCCAGAACGGCCGGCGCATCACCGACCGCTTCAACCTGCCCCCGGAGCGGACCTTCGAGATCGCCCGCGAGATCAAGATCTGAAGGGTCTCAGCGCGGCTCCGGGCCGCCCAGCTCGCGCTTGAAGAAGGCCAGGTAGGTGCGCCAGAGCTGCAGCTCCCGCGGCGGGGTGCGGATGCCGTGGCGCTGGCCGGGATATACCATCAGGTCGAAGGGCGTTGCGAGGCCCTGCAGCCGGTCCATCACCGCAATAGAGTTGGCGAACAGCACGTTGTCGTCCGCCATGCCCTGGAGCAGCAGCAGCCGGCCGGTCAGGCGGTCCAGCCGCGGCAGGTCGGCGCTCTGGTCGTAGGCGGCCGCGCGCAGCTCCGGCTGTCCCATGAAGCGCTCGGTGTAGTGGGTGTCGTAGGTGCGCCAGTCGGTGGGCGGGGCGCCCGCCGCGCCGGCCCGCAGGCCCGCGGCGGGCTCGGTGAGCAGGCGAAGCGTCATGTAGCCGCCGTAGGACCAGCCGCTGACCCCGATGCGCGCGCCGTCGATGTAGGGCAGCGCCCGCAGGAACTTCAGCCCCTGCAGCTGGTCCTGCACCTCCACCCCGCCGAGGTGTCCCGCCAGGGCCGCGGCGAAGGCGGTCCCCCGGTTGGCGCCGCCCCGGTTGGCCACCTGGAACAGCACGAAGCCGGAGTTCAGATAGAGCTGCTCGTCTGGATTGCGCCAGTTGGCGCGCACGTCCAGCGAGTCCGGTCCGCCATAGACCTCCACGATCGCGGGGTAGCGCTTGGCGGGATCGAAGTCCTTGGGCTTGAGCAGGGCGTAGTAGAGCGGCGTCACGCCGTCCGCGGCGGTCAGCGTGCCGAACTGCGGCGTCACGTGCTGGTCGAGATAGGGGAAGTAGGGGTGGCCGGGCGCCAGCCTGTTCTCCTCGATCCAGGCGCGGCGGGTCCCGTCGATGGCGTAGAGCGCGGTGGAGGGG
>CALMGB010000072.1 GCA_937863535.1 uncultured Caulobacteraceae bacterium
TGCGGGCTCCGGCATCTCTGGGCGCACCTCGGACTTCACCATGTTCCACGGCCATCGCAACCGCATCTGGACCTTCGTGAAGAACACGCCGGGACCCTGGTTCTGGCTGCTGGCCCCCTACCACGTGGCCTTCAACCTGCTCTATCTCGGCAGCGCGGTGAGACGGCGGGTGTTCCGGCCGGTGTGGCGGTCCTACGTGGCGGCCGTGCAGGGGCTGGCGCCCTTCATGGCGGACCGACGAGCGCTGGGCGGCGCACGGCGCGCGCCCTTCGGCGAGGCCCTGAAGGTCATGGCGTCGACGCCCTGGTCGCCGTTCCGGCGGGAGCTGCACCCTCGCGGGGACTGAGGGTCGTGTAGTCTTCGAGACAGGGATCTCATCGACAGCCTTCCTCGGCATGCCAACTGTCTGGGAACTCTCCACCTGCCGTCATCCTGAGGCGCGGGCCTGAGGCCCGCGTCTCGAAGGACGCAGCGCCGAGCCCTCAGGCGTCGAAGTGCTCCTGCGGGCTTTCGGTCTTCAGGAAGTTGCGGATGCTGCGGATTTCGGTTCCGATCCGTTCCCAGGTCGCCTTCGTCGCCTCGCCGATCACCCCGTCCTCGCGCGCCGCAAGGGCGAAGACGGTGGGCAGCTCCTTCAGGAGGCCGGGGTCCTTCATGGCCATCAGTGCGATCAGCGCCTTCAGCAGCCGGTCGTTGGCCGCTACCGTCAGGGCTACCTCGTAGGCAGGATCGTTCTCGGAAGTGAGCGCCGCGCCGCTTGCGTCCGTCTGCATGACCATGTCCGGCGTGCTCTCTCGATCTCTCTGTTGAAGGCTGTCCAAGGCTGCGAGCGTGATCGCTGGATAGCCATCGAACCGACGCCGCGCTCTATCTATTGTGATTACATCCAGTCCTTCCACTTGAACCAGGCGAGCGGGATCAGGGTGGTGAGGACGATCAAGGCCAGCGCATAAGGATAGCCGTAGCGCCAGGCCAGTTCGGGCATGTACTTGAAGTTCATGCCGTAGAGCCCGACCACCATTACCGGCGGGATGCCCGCCACCGAGGCGATGGTCAGCACCTTCACTACGTCGTTCTGCTCGATACTGATGAAGGCGGTGGCCGCGTCCTGCAGCAGCTGCACGCGGGAGAGCAGGTTCTCCTCATACTGCTCCAGCGACGCCACGTCCACGCGCACGCCGCCCAGCCGCTCGCGCACGGACGCCTCGATCCAGTCCTTGCCCCGGTCGGCGGCGAACTGGGCCATGCGGTTGACGCAGACCAGGGTGTAGCGGACCTTGGACATGCGCCCGCTCGCCCGCCCGATCTGAGTCATCACCCGGCGCAGCAGGGCGGTGTCCCGGGACAGCTTGTGGCTCTTGCCCTTCGACCTGTCGTCGGGCTTGTCGGCCCGGAAGATGGCGTGGGAGGCCTTGTCGAGCTGGTCGGCGCAGACCTCCAGGTGGTCGGCCGCCCGGTCCACCACCTCCTCCAGCAGCCGGGCGAAGACGTCGGCCGGCCCGATGCGTTCGCCCCTGGCCAGGTCAGATTTCACCGCTTCGAAGGCGGCCAGGTGGGCGAAGCGCACAGTGAGACAGATGTCGCGGTTCAACACGAAGCCGGTGGGTGCGGAGGTCATCACCCCGTCCTCGCCCCGGGCGATCAGCGGCGCGCTCATGTAGAGGGTCTGGCCCTCCATGCGGATGCGGCTGGTGGCTTCGATCTCCTCCAGCGCCTCGTGCGAAGGCACGCGCAGGCCGCAGGCGCGCTCCACCTCGGCGATCTCGTCCGGCGTGGGGTCCTGCAGGTCGATCCAGGTGTGGCCGGCCAGGCCCCGTTCCGCCAGGGCGGCCGCGGTGAGCTTGCAGTCGCCGGCGTCCGGATAGGCCTGCAGCATGGGCGTCCCGCCTGTACCTTGCGCACCCCCGGGCGTAGAGGCTGCCCCTCGGATAGCGGGAGACTCGGCCGTGCGACAGGACAAAGGCGACGCCGCCGACGAGCTCCCTACCCTCGGGTCCAATGTAAAGGCGGCCTTCGCCACGCGCGCCGTGCACGGGGGCCAGCGCCACGACCCCTCCACCGGCGCGGTGATGACGCCGATCTACGCCACCTCCACCTACGCCCAGTCCTCCCCCGGCGTGCACCAGGGGTTCGAGTATTCCCGCAGCCACAACCCCACCCGCTTCGCCTTCGAGCGCGCGGTGGCGGACCTGGAAGGCGGCGTCGCCGGCTTCGCCTTCGCCTCGGGGCTGGCGGCCATCTCCACGGTGCTGGAGCTGCTGGACTCGGGCGACCACCTGATCGCCTCCGACGACCTTTATGGCGGCACCTTCCGCCTGCTGGACAAGGTGCGCCAGCGATCCGCAGGGCTTCAGGTCAGCTTCGTGAACCTGTCGGACATCGACGCGGTGTATGCGGCGGTGCGCCCCGACACCAAGCTGATCTGGGTCGAGACCCCCACCAACCCCATGCTGCGGCTGGCGGACCTGGACGCGATCGCGGAACTCGGCCGGGTGCGCGGGATCATCACCGCCGCGGACAACACCTTCGCCAGCCCCTGGTGTCAGCGGCCGCTGGAGCGGGGCTTCGACCTCGTGATGCACTCGGTGACCAAGTACATCAACGGCCACTCCGACGTGGTGGCCGGCGCTGTCGTGGTGCGCGAGGCGGAATTGGCCGAGCAGGTCCGCTTCCTGCAGAACGCGGTGGGCGGTATCCTCTCGCCCTTCGACAGCTTCCTGGCGCTTCGCGGCGTCAAGACCCTGGCGCTGCGCATGGAGCGCACCTGCGCCAACGCGCTGAAGATCGCGCAATGGCTGGAGGCGCGCAGCGGTGTCGCCAAGGTGATCTATCCAGGCCTGGAGAGCCACCCCCAGCACGCCCTCGCCGCCCGCCAGATGAGCGGCTACGGCGGCATCGTCACCGCCGTGCTCGACGCCGACCTGGAGGGGACGCGCCGCTTCCTGGAGCGGGTGGAGCTGTTCACCCTGGCCGAGAGCCTGGGCGGGGTGGAAAGCCTGATCGAGCACCCCGCCATAATGACCCACGCCTCCATCCCCCACGTCCAGCGCGAGATGCTGGGCATCTCCGACAGCCTGGTGCGCCTGTCAGTCGGCATCGAGGACGCCGACGACCTGATCGCCGACCTGGACCAGGCGCTGGGGTGAGGCGGGATCGCCCTCGTCCTTCGACAGACTCAGGATGAGGGCTACGGCGGTTCGGGCGCCGCTCGAAGCGATCCAGTAGAGAAACGTCTCTTAGAAATCCTCATCCTGAGCTTGTCGAAGGACGAGGATTTCGGCCCCACGTCCGCTGGACATTGCGCCTCTCCCCGCCCTCCCCTACCTGCCGTCCCC
>CALMGB010000073.1:0-2171 GCA_937863535.1 uncultured Caulobacteraceae bacterium
CACCTACTACAGCGCCGCCCCGGCGCTCGACCCGCCCACCCTGGAAGCGCGCGCCCTGGCCTACGCCGAGGCGCAGGGCTGGACGGTGGCCGAGGTGCTGGCGCGCGAGCGGGGCGTACTGCCCATAGCGCTCGGCGGCGACATCGAGGCCTATCTGGCGCAGGCCGATCCCCGCTTGCCGGAGGTCGGCCTGCGCGCGCCGCTGTTCCACCCGGTGACCGGCTACTCGCTGCCGGAGGCCGCCGCCCTGGCCCATGACCTGGCGAGTGCGCCCGAATTCACCAGCGCAGCGATCGCGGAGCGGGTCCGCGCGCGGGTGAGGCGGCGCTGGCGCGAGGGGGCCTTCCTGCGGATGCTGAACCGCATGATGTTCCTGGCCGCCGAGCCCGCCGACCGCTACAGGGTGCTGGAGAGGTTCTACCGCCTGCCCGGCCCGCTGGTCGAGCGCTTCTACGCCGGGCGCCCGAGCCTTTCGGATCGCGTACGCATCCTGTCGGGGGCGCCGCCGGTTAGGGTGGGGCGCGCCCTGCAGGCGCTGCCGGAACGCGCGCTCAGCCACCGCGCGGCGTTGTGAGGGCTTCGAGCATGGACGACGCAGGCGAGATCAACCTCATCGCCACAGGCCGGGCGGCTGGCGCCGCGCCACGCCGCAAGGCGGTGGTGATCGGCGGCGGCTTCGGCGGGCTGGCGCTGGCGGTGCGGCTGCAGTCGGCCGGCATCGCCACGACGCTGGTGGAGGCGCGCGACAAGCTCGGCGGCCGGGCCTACGTCTACGAGCAGGACGGCTTCACCTTCGACGCCGGCCCCACCGTCATCACCGACCCTTCCGCGCTGGAGGAGCTGTTCGCGCTCTCCGGGCGCCAGTTGTCGGACTACGTGACCCTGCTCCCGGTCGAGCCTTTCTACCGGCTGATGTGGGAGGACGGGCGCCAGTTCGACTACGTCAACGACCAAGCCTCGCTCGACGCCCAGATCACCGCCTTCAACCCCGCCGACGTGGCCGGCTACCAGCGCTTCTTCGCCTATTCCAAGGCGGCGTTCGAGGAGGGCTATCTGAAGCTCGGCCACGTGCCGTTCCTGGACTTCAAGTCCATGCTGATGGCCGCGCCCAAGCTGGCCCAGATGCAGGCGTGGCGCAGCGTCTACGACACGGTGGCGGGCTTCATCGAGGATGAACACCTGCGCCAGGCCTTCAGCTTCCACACGCTCCTGGTCGGCGGCAGCCCCTTCGCCGTCTCCTCCATCTACGCCCTGATCCACGCGCTGGAGCGCAAGTGGGGCGTGTGGTTCCCCAAGGGCGGCACCGGCGCCCTCGTGCAGGGTCTCGCCAGGCTGTTCACCGATCTCGGCGGCGATATCCGCCTTTCCAGCCCCGTGGACGAGATCACCACGCGGGGGCTCCGCGCCACGGGCGTCCGGCTGGCCACGGGCGAGGTGCTGGAAGCGGACCTCGTCGCCTCCAACGCCGACATCGTCCACACCTACGGCAAGCTGCTGCGCGGCCACGCCCGCGGCCGCACCGAGGGGACGAGCCTGAAGGCCAAGCGCCACAGCATGAGCCTGTTCGTCATCTATTTCGGGGTGAGGAAGACCTACGAGGGCCTTCGCCACCACACTATCCTGTTCGGCGAGAGCTATCGCGAGCTGGTCTCCGCCATCTGCGGGGCGGAGCCACTGCGGGCCGACTTCTCGCTCTACCTGCACGCGCCCACCGTCACAGACCCGGACCTGGCCCCGGACGGCTGCACCGGCTTCTACGTGCTGGCCCCGGTACCCAACCTGAAGCAGGACATCGACTGGGAGGCCGAGTCCGGCCCCTACGCCGACCGCATCCTGGACGCGTTGCAGCACCGCCTGCTGCCGGGCCTGCGCGAGAACCTGGTCACCCAGCGGGTGTTCAGCCCCTTCGACTTCCGCGACGAGCTGAACGCGCACCTGGGCTCGGCCTTCTCGCTGGAGCCGATCCTGACCCAGAGCGCCTGGTTCCGCGCCCACAACCGCGACGACATGATCTCGAACCTCTACGTGGTGGGCGCGGGCACCCATCCGGGCGCGGGCGTGCCGGGCGTGGTGGGCTCCGCCAAGGCCACCGCCGGCGTGATCCTGGCGGACGTGGCGAAAGCTACGGCGTGAAGATGCAACGCCTTTCTCCTCCCCTGCGACGCGGGGGA
>CALMGB010000073.1:2181-2571 GCA_937863535.1 uncultured Caulobacteraceae bacterium
CTGCGGTCGCGGCCGGCCCACTTCATAGGGCGACGGCGGCGACGCCCCCCTCACCGCGCTACCTGTGGTCCCCTCCCCCCTCTGCGCTGGGGAAGGTAAGGCAGACGCTCATGAGCGGCGACGCCCTCACCGCCTCGACCCGCGCCACCATCAAGGCCGGCTCCAAGAGCTTCGCCCTCGCCTCCGTCCTGTTCGGCCGGCGCGAGCGAGAGGCGGCGTGGCGGCTGTACGCCTGGTGCCGCTACTGCGACGACGTCGTGGACGGCCAGGTGCTCGGCCACGGCATGCGGGTGGACGCGGCCGGCGCGCCCGAGCGGCTGGCGGAGCTTCGCCGCCTGACGTGTCAGGCGCTGGAGACCGACCAGCCCTGCCCGCCCGAGTTCCAGGCGC
>CALMGB010000074.1 GCA_937863535.1 uncultured Caulobacteraceae bacterium
GTCAAACTCGCTTCAACCCGCATCTGGCTACGCCATAATGAGTCGGTGACCTAGACCTGTTGATGCCGGAGTGAAACTCTTCGGAACCGTTTGAATATCCCCAGATACACGTCTGCCGGCGGGCGGTGGCGATTTGCCGATGCTCTCCCGATGGGCGGGGGAGCGGTCGGTGATCAAGCTGGGAGAGCTGGTGATCATCCTGGACCTGCATCGGCAGGGGCTGTCGGTGAGCGCGATCTCGCGACAGTGCGGCCTCGATCGAAAGACGGTGAGGCGCTACATCGAACGGGGGCTGGAGCCGCCGGCTTACGGCCCGCGCAAGCCGCGGCCGACGCTGCTGGACCCCCTTTCACGTCCTACCTTCAGCAACGCGTGGCGGCCTACCCGGGGCCGAGTGGGGCCAGGCTTCTGCGGGAGCTGAAGGACCGCGGCTACGAGGGCGGCTACACCGCCGTCACCGACTTCCTGCGCGACGTGCACCCGCCGCCGAACCCGCGCGCGCTGGAGGCGCTCGACCACATCGTGCGCCGCCTCGAGCACGGTGAGATCAGCGCGGTGGAGGCTATCGACGTGCTCCTGAGCGAGGAGCTGACCCTGCGGGAGAAAAGCCGCATCAAGACGGCGCTGCGCATGGGCCGGCTGGCGACGATCAAGACGCTATCCGGCTTCAACTTCTCCTCCAGCCCTCTGTGGACCGCGACCGCATCCACACCCTCGGCCAGTTCGGCTTCATCGCCCGCTCCGAAGTGATCCACTTCCTGGGCCCGCCCGCACCGGCAAGAGCCACCTGGCCACGGCGCTGGGCGTGGAGGCGGTCAAGGCCGGGCGCAGCGTCTAATGCTGCACCCTGGCCGACCTGCTGGCAGCTCGCCCGGGCCGAACGCGAGGGCCGCCTACAAGAGCGCATCCGCTTCTTCTGCCGGCCGGCGCTGGTGATCGTGGATGAGATCGGCTGCCTGCCCGTGCGGGGCGGCGGCAACCTGTTCTTCCAGCTGGTCAACGCCCGATACGGGCGCGGCGCCATGATCCTCACATCCAACCGCGGCTTCGCCGAATGGGGCGAGGTGTTCGAAGACCGCGTGGTCGCCACGGCCCTGCTGGACCGGCTGCTCCACCACGCCACCATCGTGCAGATCGAGGGCTCCAGCTAACGGCTACGCCAGCATGCCGAGCTTGCGCCCGAGCACATCCGCTCCAAGGCGATCATCGCCGCGCCGCTGCAGCCGCCACCACCACGCCGGCGCAGACGGCCACCGAACGCTACGCCGTCCAGGTGGCCTGACCGGCTTACGCGGTCGCCCGCCGGGCTCCGCCTGCGGGATCAACGGCGCGATCAGAGCCCACTGCCCGTCGCTCAGGTCAGTGTCGTAGTCGCACCGCTTGGCGATCTCTGTCTGAGCATGAATATTGGTCGCCGTTGTCAGTCCAACCGCCCATGAATCACATCCGAGCCGTCCCGCGAGTCACCTTCTCGAACGCATTTTTTGACAACGTATAATTACCAGACATCATCAGCACACTAAGCCCGCCCAGCTCGCGAGGAGCTCAGATTCAGTGGTTCAGGCCAGCGGCCGAAATGTGCCGGCAGGACGACGCTCACGGAACATCTAGAGCGACGACCTCAGCTTGAAGTCCCAGCGCGTTGACCTGAGTAGAAATCTCTTCGAGGTAGATTGGATTCATGACGATGACGAGATCAGGCGCATGGCTCGCCATCTGCAATGGCGAGATCACCGGGTGACCCGTGCCGGGCATGAACTTGCCCTGTTTGAATGGATTCACGTCCACCACTGCTTTCACCTCATCGGTCACGCCGAGAGTGGTCAGAAACGACACACCTTTCGAGCCGCCCCCCCACAACACCACCTGCCGGCCTGCCGACTTGGCATCCCGCAGCCGATCCTTCCAATAGCTCTGCAACCGCGCCACTCGGCCAGGAAAAGCGGACACAAGGTCATCCATCGCCTCCAGGTCATCCTCCAGCTCCAGGGCAGGCGTACTCGCAGCGCCAACGGCCTGGGCGTACTGAATGATGTACTGTCCTGCATATTGGAGGCTCAGGCCCGTGACCTCGAGGCCTGCGGCCCGAAACAGACGCGCATGCGTGCCGGCGCTGAAGTATGAGCAGTGCTCGTAGTAAATGTCCCAGAAAGCGCCTTCCTGGATGACCCGCTTGGCGTCGGGTGTCTCAAATACCACCCAGACATTCGGCTTGTCAGCGATCGTCCGTCGAATGTGCCTGATTAGATTGCGAGGTTCGTCAATGTGCTCCAAGGTGTGCCGACAAAGAATGACGTCCGCGTCCAGCTCGTTACTGTATGTGTCCGAAAAGAAGTCGACAATGAAGCGGACGTCGACCTCGGCTGACCCGCGCCCTTTATCAGGGCGGTAGCCAGGATCAATGCCCACACCCGTGGCATGGCCGAGTTGACACAGCTCAATCAGAAATTCTCCCTTGCCGCATCCAATTTCGACAACCTTCTTGCCGGCGATGTCACAGGTCTCGGCAATCTCAGCGGCGAGCTTTCGTGCGAAGCCGCTGAACGTCTCGGAGAAGTGCTGCGACTCCTCAAAGCGTTCAGAGTAGTGCATTACCTTGGTGTCGAACACACGATTGAATATAAAGCCGCAGGTTTGGCAGTACGAGAGTTCCAGATCGCGCAGTGGCAGTGCCCGGGCCGCCTCAGGCGTGTCCAAGAGGATGCAGCTGTGCACCGGAATCGCGGGCGCGGAATAGAAATGGACGGTGCGCGAGTTGCCGCAACAGGGACAACTTAAACGTTCGGGGCCTCGGGCGGCGTCCACGCTTCGGGTGGAGGTTTCCTCCCCGACCTCATGTGCAGGGGCGACATCGGCCAGCGTATGGGTCATGTTGAAACCTTTCTTCCACGTCTCAGAAGCAGTTGCGCATCTGTTCGCAGGGGCCTCAGCGTGTAGACTGAGCTTGCCCGCGCCACTTAAACCCCGCATGCACCCGGTCGGCGCCACCGCTTATAGCTAGTAAGCTTGGAATACGGAGTGCGGACAACCTCATCGTCTTCTTGGACCATAGGATGGGATTTTCATTGCTGCTGATTTAGGCAGTTTAAAGCCTGGAAGACGAGCTTGCTTTAGATGGCGTCGAAATAGCCGGCCGGCTTGGCGAAAGAGCGGTGGCGCTGGTGGAGCTGAATCACACGTCTATATGGACGGACGCTGGCGATTAATGGGCGACACCTAAGATTTGAGCCAGCATGGTCAATGCGGCAGCCGATGCTTGAAGCTCTAAGAATGAAAGTTAAAAATACATTCGCCGTGCGCCACAGCTTACCTGTGCTGACGACCGGGCCAAGGCGGAAGATCACCCTCACCTTGGACGATGGGCCAACGCCCGCAGCTACGCCAAAAATCCTCGACCTGCTGAACCGGCACAACACCAGGGCCACTTTCTTCCTGCTGGGATCGCGCGCTGAGCGGTGGCCGAGGCTGGTGCAGTCGATCGCAGAGGCGGGCCATCCGGTCTACGCTCACGGCTACAGCCACGTACGGATGGACGAACTGTCTCCTGAGGCTGTCATCGAGGAGCTTGATCGCACGGAGGCGTCGCTAAGCCGGTTCCGGGCCACGCCTAGCCCTTATCTCCTCCGACTGCCGTATGGGTCGGGTCATCATTGTGAGCGCGTTCACCGGCTTCTTCGTAGTTGGCGGGCGGATTGTCAGATCGTGCATTGGCGATATGACATGAAAGATTTCCTGCTAGCCAACGGCTGCGGCTCGTATCTGGAGCTTCGAGAGCGCTGTTGCGCGAAGGTCAGCCAAGCTCTCGCCAGCCGTAGGCTCCCCGGGTCAATCATGCTGATGCACGAGGATCCTCTCGATGTGGATGCGCCGCTGGCGTCTGCGGTCGGCCCGCTCCTCTTAGAGGAACTGCTGCTTGGAGCCTCGCAGGCGGGATTGCAAATCGGGCCCCTCGAGCCGCGATGCCGACCCGCCTCACGACAACGACCTTTTTGAATGGACGACGTGGGAGGGCTTTGGTGGACACACATGTAGCCCTGCGGGGACTAGGCGGCGAGCCGGCCGAGACGATGCCGCCCCACGCTGCGCAGAGCCATTCGGGCGGGGAGCGGACGCCTCCAAGTGTAACTGTGGCGGTTTGCACACATAATCGATCTCATCAGCTGGAGCGCTTGTTGGACTACCTTGCCGGCGCACTCGCCGTGTTGGCGATCAAGTTGGTGGTCGTCGACAGCGCGAGCCGCCCGGATGAGGCCTATCGGATCCGAAAGGCAGTTGCAAAGCACCCCAATGTAGAGTTCTTCCGCGAGGACACGCCGGGCGTCTCTCTGGCTCGCAACGTCGCTTTGGCGGCCGCGACGACCACTTGGCTGGCCTTTGTGGATGATGACGAGATACCTGAACCGGGCTGGTGCGAGGCGCTGGTCGCCATCATCCGCCGACTTCCCTCCAACTGCGGCGGCTGCGGCGGCGATGTTCTACCCGATCCGGGGTCGGCCGTAGCCGCGCGCCAGCTCGGACAGCGGTGGCACGCCTATCTGAGCCTCATACGGCAAGACGGCGAATTCGATCAGTCCACGGCGCCCTGTTTCGGTATTGGGCACTCCGTCATGCGGATCGCGGCGCTCAAGGAGGTAGGCGGCTTTGATCTCAGGCTCGGGCGCGATGGCGCGAGCCTTCTGAGCGGAGAGGAGGTTCTTCTCATTGGCCAGATGATCGAGCGCAATTGGCGCATCTGGCATTCGGACCGCCTGAGAGTAACGCACAGCATCGAGCCGGAACGTTTAGAGCGAGACTGGGCGCGAAAACGAGCCTTCTGGGAAGGCGTGTCGTGCGCACGGGTTCGATACATCACTCGCCCTGAACACGCGGACCACCACCTGATCCTTCTGACTAGGCTACGCTGTGTCGTCTTGGCCGTGCTTAGCCTGACGCTTCGCGGCCGTTTTGAGTTTGATTTGCGGCTCGCCCTTTCACAAGGCGTGCTCCATGAGCGCCTCGCTGAGCATCGGCGCCGGCATGAGCCTAGCATCCGGCCGGATCGCCTTCACCAGGCTGGGGGTCTGGGCTGAGTCCACAAGCTCATTGGGCCTCCTCCTGAAGGCCGAGCGTGACAGGCGGGTCAACCGCCACTCCCTAACAGTCGATACAGAACCGCGGATGACGAAGCTGTCGAGCCTCGATCAGGCCACGGTCACGACCGCCTTCGCCAGTCCGCGGGACATGGCGCGGGTTGAGCAGAGACGGCAAGTTCCAGGTGCTCAGGCTTCCTGGTTGTAGTGGCCCACTTCGGGGTGGGCGGCCAGTCGGGTCTTCACCTCGTCGCGGAACAGGGCGCGCATGTCGTCGGCGGAGCGGGTGCTCTCCACCACCACCACCAGTTCGGGCTTGTTGGAGGAGGCGCGCACCAGCACCCAGGAGCCGTCCTCCAGCGCCACCCGCACGCCGTTGACGGTGATCACCTCGGTGATCGCGCGGCCCGCCACCTTGCCGCCGGAACCGGCCAGCGCCTGGTACTCGGCGACGACCTGCTCGACCACGGCGTACTTCTTGTCGTCGTCGCAGTGCGGGCTCATGGTCAGGGAGGTATAGGCCAGCGGCAGTTCGCGCTTCAGCTGGTTCAGGGTCTTGCCCGGGTTGCGCTCCAGCATGTTGAGCACGGCCGACGCCGCCACCAGCCCGTCGTCGTAGCCGCGGCCGAGCGGCGCGTTGAAGAAGAAGTGGCCGGACTTCTCGAAGCCCGCCAGCGCCCCGATCTCGGCCGTCTTGCGCTTGATGTAGCTGTGGCCGGTCTTCCAGTAGAGGGTGGAGGCGCCGTTGGCCTTCAGCACCTCGTCGGTGGCGTACAGGCCGGTCGATTTCACGTCGACGACGAACTTGGCGTCCTTGTGGGTCTGGGACAGGTCACGGGCGAGCATCAGCCCGATTTTGTCGGCGAAGATCTCCTCGCCCGTCTCGTCCACCACGCCGCAGCGGTCGCCATCGCCGTCGAAGCCGAAGGCGAGATCCGCGCCTTCGCGCTTCACCGCCTCCGCCATGGACTGCAGCATCTCGTGGTCTTCGGGGTTCGGGTTGTACTTCGGAAAGGTGTAGTCGAGCTCGCAGTCCATCGGGATCACCTCGGCGCCCATGCGCCGCAAGGCGTCGGGCGCAAAGGCGCCGGCGGTGCCGTTGCCGCAGGCCGCGACGACCCGGAGCTTGCGGGTCAGCCTGGTGCGAGAGGCGACCTCGGCGATGTAGCGCTCCATCACGCCGTCCACGCGCACCAGCCTACCACCTTCGCGTTCGACGCCCTCGCCGCCCAGCACGATGGCCTTCAGCCGGCCCATCTCGGCGGGGCCAAAGGTGAGGGGGGGCGACGAGCCCATCTTCACCCCGGTCCAGCCGTTCTCGTTGTGGCTGGCGGTGACCATGGCCACGCAGGGCGCGTCCAGGTCGAACTGGGCGAAATAGGCCATGGGCGAGAGCGCCAACCCGATGTCCAGCACCTCGCAGCCGGCGGCGATCAAACCGAGGCTCAGCGCCTGCTTCACGTTCAGCGAGTAGGAGCGGAAGTCGTGGCCGACCACCACCCGAGGCTTCACGCCGACCTCGTGGATGCCGACCTCGTGGACGTAGGTCCCCAGGCCCACACCCAGCGCGGTGACGCCCAGGTAGTTGATTTCCTTGCCAAGGATCCAGCGGGCGTCGTATTCGCGGAACCCCTGCGGCTTCACCAGCGGGACCACCTCGTTGTCGAAGGTATTGGGGGTGAGCTTCGAACTGGGCCTAGACATAGAGGGGGCAACGTGTGTGAGAGGCGTAGGCGTAAGATTCTCACCCGAGCTGCTAATCGTTGGGCTTAACCTGCCGTGCATCCTTGCCTCCGTCACCTGCCACCATGGTCTTCATCTCGAGCGCAGTTCCGCAAGCTGAAATCAAGCGCTCAGCGGGGGCCGCCATCTAAACAGCAGCAAAGCGCACATCCTCGGCTGGAGCGCCCTTTTCGTACGCGTTTTGGCTCTTCCAACGACTGCCCGGCCGCGTGTCCTGGATGCGTGAACGCGAATACTTGAAGCGACAGCGTCGTTGAGATGATCCGCCCCTCAAGGTCGCGCGCGACACCGCCGTCAAGG
>CALMGB010000075.1 GCA_937863535.1 uncultured Caulobacteraceae bacterium
CGCATCGCCCGGCTGGCGCGGTTCCCCGGCAGGGGGCCGCGCTCGCCGCGGCGCGCGGCGCTGGCCCTGCTCAAGCGCCGCGAACAGCTGCTCGACCCCATGGCGCGCGCGATGACCGAGGCGTCGGCCCGGGTGAGGCCCTGCTCCGTCTGCGGCGCGCTCGACACCGCCGATCCCTGCACCGTCTGCGCCGCGCCCGAGCGCGACGGCAGCCTGATCTGCGTGGTCGAGGAGGTCGGCGCGCTCTGGGCGATGGAGCGTGGCGGCGCCTTCCGCGGCCGCTACCACGTGCTCGGCGGCCTGCTGTCGGCTCTGGACGGGGTGGGACCGGACGCGCTTAGGGTGGACGAACTGGTGGCGCGCGCCGCTGATCCTGACGTTCGTGAGGTGATCCTGGCCCTGCCCGCCACCGTCGACGGGCAGACCACGGCCCACTACCTGTACGAGCGGCTCGGCTCGACCGAGGTCGTCGTCACGTCGCTGGCGCGCGGCGTCCCCGTGGGAGGCGAACTCGACTGGCTGGACGACGGCACCATCGCCCAGGCGCTACGCGCCCGCCGGCCTGCCTAAGCGACGGGCCAGCCTGGCGAAACCTGGTTCGCCGCACGGCGGAATCGCCTTTGCCTCGACGCCGGGCTAGACTAGCTGAAAGCTGCATCAGGATCGCACGAGGAGGGCTGGCCATGGCGCGCATCACACTGAGACAATTGCTTGACCATGCCGCCGAGCACGGCTACGGCGTGCCCGCCTTCAACATCAACAACATGGAACAGGGCCTGGCCATCCTGGAGGCTGCGGCCAAGACCGACAGCCCGGTGATCATCCAGGCCAGCAGGGGCGCGCGCCAATACGCCAACGACATCATGCTGGCCAAGATGATCGACGCCCTGATCGACATCTATCCCCAGATCCCGATCTGCATGCACCAGGACCACGGCAACGACGAAGCCACCTGCGCCACAGCCATCCAGCACGGCTTCACTAGCGTGATGATGGACGGCTCGCTAGAGGCCGACGGCAAGAGCCCCGCCGACTATGACTACAACGTTCGCGTCACCCGCGACGTCACCAAGATGGCCCATTGGGTCGGCGCTTCCGTGGAAGGCGAACTCGGCGTGCTGGGCTCGCTCGAAACCGGCATGGGCGAGAAGGAGGACGGCCACGGCTTCGAAGGCAAGCTCGACCACTCCCAGCTGCTCACCGATCCCGACCAGGCGGTGGAGTTCGTGCGCGAGACCGAGGTCGACGCCCTGGCCATCGCCATGGGCACTTCCCATGGCGCCTACAAGTTCACCAGGAAGCCCGACGGCGACGTGCTGGCCATGAACGTGATCGAGGAGATCCATCGCCGCCTGCCCAACACCCACCTGGTAATGCACGGCTCCTCCTCGGTGCCGCAGGACCTGCAGGATGTGATCAACCGGTACGGCGGCCAGATGCCCCAGACCTGGGGCGTGCCGGTGGAGGAGATCCAGCGCGGCATCAAGCACGGCGTCCGCAAGATCAACATCGACACCGACAACCGGATGGCCATGACCGGCGCGATCCGCAAGGTGTTCGCCGAGAACCCCGGTGAGTTCGATCCCCGCAAGTACCTCAAGCCCGCCATGGAGGCGATGCGCAAGGTCGTGGAGGCCCGCTTCCACGAGTTCGGCACGGCCGGTCATGCGAGCAGGATCAAGGCGCTGCCGCTGTCGGCCATGGCGAAGCGCTACATGACCGGCGAGCTCTCACCGAAGTACGGCTTCAGCAAGATGGCGGCGGAGTAGGCGCGCGCTCTCCTGACCCAACCCTTTCTGGGGAGAGGGCAGGGTGAGGGAAACCGCAGCCGCTACGCTCCGCGTTGCACGCGACCCAGCCGCTTCCTATAAGCGGCGACTTCCTTACCCCCGCGGGCTCCATGAACATCCACGAACACCAGGCCAAGGCTGTCCTCAAGGATTTCGGCGCGCCCGTGCCGCAGGGCTATCCCGCCTTCACGCCCCAGGAGGCCGAAGACGCGGCGAAGAAGCTCGGCGGCCCGGTGTTCGTGGTGAAGTCGCAGATTCATGCCGGCGGCCGCGGGAAGGGCAAGTTCGAGGGCCTGGGTCCCGACGCCAAGGGCGGCGTGAGGGTGGTCAAATCCGTGGAGGATGTGCGCAGATCAGCCGAGGAGATGCTCGGCCGCGTGCTCGTCACCCATCAGACCGGCCCTCACGGCCGCCAGGTCAATCGCCTTTACATCGAGGAAGGCGCCGACATCGCCAGGGAGCTCTACCTGTCGCTGCTGGTGGACCGGGAGACCAGCCGCGTGGCCGTCGTCGCCTCCACCGAGGGCGGCATGGACATCGAGGAGGTGGCCGCCCACACCCCTGAGAAGATCATCACCATCCAGATCGACCCGGCCACAGGAGTCTTCCCGCATCACGGCCGCGCGCTGGCCGAGGCGCTGGACCTGAAAGGCGACCTCGCCAAGCAAGGCGCCAGGCTGCTGGGCCAACTCTACGCAGCCTTCGTGTCCAAGGACATGGACATGCTGGAGGTGAACCCGCTGATCATCACCGGCGACCAGCAGCTGCGCGTACTCGACGCTAAGGTCAGTTTTGACTCCAACGCCTTGTTTCGCCACAAGGATATAGTTGAACTTCGAGACAAGTCCGAGGAGGACGAGAAGGAGATCGAAGCCTCCAAGCACGACCTCTCCTACATCGCGCTGGACGGCGAGATCGGCTGCATGGTGAACGGGGCGGGACTTGCCATGGCGACCATGGATATCATCAAGCTCTACGGTGCCGAGCCCGCCAACTTCCTGGACGTGGGCGGCGGCGCCAACAAGGAGAAGGTGACCGCGGCCTTCAAGATCATCACTGCCGATCCCAACGTGAAGGGCATCCTGGTCAACATCTTCGGCGGCATCATGCGTTGCGACATCATCGCCGAGGGCGTGATCGCGGCGGTGAAGGAGGTCGGGCTGAAGGTGCCGCTTGTGGTGCGCCTGGAGGGCACCAACGTGCAGCAAGGTAAGGATATCCTGAACCAGTCCGGCCTGGACGTGATCGCCGCCAACGATCTTTCGGACGCCGCCGAGAAGATCGTCGCCGCCGTGCGCAAGGCGGCCTGAGGGCTCTTCCTGAGCGGGATGAGGGCAGGGCGGCGCGAAGCTGTCAGCCCGCGAGCGCCTGCAACTCGGTGTGCCTGAAGCAAGTCTGGACATGGTCGTTCACCAGACCCGTGGCCTGCATCCAGGCGTAGACGATCACGGGGCCGACGAACGTGAAACCCCGCGCCTTCAAGGCCTTGGACAGGTCCTGCGACAGGGGTGTTTGCGCCGGAACCTCGCCTTGCGCGCTCCAAGCATTCTGAATCGTCTCGCCACCCGTGAAGGTCCACACGAATTCGGCGAAGTCGACGCCGGCCTCCTTCATGGCGACGAAGGTCCTGGCGCTGCCAATAGCCGCCTCGATCTTGGCGTGCGAGCGGATGATGCCGGTGTCGGCCATCAGCCGTTCCACCTCCGCCGCCCCAAACCGGGCGATCGCCTCGGGATCGAAGCCTCCAAAGGCGGCGCGGAACGCCTCACGCTTTCGTAGGATGGTGATCCAGGCCAAGCCGGCCTGAAAGCCGTCCAGAACCAGCTTCTCCCACAGAGCTCGGCTATTGCGTTCGGGCACGCCCCATTCGGCGTCGTGATAGGCGCAATAAAGCGGGTCCGATCCAACCCAGGCGCAACGCTCACGCGGCTGTAGACTCACGCCCTAAGCTCCGACGCGCGCGCTGGGATGGTCGAGTTCCGCGTCGATGAGCCGATCCACCACCTGCGGCATCGTCGTCACCGCGCGCCAGCCCAGGACTTCGGCGATCCTGCCGGGATTGCCGACGCTGTAGGACAGGTCAAGCGGTCGGTGGAGCGCAGGGTCGCTGCGGACGTGGTTTTGAGGGTCCAGACCCAGCCGCATGAAGGCGCGCGCAACGAATTCAGCCAGCGTGGCGGCATGGCCGGTCGCGATGACGAAATCACGCGCTTCGTCGGCCTGCAGCATCAGGCGCATGGCTTCCACATATTCCGGCGCCCAGCCCCAGTCGCGCGAGATGTCGAGATTGCCGAGGGTGAGCTCCTGTGCGCGGCCTAGAGAGATGTCCATCGCCGTCCGCACGATCTTGCGGGTGACGAAGCGGGCCGGCCGGAGCGGCGACTCGTGGTTGAACAGGATGCCGGAGCAGGCGAACAGGTCGTAAGCCTCGCGGTAGTTGCGCACGATCCAGTAGGCGGCCGCCTTCGCCACGCCGTAGGGGCTTCGCGGGTGGAAGGCCGTGACCTCGGTCGCCGGGCGACCCTCGATGTCGCCGAAGCTCTCGCTCGACGCGGCGTTGAAGAAACGGGCTCGGGCCTTCAGGAACCGCAGGCATTCCAAGATGTTCAGCGTGCCGACGACGATGCCGTCGAGCGTCTCGATCGGCGTGTCGAACGACAGACCTACCGACGACTGGCCAGCCAGGTTGTAGATTTCGTCAGGTTGGGCGGCTGTGATGCAATGCAGCACACTGCGAAAGTCTGTGAGCACGACCGTGTGCATCCTGACACGTCCATCGGCGCCGGTCCGAGCCAGATGGGTGCGGTTCGTCAACTCGCGGTCCCGCGAGGTCCCATGGACCTCGTATCCGGCATCCAGCAGGCTCTTCGCCAGGTAGGCGCCGTCCTGGCCTGAAACTCCGAACACCAGTGCGCGCTTGGCCACCTGAATCTCCAGTCAACGCTCCGCTAGCGGTTCGCAACCCGCAATGTGGCCGGGCCCGACCGTCTACTCAAGCCGAGGCGTGCGTCGCACACACTCTGTCGGACTACAATTTCCGATAATATATCTTCTGCGCATTCGACCCAGGCTTTTCGCCGAACTATGTCGGCCCCTTATCCCTGCTTCCCGGTCTAACCTGCGGCGGCCCAGACCGGAGCCGTGCGCCTCGACTTCAGGTTCTCGGCTACCAGGAACGCCAGCTCCAGTGCTTGGTCGGCGTTCAGGCGAGGATCGCAGTGCGTATGATACCTGTGGGAGAGTTCGTCCTCGGCCAGGGCCCGCGCACCCCCGGTGCACTCGGTGACGTTCTGGCCGGTCATCTCCAGGTGCAGGCCGCCCGGATGAACGCCCTCCGCCCGGGCCACCTCGACGAAGCTGCGCACCTCCTTGAGGATGCGGTCGAACGGCCGGGTCTTGTAGCCGTTGACCGCCTTCAGCGTATTTCCGTGCATGGGATCAATGGACCAGACCACGTGGCGGCCCGCCTGCGCCGTGGCGCGCATCAGCGCCGGCAGCCGCGCCTCGACCTTGTCCGATCCGAAGCGGCCGATCACCGTCAGCCGACCGGGCTCGTTGTTAGGGTTAAGGATGTCGATCAGGCGCAGCAGATCGTCCGGCTCCATCGTCGGTCCGCATTTGCAGCCGATGGGGTTCCTGATCCCCTTCATGAACTCCACGTGAGCGCCGTCGAGGTCGCGTGTCCGCTCGCCGATCCAGAGCATGTGGGCTGAGGTGTCGAACCACTCCCCGCCCTGGCTGTCGACGCGGGTCATGGCCTCCTCGAAGCCCAGCAGCAGGGCCTCGTGGCTGGTGAAGACCTCCACCCGCTTCAGGTCCGGATGGGTCTCGGGCGTCACGCCCACCGCCGCCATGAAGGTCAGCGCCTCGCTGATCTTGTCGGTCAGCTCGCGATAGCGGGCGCCCAGCGGACTGTCGTCCACATAGCCCTGGGTCCAGTTGTGGATGTTGTAGAGGTCGGCATAGCCCCCACCGGCATAGGCGCGCAGCAGGTTCAGCGTGGACGCCGACTGGCCATAGGCCTTCAGCAGGCGCTCGGGGTCCGGCGCACGGGACACAGGATCGAAGTCCTGCCCGTTGATGTTGTCGCCACGATAGGACGGCAGGGTGACGCCGTCGATCGTCTCGATGGGTTCCGAGCGCGGCTTTGCGAACTGGCCGGCGAGCCGGCCAACCTTCACCACCGGCTTCCCGCCAGCGAAGGTCAGCACCACCGCCATCTGCAGGATGAGGCGAAAGGTGTCGCGGATATTGTCAGCGTGGAATTCGCGGAAGCTCTCCGCGCAGTCGCCGCCCTGCAGCAGGAAGGCCTCGCCCTTGGCGACGAAGCCGAGCAGCCCCTTCAGCCGCCTCGCCTCGCCTGCGAACACCAGAGGCGGCATGGAGCGCAGGCGGTCCTCCGCTGAGGCCAGGGCGGCGGTGTCGGGGTAGTCTGCTGGAATGTGCTTGGCGGGTCTGGAACGCCAGCTGGAAGGGGTCCAGCGCTGCATATGAGGGCCTGACGTGGGGTGGGAAGGTCGAACGAATCCGGGCGTATAGGCTGACGTGTGGCTTGGCGCAAAATTTGGCGACGGCTCTACTCCGCCGCGATCAGCTCCGCCGGCGTATACTTCTCGTGCAGGGTCACCAGCTCTTCGGCGGCGGACGGGTGGAGGGCGCAGGTGGCGTCCCACTGGGCCTTGGTGAGCCCCGCCTTCACCGCAATCGCAGCCAGCTGGATCATCTCCGGCGCGTCGGGACCCACTATGTGGCACCCCACGACCTTCCCGTCGTGGGGGCAGACCACGAGCTTCATCAAGGTCTGTTCGTCGTCGCCGGCGAAGGCCGTCTTCATGGCGCGGAAGGTGGTCCGATAGACATCGACGCGGCCCAGCTTGTGGCGCGCCTCGGACTCCGTCAGGCCCACCACCCCCGCCGGCGGTTGTGAGAAGACCGCGGTGGGAACGTCTGCGTGGTCGAACTTGGTCGGCCGGTCATAATAGACGGTCTGGGCGAAGGCGGCGGCTTCGCGGATGGCGACGGGGGTCAGATTCATCCGGTCGGTGACGTCGCCCACGGCGAAGATGTGGGGCGCGCTGGTCTGGGAGAAGTCGTCGACCGCGATCGCGCCCTTGTCGTTCAGCTTCACGCCAGCCGCCTCCAGGCCCAGGCCCTTGACGTGCGGCTCGCGGCCCACGGCGAACATGACCTGCTCGGTGTCCACAAGCATCGAGTCCGTCAGGTGGCTGCGAAAGCCGCCTTCGATCTTCTCGATCCGCTCGTGCTGGCAGGCCAGCGCCACCTTCAGGCCGCGCTTGGCCAGTTCGCCCGCCACATGCGCGCGCACATCCTCATCGAAGCCCCGCAGCAGGTTGGAGCCGCGATAGGCCAGGGTCACGTCCACGCCCAGTCCGTGGAAGATGCAGCCGAACTCCACGGCGATGTAGCCGCCGCCCACGATCAGGATCGATTTCGGCAGCTCGGGCAGGTGAAAGGCCTCGTCGGAGGTGATGGCCAGCTCCGCGCCCGGAACGTCGTCCGGCAGGCGCGGGCGACCGCCGGTGGCGATCAGGATGCGCTCCGCAGTCACCGTCCTATCCTTGCCCACCAGCTCCAGCGTGTGGGGATCGACGAAGCGGGCCTTGGTGTCGAACAGGTCGGCGCCGGCCTTCTTCAGGTTGGCGGTATAGGCGCCCGACAGGCGGGCGATCTCGCGGTCCTTGTGGTCCAGGAAGGTCGGCCAGCTGAAATTCAAGCTGTCGCAGCCGCTCCAGCCGTAGCCCTTGGCCAGCTCGAACTCCCGGGCGAAGTTGGAGGCATAGACCATCAGCTTCTTGGGCACGCAGCCGCGGATGACGCAGGTGCCCCCTACGCGCGACTCCTCCGCCACGGCCACGCGCGCGCCGGTCATGGCCGCAAGCCGCGCCGCCCGCACGCCGCCCGAGCCCGCGCCGATGACGAAGAGGTCGTAGTCGTAGGCCATGGCGTCCTCGCGTCCGTCCCGCGCCGGGGACGCTAGGCTCCGCATATAGAGGCGGGCGGTTCAGGAGAGAATGGGCAAGCGCCTAGGCTTGGATGCGTCGCACCCCGGCCGCCTCCGCAACCAGGGCGCTGTCGGCGAGTTGCAGGAACAGGCCGTGCTCCACCACGCCGGTAACCTGCTTCAGCGCAGCCGCCAGCCTGGCTGGATTGGGAATGACGCCGCAGGCGAGATCGTAGATGACGTTGCCGCCGTCGGTATGCGCCGGCTCGCCCAGCACAGTGCGCAGCTGGGGTTCCGCCATGATCCCCGAAACGCGCACCGCCGCAGCCAAGCGTACCGCCGTCGTGGAATGGCCGAACGCCACCACTTCGACGGGCAGGGGAAATCGGCCAAGGTGCTCGACGAGCTTGCTGGCGTCGGCGATCGCCACGCACCGGCGCGATGCCTCCCACACCAGCTTCTCGCGGAGCAGCGCCGCTCCCCCGCCCTTGATCAGGGCCAGGCCCGGGCCGATCTCGTCCGCCCCGTCAAGGGTGAGGTCGATCTCGCCTGCGGCCTCCAAATCGACGATGTGCAGACCGGCGGTGAGGCCCAGCGCCGCGGTGGCCTCGGACGTAGCGACGCAGCGGAGCCGCAGCCCTTCGGCCTTAGCCCGCACGCCCAACGCCCGGACCATGTGGGCGGCCGTGGAGCCTGTGCCGAGGCCGACGATCATCCCGTCTTCCACCAGGGCTGCAGCGGCCTCGCCGACGGCGCGCTTCTGCTCGTCGGGCGTCATTTGAGCTTCGCCCTGCCGACCAGCTTGCGGGCGCGGAAGCGGGCCGCCCAGCCGGGCTTCTCCACCTGGGGGCTCCGTTCGAGGGCCAGGGCGTCGTCGGCCACGTCGCGGGTGATCACGGAGCCAGACCCCGTCATCGCACGGGCCCCGATCCGGACAGGCGCCACGAGGGCCGTGTCGGACCCCACGAAAGCGCCCTCCCCCACCGTCGTACGATGCTTGTCGAACCCGTCGTAGTTACAGAAGATCACGCCCGCCCCTATGTTGGCCCGCGCGCCGACTTCGCCGTCACCGAGGTAGGCCAGGTGGTTCGCCTTGGCGCCGGGCCCGAGCGTCACGTTCTTCACCTCGACGAAGTTGCCAACGTGAGCGCCTCGCCCGATGTGGGCGCCAGGCCTCAGGCGGGCATAGGGGCCGACGATGGCCTCCGCTTGCACCTCCGCGCCTTCGAGATGGCTGAAGGCGCGGATCACCGCACCGCTGCGCACCGTCACGCCTGCTGCGAACATTACATGCGGCTCGACCAGAGCGCCGCCTTCCACCACCGTGTCGTGGGCGAAGATCACGGTGTCCGGCGCCGGCATGGCGACACCGGCCGCCAGCGCCTCCCGCCGGCGTCCATCCTGCCACTGCGCCTCGGCCGCGGCCAGCTCCGCCTGGGAGTTCACGCCGAGCGTCCTGACCTCGTCCGTCAGCACCGCCGCGACCTGCAGACCCCACCCTCGCGCCAAGGCCACGACGTCGGTCAGGTAGTACTCGCCCTTGGCGTTGGTGTTGGTGACCTCGGCCAGCAGCTCGAACAGCAGCTTGGCGGGCGCGGCTATGACCCCGGAATTGCACAACCGGATCGCCAGCTCCTCGGCGCTGGCCTCCTTGGCTTCCACGATGCGGTTCAGGCCGCCGTCCGCTTCCAGCACCAGGCGCCCGTAGGCTCCCGGATCGACGGCCTCGAAGCCGAGCACGGCGAGCGCGGCGCCTGCCCGGCGCGCCGCGAACAGCGGCTCCACGGCGGCGGCGTCGAGCAGCGGCGTGTCGGCGTAGGTGACCACCACGTCGCCCGTAAAGCCGGCCAGCGCCGGCTGGGCCGCCCGCACTGCATGGCCGGTGCCGAGCGGAGGGTCCTGGATGGCGACCGCGTGCTCTCCGAGCCGGCTGGCGGCATGAGCGGCGACTTCGGGCGAATGGGCTCCGGCCACCACCACGATCCGTTCGGCCCCCAGCGTCTGGGCGGCGTCGATGGCGAGGTCCAGCATCGCGCGGCCCGCCAGGCGGTGCAGCACCTTGGGCGTCGGAGAGCGCATGCGCGTGCCCTGCCCCGCCGCCAGGATCACCACGGCGCGGGCAGGGTCTGCGGCGACGGCGGGGTCTGCCAAGAGGCGGTCCTTGCAAGGGAGGGTGTGAGCAGCCGAGGAGCGGCCGCCGCGGCTTGTGTCGGCTGGCGATCTAGCCCAAAGCCCGGCTCCTTTCGAGCCTTCAGCGAGCCGCACGGACATGCCGCCCTCTTCCGCAGCGACCGCCCTCCCAAGAGCCGCTCCTCCGGCCCCGGGGCGGCTGGCCGGAGCGACCATCGCCTTCGACCTCGACGGGACGCTCGTGGACACCGCGCCCGACTTGGTCGGCGCCCTGAACGTGGTGCTGGGGGAGCGCGGCCTGCCGCACGTGCCCCATGACGCGGCGGGCTACCTGGTGGGCAAGGGCGCGCGGGCCCTCATCGCTCGCGGCTTCGCCCTGGCCGGCGAACCGCTTCGCGATGAGGAGATCGGGGGGTTGGTGACATGCTTCATCGAGGCCTATCGCGCTCGCATCGCCAGCGAGAGCCACCCCTTTCCCGGCCTGGAGGCGGCGCTTCAGACCTTGTCCGATGCGGGCGCGACGCTCTGTGTCTGCACCAACAAGCGGACCGACCTTTCCCTGGCCTTGCTGGATGCGCTCCGGCTCACCGACCGTTTTGTCGCCGTGACGGGTGCGGACCGCGCGCCCGCGGCCAAGCCCGACCCGAGCCACTTCCTCGCCTCGATCGCCGAGGCGGGCGGCGATCCGGCCTACGCCCTGATGGTCGGCGACAGCGCCAACGATGTCCTCTCGGCGCATGCGGCGGGCGCGCCGGTGGTGGTGGTCAGCTTCGGCTATACCGACATTCCTGCCGGGGAGCTTGGAGGCGATGCGCTGATCGACCGCTTTGAGGAGCTCCCCGTCGTCGCCGAGAGAATCCTGACAGAGCTGCGGGCGACGCGTTCGCGGGCCTTGCCGGGCGCCGGGCTCTCCGCTATAGCCCCGCCCTCCTGACGCTCCGGCTTCATCGGCCACGGCGGACGCGTAGCTCAGCGGGAGAGCATCGCCTTCACACGGCGGGGGTCGTAGGTTCAATCCCTACCGCGTCCACCATTTCGCAGGCCGAAGCTTATTCCTTCGCATAGGCTCGCACATAGTCCACCAGCATCGTCGATGGATTGGTCGCCTGGGTCAGGTTCTTCTCGTGCATAGTCAGGTCAACCAGCATGTAGACGGGCGTGCGGTACTGCGGCAGCATCGGAAAGCGCGAAATCTCCATGCCGTCATAGTAGATGATCACCCAATCCGGCGTCAGCATGGCGCCGTAGCGGTGGTAGGCGGATGACATGTCGCCAACCGTGACCTTCTCAGACTTGTACCAGTGCTTGGGCAGGCCGCCGGCATTGCGGGCGTTGGATGGCCAAAGATGAACGCTCGTGTGAATCTTTTCGGGCGAACTTCCGTACTGCTCGACCACGTCGATCTCTCCGCGGGTGACGGTGGGGTCGACCAGTCCGTTGCGGGTCAGCAGCCAGAAGCCCGGCCAGGTCGCCTGGCCGCGGGGCATCCTGGCCCGCATCTCGAAGTAGCCGTAGGCTTGGGAGAAGCCTTGGCCGTGGGAGTCGAGCGTCTGGATCAACCCTGAGCGCCAGCCGTCCGGTGCATGCGTGGCGCTGATGGCCAGGCTCGCGCCGCCGACGCCGAGCGGGCCGGAGCGCATGATCTGGAAAGGGGCGGTCGGCCCGGGTGGCTGGAAGTGCGCCTCCCCGAAGTCGCTGTGCACCGGCGCATACCAGCGCGCCTTGCCGCCATCGGGGGCGATGTCAGGCCGGTCGAACTCGTCGTCGAAGCTTAGGCGATAGCCCGTCAGGTCGAGGGGCGCTGGAGCACGCGGCTCGATCCAGGCCAGGTTGGCGGGGGCCGCCTCCAAAGGATGCAGCGGGGGAGCGTCCGGCACCTGGGACGCAATTCGGAGCAGCGCCGCATTGATCCTGTCGAACTCCGCGGGGGTGAAGTTGACGGCGGCGCGATAACCCTGCTCCTCCGTACGGAGCGCCTCCACCTGCGCCTTCAGCGCGGCGGCCCGGGCTGGATCGAAGTGGCCGCGTGTCACCGCGTCGTCCAGCCGACCGCTCGTTTCGACCTCCAGGTCCCTCATGCCGAGCCCCGCAGCCCATGCTGGCCCTGAAGGCGTGGAAGCGGCGTGGGTGCGGCCGAGCATGATCAGACAGATTCCGACCAAGCCGATCATCGCCAGGATGAGCGGCGCGGCAACCCTTGCCGAACGCGCCGCCATACTTAGCCACATCCGCCGGAACCGAATGCGCGGATTGTCATCAGCCACACGACTTCTGCCGTCCAGCGGCGTCCACATAGCTCTGCGTGTCGGGATTATAGCCCGCGTGCTGACGCGCGCATGCCTTCTGTACCTTGCTGAGCCCCGGCTTCACCGCCGGCCTGCTCGCGTTGGACATGGCTGGATCCGAGGATGCATCCATCTCCACCGGCAGCTGTCTCGGCGGCTGGTTCGGCGGCGGACCCGCTAAAGGCACGGGCGGTGAATCGAGGGCGGGAGCAGGCACCGACTGGGCGAGCGTGGCGGAAGCCGCGAAGGCGAGCACGCCAAGTCCGATCAGTCTCGATGTCGCCGCGGAAACGCTCATGGATACACCCCTAGTAAGTCATCAACGCGCTAGGCCACAACTTGGATGCGCTCACGCGTCTAAGCGCCTAGGCCGGACCAAGCCTTACCAGCCTTCCAGGGCCAGCAGGAGCTGCTCGCTCATCGCCTTCTTCCTGGCCCGCTCGAGCTTTCCAGGCCGGCGCCGACCACGTGCACGAGCGCGGTATGTGGAACGTTCGCCAGGGCTGCACGATACCGCCTTGGCGAGACGGCGAAAATCACTTGCGGTGTGCCTGCCTGAACAGCCAGGAGACCTTGGCGGCTCGCGACTCAGCCCTTCGCGGAAGCGATGGATCGAACGGGCCTGTGGGGGTGCACATGGCGGCGAAGGCGCCGGTTCTTGAGAGCGTGCGCGCCGCGATCGTCTTCGCGCGCGCTAGCGCGCCGCGCGTGGCGGGCGTGCTCGGCTTGGTTATGCTGCTCAACATCGCCAGCGACATTGCGGGCGGCTGGGCGGCTGGGATGCTGGCCCTCGTGGCGACCCTGCTGGGCAGTCTTATGGCGAACGCGGCGCTGTTGCGCGTGGCCTTCGCCGACGAGCATCCAGGCGATCCAGATTTCGCGCTGGGCCCGCAGGGCTTCCAGTTCGGCCGGCCGGAGCTGCGGCTGCTGGGCGCCATCGGGCTTCTGATGCTGTTCGCCTTCATCGCCGTGTTGTTCCTGCTGCTGCTCGCCTTCATCTTCACCATCGCCCTGGTCGTGGCGGTGCATGGGCAGACGGCGTTGCCGACCGCCACGACGACCCTGCCGCCGGACGTGCAGGCCATGCTGTCCCTGCTGATCCTGGTGTTCGCTCTAGGCTTGTTGTGGATGGCGGTGCGGATCTGCCTTTATCCGGCCGCCACAATCGCCGCACAGCGCATCCAGGTGTTCAGCACCTGGAAGCTGACCGAGGGCAGCTGGTGGCGCATCTTCGCGGCCTTCGTCCTGCTTTTGTTGCCGGCCATCGTGCTGGCGGGCTTTCTCCAAGCGTCTCAGCACTTCCCGCCGCTCCAGGCCGGATTCGCCATCCTGTCGGCGGCGGTGAACGCCTTCGTGGAGATCCCGCTCTTCTGTGGGCTGTACGCCTACCTCTACAAGCATCTGCGCGGAACCAGCCCCGAGCTAGTTGCGGGTCAAATCGTCGGCGAGACGCCGAGTACGGGGGTCGCCGGACCGTGGGGATGAGGCTAGAAGGCGCGCGTCCCGCCTGAGGCGGGAGGCCATCCCGAGACCTCTCCACCGATGAAGTTCACCCTGTCCTGGCTGAAGGACCACCTCGACACCGACGCGTCCCTGTCAGCCATCGTGGACGCCATGACTGCCGCGGGGTTGGAGGTCGAACATGTGCTAGACCCTTCGGCCAAGCTGGAGCCATTCTCGGTGGCCAAGGTGGTGGAGGCGGTCCAGCACCCCAACGCGGACCGGCTGCGCGTCTGCCAGGTCGATACCGTGGACGGCCGCAAGGAGATCGTCTGCGGCGCCCCCAACGCCCGCGCCGGCCTGACCACCATCTACGCGCCGCTCGGCGCCTATGTGCCGGGAAGCGGGGTCACGCTTGAGGCGCGACCGGTGCGCGGCGTGGTGTCCAACGGCATGCTCTGCTCCGCCAGGGAGCTGGAGGTCGCCGAGGAGAGCGATGGCATCCTGGACCTCGACGCTGCGCTGAAGGTGGGCACGCCCGCCGCCGAGGTCTTCGGCATCGACCCGGTCATCGACTTCGAGGTAACTCCAAACCGCCCGGACTGGCTAGGCGTGGACGGCATCGCCCGCGATCTGGCGGCCGTGGGGCTCGGCGCCCTGAAGGTCCGGCCGATCGAGCCGGTGGCGGGCGGGTTTTCGTGCCCCGTCAAGGTGGAGCTGCGGGACCGGGAGGCATGCCCTCTGTTCGCGGGACGGCTGATCCGGGGCGTGAAGAACGGCCCTTCACCGGAGTGGCTGCAGGCGCGCCTTCGGGCCGTCGGGCTTCGCCCGATCAGCGCCCTGGTCGATGTGACCAATTTCCTGTCCTACGATCGCGACCGGCCCCTGCACGTCTATGACGCCGGCAAGATTGCGGGCGACACGCTGACCGTGCGCCTCGCACATCCCGGAGAGCAGATCGCCGCCCTGGACGGGCGCACCTATCCGCTCACGCCCGAGATGACGGTGATCGCCGACGCCAGCGGCGTGGTCGACCTCGGCGGGGTCATGGGCGGCGCGTCGACGGGCGTGTCTGACAGCACCACGGACGCCTTCCTTGAGGCCGCCTGGTTCGATCCGATCCGCACCGCCCAGACCGGGCGCGAGCTCTCCATCTTTTCAGATGCTCAATATCGCTTTGCGCGGGGCGTGGACCCCGGGTTCGTCATCCCGGGGCTGGAACTGGCTACGCGCATGATCGTAGAGCTTTGCGGCGGCGAGCCCTCCACCCCGGTGCTGGAGGGCGACCTGCCGCCCCTGCCGCAACCCATGGACTTCGACCCGGCGCGGGTAGAAGCGCTGACCGGCCTCACGGTCGAGCCTGACCGGGTCGCTGAAATCCTGCAGCGGCTAGGATTTCAGGTCGAGCGCGGGACGATGTTCCGCGTCCAGGCGCCGACCTGGCGCCGCGACGTGGATGGCCCGGCCGACCTGGTTGAGGAAATCGCGCGGATCGAAGGTCTGGCCGCCCTCCCCTCCACGCCTATCCCGGCCGCCACGCCCCCGATCGGCGGCGTAGCGACGCCCCCTCAGGCTCGCATACGCGCCG
>CALMGB010000076.1 GCA_937863535.1 uncultured Caulobacteraceae bacterium
AAGGGGTCCCTCTTCGATGCAAATCCGGGGTCCCTCTTCGATGCAACTTTACACATGGAAGCCGCCGTTCGGCTTCCGGCCAGCTCTGGCCGCCGCGAGCAGCGGATGTCCGCGTCCCACAAGGGTCATTCGGAGGCGTCTCACGCCTGCTCAAAGCACGTTCAGAGACGCCACCGCTCGTAAGGGTATACCCGTGTGGGCGCTCTGCGCCTGAGCGTGGGCCTTCTTAGTAGCTGGCCGGGAAGCGGACCTTGAAGGGCAGGGGAGGGTGGTGGAAACCCCCCTAAGCCCTCATCGCAGCGGCGGGGGGAAAACGATCGGGATCGTCTTCCGGAAGCTCAGAGCAAGATCGGACCGGCGCGTTGCACGGTCTCATCGCCCTCGTCGGATTTCCACGCCAAGTCGATGGCGGCATGCAGTTGTTCAACCATGGTCATTCGCGCCGCCTGAAGATCACAGCGGCGAATAGGCCGTTGCGTTGCCCCCTCTGTCCATAGCAAGACCACCATGCCGTCTGGGTCCAAACATCATCGCTTCCTCTGGGCAAGGATCAGCCGGAGTAGCTCCGCCTGGGCGAGCGCATCGTGGAGCGCATTATGGTCGCCTTCGAGCTTTGCATTAAGGACACGGCGCATGGTGCTGGAACGTGCATCTAACCAGTCACAACCGGTCTTGCCCATGTAGAGCGCCTTGATGTCGAGCGCCGAAAACCCGAACGGGTTTCGCCCTCGGAGATCGAGGAAATAGTGGTTTACGAAAGCCCAATCGAAAGGCGCGTTCAGGCCTACAAAAACGGACTGATGCGATTTCGGCGTCACTTCGGCGATCCAATCTTCAAACCGGGACATCAATCGACTCGCGCGAGCGCCCGACGAGGTTTTGAGTTCAAATGAAGCTGCAGAGCACGCCGTCGCTGCTGCAAGGTTCGGATCCCAACAATCTGCGGGCAGTTTGGTCACGCAATTTAACGATCTTGCACGCGTCGTCATTCGCGCGGGAAAGCCCGAACTGGCTGTTGCGTTCTGCCAATTTGCACTGGACGGGCAGGACCGCCGCGTCGTGCTGCAAAACGCAAACTATTGGGGACGAGTGCCTCGTTCCGCCAACGCCTTTTTCCAAATCACGACCGATTTGGTGCACATAATCAATCTGAACGGTAGCGCAGCGGCTCAAAATGCGAGGATCTTGCTCGGTGAGACCGCCCTGCAGGTTTCACGCACGCTGGACCGCCGACGCCAGAAGGTGGGAGATCGAGGACGAGATCAAGTCATCGATCCACTGAGGGGCTTGTACCAGGCGTTATCCGACGGAGGGTCGCCATTGCCGTTGCTTACGGCGCTACTTGAGGCCGCAAGCGACGTCGCGAGGAGCCGACACCGCCCGCCGCCGAAATCATGAGCGTCATGGTGCCAGGGGAGCGGTCGCCAGCATCGCTATTCATCGCTCTGTGGCGAGATGCGATTGATTGGTCTGGCCCACAACGTGCCGGCGCCAAGCGCCCAGGGATGCGTTTCGACACGGCCGCGCGACGGGCGCTGCTGCGCAACAACGGCGCAGTCGAAGCCTACACCGCTCTGAGCAACATGATTGGATATGGCTGCAGCACCGGGTCGTGCCCCATGGAGTGGTGTAGCTGGACGGTAGCGGAGCCGCTCGTGAAGCGCGCCTTCCTCATGGCGCCGTAGCGAACGAGCGGTTCTGCGGGGTGGTCATCCGCGGTCTTCGGTAGGGTCGGGTTGCTGGTCTCAACCTGAACCGAAGGACCGAAGATGACCGACGAGAGCATGGACCTGCGCGCGCTGCTGGAGAAGGCGCCGGACGCTGATTTCCTGCGTGAGATGATCGGCTTCGCCGCCCAGCGGCTGATGGAGCTGGAGGTGGGCGGGCTGACCGGCGCAGCGCATGGGGAGAAGAGCCCCGAGCGGCTGGTGCAGCGCAACGGCTACCGCGACAGGGACTGGGAAACCCGCGCCGGCACGGTGGAGCTGCGCATTCCAAGGCTGCGCAAAGGCAGCTACTTTCCGGGCTTCCTGGAGCCGCGGCGGCTGGCGGAAAAGGCGCTGACGGCGGTGATCCAGGAGGCCTACATTCAAGGCGTCTCCACGCGCTCGGTGGATGATCTGGTCAAGGCCATGGGCGGGAGCGGCGTCTCCAAGTCCCAGGTCAGCCGGCTCTGCGAGGAGATCGACGGCCGCGTTCAGACCTTCCTGAACCGCCCGCTTGAAGGCGAGTGGCCCTACATCTGGGTCGACGCCACGTATCTGAAGGTCCGCCAGAACGGGCGCATCGTCTCTGTGGCGGTGATAATCGCGGTCGGCGTGAACAACGATGGCCGGCGCGAGGTGCTGGGCATGGATATTGGCGTGTCGGAGGCCGCCCACTTCTGGACCGAGTTCGTTCGAAAGCTTGCACGGCGCGGCCTGCGTGGGGTGAAGCTTGTGATCTCCGACGCCCACGAGGGCATCAAAGCCGCCGTGTCCCGGGTGCTGAGCGCCACTTGGCAGCGCTGCCGGGTGCACTTCATGAGGAACGTCCTGGCCCACGCCGGCAAGACCCAGCGCAGGGTGGTCTCCGCCTTCGTGGGAACCGCCTTCGCCCAGGACGACGAGGTCGCAGCCAAGGCTCAGTGGCGCCAGGTCGCCGACCAACTCCGCCCCCGCGTGCCCAAGCTCTCCACCTTCATGGACGAGGCCGAAGCCGACGTGCTCGCCTACATGTCCTTCCCCAAGGATCATCGAACCAAGATCCACTCCAACAATCCCATCGAGCGGCTGAACGGCGAGATCAAGCGGCGCACCGAGGTCGTCGGCATCTTCCCCAACGAAGCATCGGTCTTCAGGTTGGTCGGCGCGATCCTGCTCGAACAGAACGACGAGTGGGCGGTCCAGCGCTCCCGCTATATGACGGTGGAAAGCGTCGCGCCTTTGAGCGATGATCCGCTCGTCAGCCTGCCCGCCGTGGCCGTCTGACCAGCCCGGCCCTGCCGGAGAGCGTGGCGACTACACCGCCAAGCTACACCACGTCCGGGGACACGATCGCAGCACCGATGCAGACTTTCGAGGCCACACGCTCGCGATCATGCGTGCGATTGATGAGGCGTTTTATCTAATCCATCCGCGGAGTGTCCGAGCGGCGCCGGCCACAGGCGCTCGATCGACTTTGCCACAGTGGCTTCGCAACTGCCGCGATGACCGGTCTTTGCGCGGCACATACGCCGTCGACTTAGACTCTTTGCTCCTGCCCCGAGGACCACTTTTGCGGGGAGCGCGCCACCCAACCGCAAGTAGCGCTGATAGCCTGGCCGATCGATTTGCTGCGTTGAGCGTCGTCCCCGCATTCCTGGACCAGGATGGCCGACGAGTTCATCTCGAATTCAAGGTCGTCCCACCAGCCGTCGCGAGGGGCATTCCCCCGGGATTAAACAACGGCGCCGAGACGATTGCGTTCATTCCGGTCGCCGAGGAAGCCGACGACATCGTCGCCACATCGCGAAATCACGCCGAACAAACCTGGGTCGATTTTCGGCCGCGGCCCGGCCTCGACACGCCGAGTTGCATCCTTGGTGCCCTGACTGAGGCAGGAAGCGTTGACGTGGCTCTGGCCCCAGAGTTCCTAGTCAGCGAAGGCCATGCCGACACCTTGGCTCAAGCGTTGACATTGGCACCCGTCACCGCTCGCCTCATTCTGGCCGGTTCCGGAGTGACCAACGCCACGATCGATGGCCAAGCTTGGAATGAGGCACGAGCGTTGAACGGCTCTGGTGTCGAAATCTGGCGCCAGAGAAAGCTTTGGCCCGCAGGTATCGATGGCGATCGAGCGCGCTCGTTCAGCGTGCCTCCACCACCGACCGGTGAACTTGCGTTTGAGGATACAGCGGCCGGCGACAGACTTACCGTTGTCGACGCTGACGGTCTCGGACGCTGCGTAATCCTGATTTGCCAGGATCTTGAGGCGCAGCGCCTCGCGGCGGATGTGGTGAACTTCTTTCAGCCCGATTGGGGTTCGTACCGCTGCTGGACAGCGGCGTCGGTGAAGGCCGCTGGATGCACTGTCGTGCGTTTGAACTCAGCGCCCGCGCCCAAAGCCGCTTTGTTTTTGTCACAAGCACGAGCTTGGCGGCAAAGGCCGGTTACGCGGGTGCCGCTTGCGCTCTTGCGGTCGGTCCCCAAGCGCCGGAGCCGGACGCCTCAGGCGATCATGACACCCCAAGGGCGGTGCAGTTAGCAGAAGCAAAGTCAAAAGGGGTGGCGCGCTTCGCTCTAATCCAATGGAGGCGAGGCCGGTGGCTGAGCACCAAACTTAAAGCCGAATAGGCGTTCCCAAACCAATCGCTTTCGCCATCTTTTATCGAAATAAACTCTGAGGCAGGACGTGGGTTCGCCGATGTCGACGATTAATAGTCATCAACATCACACGGATGGATCGTAAGCGCTGTTCTCAGGCCACGTATGCTCATGGCAGCAGTTCATCGACCCGGCTGTTGGGGTGATGGTTGACCAGCCGGGTGAGCACGTCGGCGAGGTAGGCCTGTGGCTCGACAGCGTTCAGCTTGCACGTCTCCACGAGCGAGGCCAGCACCGGCCAGTGCTGGCCTCCAGCGTCGGAGCCGGCGAACAGGGCGTTCTTGCGGTTCAGGGCCATCGCGGGGTTATTCTACCCGTGTCGAACCTGAGGTGACCATCCACTATCGATGGCACGCCCTCTATGGCCGTCCGGTCAGGCGATTCTACTCCGAGAGGCGGCGTGGGGCTGATGTTGTCCTCATCGAGGGCGAGCACGGCACGGGCGTCGTCGTGGCGGCGTGGATGCTCGATCCCGCGGCGTGCGCGGCGCTGACCTTCGGCGGTCTCCAGGTCTGCGTCGCGGCTCTCTGTGATCAACTGCTGGAGGAGAACGAGGCGCGGCCGCGGCGGGACCGGCTGCGACTGACCCG
>CALMGB010000077.1:0-641 GCA_937863535.1 uncultured Caulobacteraceae bacterium
CCCGTTCCCGGCCGGCGGCGGCCTGAATGCGCCTGCATCCCCGGCGGCGTCCGGCAACACCTCGGGCGGTCTATAGGGGGTGCATCCCGCAGGGAGGGCGAATCAGCGCAAAGCTGTGCTCCCCAAGGCTGATCTGGCATGACGCGGTACATCTTCATCACCGGCGGCGTGGTCTCCTCCCTCGGCAAGGGCCTCGCCTCGGCGGCGCTGGGCGCCCTGCTGCAGGCGCGGGGCTACAAGGTCCGGCTCAGAAAGCTCGACCCCTACCTGAACGTCGATCCCGGCACGATGAGTCCCTATCAGCACGGGGAAGTATTCGTCACCGACGATGGGGCGGAGACCGACCTCGACCTCGGCCACTACGAGCGTTTCACCGGCGTTTCGGCCAACCGGGGCGACAACATCACCACCGGCCAGATCTACAAGACGATCATCGAAAAGGAGCGGCGCGGCGACTACCTGGGCGCCACCGTCCAAGTGATCCCCCACGTCACCAACGAGATCAAGAGCTTCGTCCTTTCAGACGCAGGCGACGCTGATTTCGTGCTGGTCGAGATCGGCGGCACGGTGGGCGACATCGAGGGGCTTCCCTTCTTCGAGGCCATCCGCCAGCTGGGCCAGGAGTTGCCGCGTGGCGCCTG
>CALMGB010000077.1:651-3420 GCA_937863535.1 uncultured Caulobacteraceae bacterium
TCGTGAAGACGGCCGGGGAGATGAAGACCAAGCCGACCCAGCACAGCGTGCGGGAACTCCGCGCCATCGGCATCCAGCCCGACATCCTGCTCTGCCGCTGCGAGCAGCCGATCCCGCCTGACGAGAAGCGCAAGATCGCGCTCTTCTGCAACGTGCGCGAGACCGCCGTCATCCAGGCCATGGACAGCGCCAGCATCTATGCCGTGCCGCTGGACTATCACCGTGAGGGGCTGGACAGGGAAATCCTGGCCGCCTTCGCCCTGCACGACGCGCCCACGCCTGACCTGTCGCGATGGCAGGGCATAGCCGACCACATACGCCACCCCGACGGTGAGGTCACCGTCGCGGTGGTCGGCAAGTACACGGTGCTGAAGGACGCCTATAAGAGCCTGATCGAGGCCCTGGTGCACGGCGGTCTCGCCAACAACGTCAAGGTCAACCTGGACTGGGTTGAGTCCGAAGCGTTCGAGGGCGAGCCCGGAGCCGCCGCCGCGCGGCTGGAGGGCGTCCACGCCATCCTTGTCCCCGGCGGCTTTGGCGAGCGTGGAGCGGAGGGCAAGATCCGCGCCGTACAGTTCGCCCGGGAACGGCGGGTGCCTTATTTCGGCATCTGCTTCGGCATGCAGATGGCGGTGATCGAGGCGGCCCGGAACGTCGCCGGGATCACGCGCGCCAGTTCCAGCGAGTTCGGCCCCACCGACGAGCCGGTGGTCGGCCTCATGACCGAGTGGCTCCGCGGCAACCAGCTGGAGCAGCGGGGCGAGAGCCACGACCTTGGCGGCTCCATGCGTCTCGGCGCCTATGAAGCGACGCTGGTGGAAGGCTCCAAGGTCGGCGGCATCTACGGCGCCCACGACATCTCCGAACGCCACCGCCACCGCTACGAGGTGAACATCGGCTACCGCGAGGCTATCGAGGGGGCGGGCCTGCGCTTCACCGGCCTGTCGCCGGACGGCCTCTTGCCCGAGATCGTGGAGCGCGACGACCACCCCTGGTTCGTCGGCGTGCAGTTTCACCCCGAGCTAAAGAGTCGCCCGTTCCAGCCACACCCCTTGTTCGCCAGCTTTGTGGCGGCGGCCCTGGAGCAGAGCCGGCTGGTTTGATCCGTCTCCCGCGCGAGAGAGGGGCTGTAGGTTGCGCCGTTCCGCATTTTCCGCCATAAGCGCCGCTCCAACGGCGGCTCTCGAGCCGCCGGTTCCGTTTCACGGGTGCCTCGCGCCCTGTCCTCCGACGAGACGACTTCCATGGCTGTTCCGAAGCGAAAAACCTCGCCCTCCCGCAGGGGCATGCGCCGCTCGCACCACGCGTTGGTGTCCAATACCTATGTGGAAGACAAGGACACCGGCGAACTGCGTCGCCCGCACCACCTCGACTTGAAGACCGGCATGTACCGCGGCCGCCAAGTGATGACCGTCAAGGAGGAGTAGTCCTCCTCGCCGGGATCGACAGAATCAGGCCTCTGCAGATGCTGCAGAGGCCTTTTGTTTGATCCTTTCGTCCTGGGGGAGGGGAACCAGCGAAGCTGGCGGAGGGGGGCTGCACCGCCGCCTCGTGTCGGCCTCCTCAATCGGCTTCGTCGAGCTCCCCCAGCGGGAAGCATCTTTGCGGCCGATCAGTGCCGCTGCTGGCCGGGGTCGTAGTCCTGGGGCAGGGCGCCGGTGTTGCCGTGGCCGATGTTGCCGAGCAGCTGCTCGATCCAGTTCAGCTGACGGCCGCGAGTGGGCGTGGCGTTGCGATCATAGGCGATCTGGTAGCCGTCCTTCAGCGTCAGGTCCTTCACCCCGCTCACCTTTTCGTCCTTGTCGAAGGTGATCGCCACCACCTCGCGCTTCTGCACGCGTGGGAGATAGTAGGCGTAACGCTCTGTCTGCTGCGAGATATAATACCAGACGTTCGGGTCGAAGGTGCCCTGGGTGGAGGGCGAGCCGAGCCGCAGCAGCACGCTCGAACGGGTGTCGCCGACCTTCACGTCCTTCGGCTTCAGATCAACTGCCTGGAAGCCGTTGGTGGCTATGGTGGGCGCGCAGGCGCTAGCGCCCAGGCTAAGCGCGAGCGATAGGGAGAGGAGGGCGGCTCGGGTGCGGGCCATCGGAGATACGCTCCACGCGCCGCGGATCCTGCGGCGAAGGGGCCTTGACCTAGCGCGCCGGGCGACCGAGTTCAACGCGGCGACCGGCCTGCCGATTGTCGCGGCCGTCATGAGGCGCAGGCATGCTGCAGCGTTTGTTCAAGCCCCGGCCTGCCAAGGTTGCGGGAAGCGCCCTGTTCAAGGCGCTCTCCACCCAGGCGCGCCAGCCCGCCTTCTACGAGCGGCTCGGCGTGGCTGACACGGTGGAGGGACGCTTCGAGCTTTACGTCCTGCACCTCGTGCTGGTGCTGCACCGGCTGAAGGGCCATGGGGCCGAGGCGGCGGAGATCTCTCAGGCCGTCTTCGACACCTTCCTGAGGAACCTGGACGAAGGGCTGCGGGACATGGGTGTGGGCGATCTTTCAGTGGGCAAGAAGATGCGCAGGCTGGGCGAGGCCGTCTACGGTCGCATCAAGGGCTACGACCGCGCCTTCGCCGACGCCGACCCGGCCGGGGCGCTGGAAGCCCTGATCACCCGCACCGTCTACCAGGACCGTCCGGACCCGCCGCCTGCGGCGTCGATGGCCCGATACGCATCAGCCGCAGTCGCCAGCTTGGCCGCCGAGCCGCTGGAACAGGTGCTGCAAGCCAGGCTGGCCTGGCCGGAGGTGGACGGTGTCTGATCCCGAGGCGCTCTGGCC
>CALMGB010000077.1:3430-8550 GCA_937863535.1 uncultured Caulobacteraceae bacterium
GCAGCGCGCCCAGCCTGGAGCTCGATGCGGACGCGTCCCGACGGGCCGCCATCGCCAGGGGGCTGGACCTGCTCGCTCTGAACCGCTTCGTCGCCAGCGTCCGGGTCGTCCCCTGGCTCGATGGGGTCGAGATCATCGCACGATGGAGAGCCGACATCGCCCAGACCTGCGGCGTGTCGCTCGATCCCTTCGACACCGCCCTGGCCGGCGAGTTCACCGTGCGTGCGGTGCCGGAGGGCAGCCCGGCGGCGGGTGATCCCGCCGGCGAGGTCACCGTCGATCCCGAGGCGGAAGACCCGCCCGACCAGCTGGACGGCGACGAGGTCGATGTCGGCGCCTATCTCGTCGAGCACCTGGCCCTGGAGGTCGATCCCTTTCCCCGCAAGCCTGGCGTGGAGTTCGAGCCTCAGACGCCCGAATCGCCGGTTTCGCCCTTTGCAGTGCTCCAGGCTCTGAAGTCCCAGCAGCCGAAGGAATAGCCGACCACGTGCGGCCCCGGCTTGCATCGCGGGGAAGCCACGCTATCGTCCCGGCCGCTTCGGTCCGTCGGCCCGCTCAGGATTTCACGCCCTACCGTGTCCAGCCCGCTTGTGATCTCGATCGATGCGATGGGCGGGGATCATGGCGTGCCCATCGCCGTGGCTGGCGCTGAGCTTTCGCTGCAGCGGTCCGCCGGGCGCGAGGTGCGCTTCCTGCTGCACGGCGACGAGGCCCGGATCGGACCGGAGCTGGCCAGACGCGCTGCGCTGCGCGCCGTCAGTGACGTGCGCCACACCGAGCACGTGATCACGGCTGCGGAAAAGCCGGCCCTGGCGTTGCGCCGGGGTAAGGGGTCCAGCCTCTGGAACTGCGTCGAATCGGTCAAGCGCGGCGAAGCTGCGGCGGCCGTCTCCGGCGGCAACACCGGCGCCTTGATGGCCATCTCCAAGCTGTTGCTGCGTATGGCCGGAGGGTTGGAGAGACCCGCCGCGGTGGCCAGCTGGCCCACCCTTCGCGGCGTCACCGCCGTGCTGGACGTGGGCGCCAACATCGAAAGCGACGCGGCGCAGCTGCTGGAGTTCGCCGTCATGGGCGCGGCCTTCCACTGCGCCGTGCACGGCCAGCCCGGCCGCCGCGCCACCGTCGGCCTGCTCAACGTCGGCTCCGAGGAGCAGAAGGGCCACGAGGAGGTGCGCGAGGCGCACCGCCTGCTGCGCGAGGCCACGCTCGAACTGGACTACAAGGGCTTCGTGGAGGGCAACGACATCGCCGTGGGCACGGTGGACGTGGTGGTCACCGACGGCTTCACCGGCAACGCGGTGCTGAAGACCGGGGAGGGGATGGCGCGATTCTTCACCGCGACGCTCCGCGAGACGCTCACCTCCTCTCTGATGGCCAAGGCGGGGGCGCTGGTGGCCTCCGACGCCCTGCGGGAGATGCGGGCGCGGTTGGACCCGAGCTCGGTAAACGGCGGCCCCCTGCTGGGCCTCAACGGTACGGTGGTGAAGAGCCACGGCGGCGCCGACGCCAAGGGCTACGCCAACGCGATATCGATGGCCGCCGATCTCGCCGCGAGCAACTACGCCGCCCGCATGTCAGCCGACATGGAGCGGCTGTCCAACGCCTTGAACACCCTGCGCCACCCGCACGCCGCCGCCCAGCCGGCCCCCGCCGGAGTCCCGTCTTGAGCGTGCTGCGAAGCGCCGTCACCGGCGTCGGCGCCTACCTGCCGGAACGGGTGGTCACCAACGCCGAGCTGTCGGAGCGGGTCGACACCACCGACGCCTGGATCCGCGAGCGTACCGGCATCTCCGAGCGCCGCCAGGTGGCCGAGGGCCAGGCGACATCCGACCTCGCGTTCGAGGCGGCTAGGGGCGCGTTGGAGAAGGCCGGCCGTACGGCGGCCGATCTCGACCTGATCATCGTCGCCACCACCACGCCCGACCTGACCTTCCCTTCCGTCGCCGCCATCGTGCAGCGGAAGCTGGGATGCCCCATCCTGGTGGCCTTCGACGTGCAGGCGGTCTGCTCCGGCTTCGTCTACGCCCTGTCGGTGGCCGACGGCTTCGTGGCCCGGGGCCTGTCAAAGTGCGCCCTGGTCATAGGCGCGGAGTCCATGACCAAGCTGATGGACTACGACGACCGTGGCACGTGCGTGCTGTTCGGCGACGGTGCGGGCGCCGTGATCCTGGAGCCGGTGGAGGGGGAGGGGGCCACCACCGACCGCGGCCTGCTGGGTTTCGCGCTCCGCTGCGACGGAACCAAGCAGGACCTGCTCTATGTGGACGGCGGGCCATCGACGACCGGCACGGTTGGGCGCCTGCGCATGGCCGGCCAGCAGGTGTTCCGCCATGCCGTGGTGAACATCACCGAGGGTGTGGAGGCCGCCGCCCGCATCGCCGGCGTGGCCGTGCCCGACGTGGACTGGTTCATCCCCCACCAGGCGAACATGCGCATCCTCCAGGGCGTGGCCCACAGATTGGGCGTGGCCGAGGAGAAGGTGATCTGCACCGTTGACCGCCACGCCAACACCTCCGCCGCCTCCATCCCCCTGGCCATGGCCGAGGCCATCGCCGACGGTCGCATCCAGCCCGGCCAGCTGCTGCTGCTTGAGGCCATGGGCGGCGGCCTGACCTGGGGCGCCTGCGTCCTGCGGCTCTAGCCTGCGGCGCCGCAGCGGGCTTGCGGCGGAAGCCCTTGACTTGACGCGCTTTCACCGTCGTGCGCGAATGCGCAAGCTCAACCTTTGGGGGCGGAAGCTATGAAGGGCGGCGCTCTTACGCGAGCGGACTTGGCCGAGGCTGTGCACCAGGAGGTGGGGCTGACCCGCCAGGACTGCGCCGATCTGGTGGAGCGCACCTTGGACCTGATCGCCCAGGCCCTGCAGCAGGGCGATGTGGTCAAGCTGTCCGGTTTCGGCGTCTTCCAGGTGCGCGACAAGCGCGCGCGCATGGGCCGCAATCCCAAGACCGGAGAGCCCGCCTCCATCGATCCCCGCCGCGTCATCACCTTCCGCGCGTCTCAGGTGATGAAGGCCCGGGTCGAGGACGCCCACCATCTCAATGGCGCAGGCTGATCGCCTCGCCGTGCTGAAGGGGCCGGACGCCTTCCGCACCATCTCCGAAGCCGCGGACGAACTCGGCGTGCCCCAGCACGTGCTGCGCTTCTGGGAGACCAAGTTCTCCTTCATCCGCCCCATGAAGCGCGCCGGTGGCCGCCGCTTCTACCGTCGCCAGGACCTGGATGTCCTGCGTGGCGTCCGGTCGCTGCTCCACGAGGAGGGCTACACGATCAAGGGCGTGCAGCGCCTGCACAAGGAACAGGGTGTGCGCCGCCTGATGGCCGCGGCGGGCGGAGAGGTCGACCCGGCCCTGCTGGCGGAGCTGGAAGCCGCGGAAGCCGACGCCCAGCGCCAGGCCGACCTGCTCGATACCGAGGTCCCCGAAGCGCACGCCTCAGCGCCTGCCGGCATGACCCCTGAAACCCGGGCTCGGCTGGAGGCGGTGCTCGAGGAGCTCCGGTCCGCCAAGACCCGGCTGGACGCCCTGCTTGGCCAGGGGCCAGTCGCCGATTCCTGATTGCACAGCCCGCGCGCGTCTCTATAACGACAACCTTCGTCGGAGCGTGGCGCAGCCTGGTAGCGCACTTGACTGGGGGTCAAGGGGTCGCAGGTTCGAATCCTGTCGCTCCGACCAACCGGACTATCACCTAATCCTCATAATCCGCCGCCTAGTCTGGCTTGTACTTCGCGGGAACCGCCGCCGCCTCGGCCGGGGTCAGCTTTGTCATCTTGTTGACGATGCAGCGTATCGCAAAGCTGCTTCGACCTGTGCCGTTCGCAACGCGCAGGTCCCAATCCAAAGCGGTGCACATGGTTTCCGAGCCAAAATTCGTCGTCACGAGATGAGCTTCCGGGTAGGTGAGTTCCGGGCACGAGGAGGCCATGTCTAGACGGTAATAGTCGTGCAGGTTCACACGTATGTAGATAGTCTTGTCGTCTACGTCTCGCCACTGCTGGTATTGGCTTATGAAGAAGCATTGCGACCGGTCGTTCTTGGCGGCAGGGGCTGGGATGTTAGATTGCTGGGCGCTTACCGCCGTGACCGCCACGAGGGATCCGATGCAGGCGAGAGCAGAGAGTGTAAGTGGCTTCATATTAAGCGTCCTGCTTGCCATTGATGAACGCATGAGCCGCGGGTTGGCTCAAGGCGTCGCGCCGACCGCCTTCCATGGCATGCGCAGTTGACCTGGGCTGAGGCTTTCGCCACTAAGACACCGCTCTCGCGGGAGAGACCGGGTTGGATCGCGTGTCCTGGCCCGGCGCCGAAGGCGTAACCACCCCGGAAACGCTCAGGCAGAAGGACCGCACGAGCGGCGAAACGCTGGAAAGCAGTCCGGTAGGGCTCGCCGAAGGAGCAAGGTCGCAGGCGGCGTCGCCGCTAAGGCTGAATCTCTCAGGCGCCACGACAGCGGGGGTGACGGCGGGTGGCGCGAAGGCGTGGCCCGGCGGCGGTCATCCCCCTGTTGCGAGGCCCTGGCGTTGGACAGCTCTGCACCCTTGAAGCGCACGGCCTTGCACGCCGCCCACGGTGTGGCCGGCGGCAAGTTGGTGCCGTTCGGCGGCTACGACATGCCGGTGCAGTATCCCATGGGCGTACTCGGCGAGCACCGATGGACGCGCGAACACGCCGGCCTGTTCGACGTCTCCCACATGGGTCCGTGCTTTCTGAAGCTGAAGGCGCGGACTGGCGACGCCGACGCCGACCACAGGGCGGTGGCCGCCCTGGTGGAGCCGCTTGTCTGCGGGGACATCGCCGGGCTGAAGCCCGGCCAGAACCGCTACACGCTGCTGCTGAACCCGGACGGAGGGATCGCCGACGACCTGATGATCGGGCGCCCGGCCGAGCCCGAGGCGCAGGGCTTCCTCTACATCGTGGTCAATGCGGGCACGAAGGACGCCGACTTCGCCCGTATCGCGACGGCGGCCGGAGACCTCGCCACCCTTGAACGCGCCGACCAGGGTGGCCTGCTGGCGCTGCAGGGGCCGGAGGCGGTCGCCTTGGCCGCGGCCCTGTTTCCGGGTGTGCAGGACCTCGCTTTCATGATGCTGAGGAGCTTCGAGTACGAAGGCGCGACAGCGG
>CALMGB010000078.1 GCA_937863535.1 uncultured Caulobacteraceae bacterium
GAAGAACGGATCGTTGGCGACCTCGACCGTGTGCGGCAGCTGCAGCAGGTCGACGAGCTCGACCGCCCGCTCCAGCCAGACCTGGCGGAAGGCGGTGACCTGCCCCGGAGTGCCGATGCGCACGTATTCGCGCTGGCGGAACATCTGCAGTCGGTCCGGGTCCTTCGAGGGCTCGCGGCGGAAGCAGTAGGAGTAGATGTCGTAGGTGCCGCCGGTCTTCGGCAGCGGCCCGCGGCGCGCGATCACCGGGTAGAGCGGGTAGCAGGCGGCCGGCGCCAGCGTGATGTCGGTCGCGGCCTGGTCGCCGGACTGCTGGCGGTGCTGCTCATCCCGCTGGCCCTGGCGGCGATCTACCGGGTGGCGGCCCCGCCCATCACCGTGCTGATGGTGGAGCGGCTGGCCCAGGGCTATGGGCTGCACAAGGACTGGCGGCCGATCTCGCGCATCTCGCCGGACCTGGTGCGCTCGGTGATCGCGGCAGAGGACGCCCACTTCTGCAGCCATCACGGCTTCGACATGGCCGCCATGCGCGCGGCGGCGGCGCACAATGCGCATGACCCGCGCCGGGTGCGCGGCGGCTCCACGATCAGCCAGCAGACGGCCAAGAACGTCTTCCTGTGGCCGCAGCGCTCCTATGTCCGCAAGGGGCTGGAGGCCGGCTTCACCAGCCTGATCGAGCCCCTGTGGGGCAAGCGGCGGATCCTGGAGGTCTATCTCAACGTGGTGGAGTGGGGCCCGGGCGTGTACGGCGCGCAAGCCGCGTCGCAGCGCTACTTCGGCCACGGGGCGGACGAACTCAGCGCCTCGGAGGCCGCGCGGCTCGCCGCCATCCTGCCTGATCCGCTGAAGTGGAAGGCCGTGCGGCCGGGCGCCTACGTGGTGCGCCGCAGCCGCCGGATCGGGGCGGCGGCGCAGACCGTACGCGCGGACGACCTCGCCGGCTGCGTGCTCAGGGGCGGGTGAAGCTCATGAGCGGGTGAGGTTCAGGGGCGGCTGAGGATCGACTGCAGCAGGTCGCCGCCGGAGGTGTTCGCGGCGGGAACGCTAATGTGCAGAGGCGGCTTGGGCGTCGCCATGGCGATGGTGGTGGCCGCGGCGTAGTGGCCCGTGGCCGCCTGGGCGATCTGGTTGGCGACGCCGGCGGTCTTCTGGGCGGCGCGGTAGATGAAGCCGTAGGTGGGATAGACCGAGTTGCCGAGGTTGTGGCTGGGATCGTACCAGACCTTCACCTGGCTCCAGTCGCCGGTGGGGGAGACGTCGATCACGGTGACGTCCTTCTCCACCTGGCCGCGATGGCCGCCGATCACCGACCAGTTGGCGTGGGTGACCTGGATGATGCGGTCGGTGAGCACGTGGCTGACCACCGAGACGTGGCCGTGGGACATGACGCCGGTGGCCTTGAACACCAGCACCGAGCCCGATTCGGGGGTGAAGCCGCGGCTGTACTTGCCCATGGCCTGGCTCCACCAGGTGGCCGCGTCGCCGAACAGCTGCAGGCCGGTGAACATCCGGGCGAACTGCACGCACTGCAGCCCCTGGGCGTTGGCGGAGGAGCTGAAGCCGAAACCGGCGAGGGCGACCGTAAGAGCGATGGCCGTAAGACGCTTGCGCATGCAGGAAATCCCGAAACACCCTTACTTGCTTGTGAGGATTAGCCTGAGCGAGAACGGTGAACAGGGGCTTACCCGTCGCACCCGGCGTGGTGTTTCGCCACGGAAACTTGGACGCAACAGGGGTGGGGCGTAGAAGTCACAGGTGACACAATCCAGCCTTGTTAAGGTCCGCCGGCCCGTACCGGGCGTCGGGGTGGTGTGCCTGCGCGGCGCCGAGGTGCTGCTGGTCCGCCGGGGCCGTCCGCCGATGCAGGGCGCCTGGAGCCTGCCGGGCGGCCGGGTGGAGTGGGGCGAGACGCTCGAGGCCGCGGCCCTGCGCGAACTCAGCGAAGAGACCGGGGTGGAGGCGGAGCTGCTCGGCCTCGTGGACGTGGTGGACGGCGTCTTCAGCGAGGACCTCCACTACGTGCTGATCGACTACGCGGCCCGCTGGCGCTCAGGAGAGCCACGGGCGGGAGACGACGCGGCGGCGGCGGCGTTCCATCCGCTAGACCGGCTGGCGGAGTTGGGGCTGTGGGCGGAGACGGCTCGGGTGATCGAGCTGGCCGCGGCGCGGTATGGCGGGGCGGCTGCCTAAATCCTGGTCAAGCGGCTTACCTACCGCTCATCCCGGCGAATGCCGGGACCCAGGTGCAAGCCGCAGCTCCGGACGGAAGGCGTCAACGTGACCAGCTCAGCGCTTTAAGATCTGGGGCCCGGCCTTCGCCGGGATGAGCGAGTCAATCCGGGTTGAGCGGAAACGACCTCAGGCTAAGTGTGTGAGCGTCGCCCGCTTACCTGGGGCTTCATGCTGCCCAACGACCTACGATCACCGACTAAACCGCCAACTTCCAACCGGGAACGCCCTCAGCCGCCCACGATCTCTTCGGCGATGATGTCGAACTTGGCGAGGGTGGAGGAGCCGAAGCTGGTGGTGATGGCCACGTCGGTGGCGTCGCGGCCGTAGCCCTGGAGCACCCGCCCGATCCGCGGCTTGTTGTGGCGCGCGTCGAACGTGTACCAGCGGCCGCCGACAAAGGCCTGGAACCAAGCCGAAAAGTCCATCGGGCCCGGGATCGGGTCGATGCCGATGTCGCCGAGATAGCCCGTGCAGTAGCGCGCCGGGATGTTCATGCACCGGCAGAGCGTCACGGCCAGGTGGGCGAAGTCGCGGCACACGCCCACCTGATCCTGGTGCGCCCCGTGGGCGGTGCGGTCGGACCGCGCGTGGGGGTAGCCGAAGGTGATCCGGTCGTGGGCGTAGTCGACGATGGCCTGGACGCGGCGCCAGCCGCCCTGGACATGGCCGAACTCCCGCCAAGCGGTGTCCATCAGGTAGTCGGTCTCGCAGTAGCGGCTGCCCAGCAGGAAGACGAGGGTCTCGTCAGGCAGGTCCTGGATGGCGTGCTGCTCGGCCTCGAGCATCACCGGGTCGGGCTCGCCCGAGTCGGCGACCACAAAGTCGCTGGAGAATGTAATCCGCCCGTTAGGCGCCAGCAGGCGGTGGCAGATGTTGCCGAACGCGTCGGCGTAGGCGTGCACCGGCACGTCCGGGGTGACCTTCATGTCCTGGGGCGTCACCAGGTCTCCGAGGCGCTCAGGCCGGAGGCTGAGCAGAAGCAGCATGGGGGTGGATCCCACGCAGTCATAGGAAATCTCGTAGCCGCAGCGGATGTGCATGGATCAGACT
>CALMGB010000079.1 GCA_937863535.1 uncultured Caulobacteraceae bacterium
GATCGCCTCGGGGGTATAGCGGCGGAGGTCGAGTAAGCCGCCGCCGGACGCCGGGCAGGACAGCGCCTCGCAGGTCACCCCCGGCGGCGGCGGATCGGCGGCCAGCTCGGCCAGGGCGCGCAGGCTCTCGCGCCGGTCCGAGGCGCTGGGCCGGGCCGGGCCGGCGCCTTCCGCCGCGCTGAGCATGTGGAGCAGGCGCGCCGCGCCGGGGTCGAGCGTGAAGGGATCGTCGGGCATCACCGCGCTCGCGCCGTCCTCAGGCGAGGCGGTCCACCAGGGCGGCGACGGCGTTGGCGCTGCGGAAATTCTCCGGCGTCATCTCGCCCTGGGGCAGGAACAGGTCGAACTCGCCTTCCACGGCCAGCATCAGGTTGACGGTGTCGAGCGAGCTCAGGCCCGCCTCGCGCAGGTCCTGGTCCGCGACGGCGGCCGGGCGGCCCTTCTTGGCCAATATGGCGTCTACGAGCGTGAGGATGCGCGCTGCGCGATCCTGGCGCCCGTCCTGCTTCACCGCCGCCTGCGCCGACATCTGATACTCCCCTACGCCGGTCCCGCTACACCACCCGCGGTAAAGACGCGGTTAGGGAGGCAGAGCTGCAGAGGATGTGTTCCAAGACCTTTGGCCACCTGCGGTTAATCTTGATTCACCCTTGTCTCACCCGGGATTCTTCCGCCTGGACGGCGTGTCCTGGCACAGATGTTGAACCCGTCGCCCGGTAGAGACACGGGATCGATCATGTTGATACAGCTGACCCAGGCCGCGGCGCTCTCCGCACCCAAGGACCTCATCGCCCGCGCCGAGCAGGTGGCGCTGACCGCCGCCGAGCACGCCGAGGACGTCGACGCCCGGGGCCGGTTCCCGCGCGAAGCCATGGCGGCGCTCAAGGCCGAACGGCTTCTGGGCGCCATGATCCCGGCCGCGCTGGGCGGGGAGGGCGCATCGATCACCGAGCTGGCTGACGTCTGCCACCGGCTCGGCCAGGCCTGCGCCTCCACCGCCATGATCTTCGCCATGCACCAGATCAAGGCGGCCTGCCTGGTGAACCACTATCAGGGCAGCGCCTGGCACGCCGACTTCCTGCGCGAGGTGGCGATCAGCCAGCTGCTCCTCGCCTCCTCGACCACCGAGGGGCAGGGCGGCGGCGACGTGCGCTCAAGCCTCGCCCCCGTCGAGCGGGACGGCGCCACCATCCGGCTGGAGCGCGCCGCCACGGTCATGTCCTACGGCGCCCAGGCGGACGCCGTGGTCACCACCGCCAGGCGCGCCCCGGACGCCGCGCCGTCCGACCAGGTGCTCGTGGTGTTCCGCGCCGGGGACTACCGCCTGACCGAGACGGGCGCCTGGGAGACGCTCGGCATGCGCGGCACCCGCAGCGCCGGCTTCGCCATGGCGGCCGAGGGTCACGAGCTGCAGATCCTGCCCCAGCCCTATGCCGAAATCCACGCCCAGACCATGACGCCGGTGGCGCACCTGCTCTGGTCCGGCGTCTGGGCCGGCGTCGCGGCCGGTGCGGTGGAGCGGGCGCGGCTGTTCATCCGCCGCGCCGCGCGCGGGGGCCAGACCCCGCCGGCGGCGGCCCACTTCAACCGTGCGGCCGGCCAGCTCCGCCAGCTCCGCGCCTTGGTCGCGATCGCCCTCACCCGCTACGAGGCGATCCGCGGGGACGCTGCCGCGCTCTGCGCCTTCGACTTCCAGACCGAGATCACGCTGCTGAAGGTCGAGGCCTCGGAGCTGGCCCTGTCGGCGGTGCTGAGCGCCACGCGGACCTGCGGCCTGTCCGGGTACCGCAACGACGGGGCGGCCAGCCAGGGCCGGGCGCTCCGCGACATCCTCTCCGCGCCGATCATGATCAACAACGACCGCATCCTGGCCAATCTCGGCGCCTCCGCCGTGATGGCCGAGACGCCCCGCGGGCTGTTCGCCTGACCGATCCGCTGACCCTCGCGCCAACCCTGCCGGACACAGAGGTCCCTCCCATGAACAACCTGGCCTATCGCTTGGACGACGTCGCCACCGCTGAGCGTCCGAACACCGGTCGCTATGCGGCCGAGCGGCTCGAAGGCCTCGCCGCCACCCTGTTCCGCCCCATGGGCGCGGATGGCGTCTACGCCCGCACCGGCGCCTACGAGGAGGTGGTGGACGCGCTCGCCGCCCTGATCACCCGCCACCGCGACCCGGTCGCGGAGGTGTTCCGCTTTCCGCCGGTGATGAGCCGCCGCGTGCTGGAGACCTCCGGCTACCTGAAGAGCTTTCCCAACCTGCTCGGCTGCGTCTGCTGCATGGACGGCAGCGAGGCGGAGGTGCGGGGCGCGGTGAACCGCTTCGTGGAGGGCGGCGCCTACACCGACGCGCTGAACGTCGCGGACCTGATCCTCACCCCCGCCAGCTGCTATCCCATCTACCCCATCGCCGCGGCGCGGGGCGTGCTGCCTGACGACGGCCTGCTGTTCGACGTGGGCTGCGACTGCTTCCGGCGGGAGCCGAGTCGGGACCTCGACCGGCTGCAGTCCTTTCGCATGCGCGAATACGTCCGCATCGGCTCGGCCGATCAAATTTCAGCGTTCCGCGAGAGCTGGATGGAGACCGCGCGGGGCATCGTCGAAGGGCTGCACCTCTCCTACACCGTGGAGGTGGCCAACGACCCCTTCTTCGGCCGCGGCGGCCAGCTGATGGCGGTGTCCCAGCGCCAGCAGTCGCTGAAGTTCGAGCTACTGATCCCGGTGATCTCGGCCCAGCAGCCCACCGCCTGCATGAGCTTCAACTACCACCAGGACCATTTCGGCACGACCTGGGGGATCAATCAAACTGATGGCAAGCCCGCCCACACCGGCTGCGTCGCCTTCGGCATGGACCGCTTGGCGGTGGCGCTGTTCGCGACGCATGGATCGAAAGCGGCGAAGTGGCCGGCAGCGGTGCGGCAGATGTTGCGGCTATGACGTTCTGCGTGCTTCGAAACGCGGGCCGCAAGCCCGGTCCTCAACTTAACGAAGACGAGGCCTGCGATTGAGCGCTGGTTTGTTAAAGGTGGCTTCGCTATATTGCTGAACGCTAGGCGAGGAACCCCGTTCGCTTTGAACTGCGTTTCAAAGTTGGGCTCATCCTAAGACTTTATATGAAGCCACAAGCAGCAACATAGCAATGAGCCTATGAGGCGGTTTATCTGTCATGCTCTAAGCTCACCCGCAATACGATAAGTGATTAGCGTGTGCTCCTTGAATGTGGCGAGAGCTAGCGTTGCCAGATGCCGGCCCTGCATTTCTCCCATGTCGGCCGACGCCGCGGAGGAATTAGAGAGGTAAGCGGTGGCAAGGTCACGAAGAAAGACATGATTTTCATATTGTGCATCGATATAAGCCCGATCAAATTGCGCACCATCGGACGCTGATTTGATCTTGTGCAACGTGGCTTGCGCCTTTGCGTCCATGGCCGGCACTGTTGTTCCAAGTTGCTTAAGAACCGTTGTCACAGCGATCGCTTCGGTAAGCTCGAACCCTGCAAATTCCCGCGCGTCGGGCTTGGTGGCGCGATTTACCGCGAGCTGACTTGTCACTAGCGATAGCTCGGCGGGCCCAATCACACCCATGGCGAATTGGCGATGTGTACGTACACCTGAGACGTCGGGCATCGGCATGGACGCCGGGTCCTGCTCCATGCCGGACTGCGCGTTGGCCGCGACTGGCATTACGGCCAGCGCCGCCGCAACAGCCAGAAGGGATCTACGATCGGTAATCATGATAGCTCCGCCGAGCACGCGTGGGGATTACGGACGTTGATGGCACACGCTGCAGTATCCAAAGCTTTTACTGATGGCTTGTGTTCCGCGTCTTTAACAATCTTTAGGCATAATTCAGGGGGCCGCTGCTGAAGCATAGCCGCCTTACAGGTGGGACGCTGGTCGGGGAAACCACAGAAGGGCGATTGGCTAGGATGACGGTGGAGCCCCGTAATCCGTGCACCTTCAGGGTTCAGGGCTCGAAGTGCATCCGACCGTGACGACCCGACATCACCGCAGCCGACGCCTTGGACGTGGCGGCCGGACGTGAGCGCCAACGGTTCGCCGCGCTTGCCCAGGTCCGTGACCGAACGATGTGTTGTTGGAAGACAGCTCGCGTCTGCTCTGGGTCGTTCTTCCCGGTAGGCTGTCGCCTGAAAGCGGACTGCCCCAACGGAGCGGCGCCTCGTCATCTCCCGCGCCGCCCCGCCTTCGGCTACCTCTGCCCGCAAGGCGGCTCCGACACGAACAGCAAGCGGGACGACACGACTGCGCAACCCCGGGGCCCGAGGCGCGCCCTAGTGGTTTCCCCGGGCAAACGGCGCAGCATGAGAGCCCGATACCCAAGTAGGTCGTCACGGGGGCATCTGAGAGCCCATCCGGGAAGTTAGAGTCTAGGTTGAAGGAGTTGCGGTCACACGCCTG
>CALMGB010000080.1:0-4813 GCA_937863535.1 uncultured Caulobacteraceae bacterium
CGGCCATGTGGACGATCAGGCCGGACGCGGAGCCCACGCTCCGCGCGCTCGGCGCGCGCGGCGACATCATCAAGCCCCTGCACCGGGCGCTCAGCCGCGGCGGCCGCACGCCGGACCCGGGCGCCTTCGCCATCCACGACGAGCCATCGGCCGGCGTGCTCGGCCGTCTCGCCGACCGCGGTCTCCACGACGAGCTGAAAGGCTCCGCTTACGTCGTCATTGACGGCGTGGACGGCCGCGCCCATCACCTCCGCTTCACCAGCCTGGAGGCGACCGGCGATGCGCAGATCGGCGCCGTTGTCGAGGCGCGGCCGTTCATTGGCGCCGACGGCGCGCAGCGGCTCAGCCTGTCGGTCCGCTCGGACCTGCCGCTCGAGGCTCAGGTGACCTCGCCCGGCGCGACCTGGCTCGATCGCAGCCTGGTCGCCCGCGAGCCGCCGACCCTGGCGAACGGCGGGTTCGGGGCCGATGTGCGCGATGCGCTGGAACGGCGGACAGAGCACTTGGCGAGCGAGGGGCTGGCGCGGCGGGCCGGATCCCGGGCGACGTTCGCCCGTGACCTCCTGGAGACGCTGCGAGGGCGTGACCTGGACATCGCCGCTCGACGGATCGCCGGAGACACGGGCCTGTCGCACCGCCCCTCCGCCGAAGGCGAGACGGTCGCCGGCGTCTACCGCCAGCGCGTGCAACTCGCCTCGGGTCGGTTCGCGATGATCGACAACGGGTTGGGCTTCGAACTCGTGCCTTGGAAGCCGGCGCTGGAGGAGCAGCTCGGGCGACAGGTCTCTGGTGTCGCCCTGCCGAGTGGCGGCGTGGAGTGGAGCCTCGGGCGTCGGCGGAGCCTCGGGCTATGATCCCGGTCTTTGCACTCCAGGACGCGCCAGACTGCGATGGGCGCGGCGGAGGCCTTGCGCTGGACCGGCGCGGTCCTCTTAAGGCGCGATCCCTATCGGCAGGAGCGGCCATGAACGGGACGCGGGTCTTCTGGGGTCAGGTCATCGCAGTCCTCTTGACCGCGTTGCTGTTCATCTGGGCCGCGACTCAGTGGACCGCGTCGGCGCTAGGCTATCAGGCCCAGCTCGGCGCGCCCTGGTTCATGCTGCACGGCTACCCCGTCTATCCGCCGCCGGCCTTCTTCTGGTGGTGGTTCTCCTTCGACGCCTATGCGCCGCATGTCTTCGTCAAAGGCGCCTACATCGCCGCCTCGGGCGGGCTCGCCGCTGTGGTGTTGGCGGTCGTCCTGTCGATCTGGCGGGCCCGCGAGGCCAAGCACGCCCAGACCTATGGTTCGGCCCGGTGGGCGACGATGAAGGAGGTGCGCACGGCGGGCCTGCTCGGTCCTGACGGGACGGTGCTCGGCCAGCTCGGGCGCGACTACCTCCGCCACGATGGTCCCGAGCACGTCCTCTGCTTCGCCCCAACGCGGAGCGGCAAGGGCGTCGGTCTGGTCATCCCGACGCTTCTCACCTGGGCGGGCTCGGTGATCGTTCATGACATCAAAGGTGAGAACCGCGAGATCACCGCCGGCTGGCGGGCCCGGTTCACCCGCGTGCTCGTGTTCGACCCGACCAATGCCGAGAGCGACGCCTACAACCCCCTCCTGGAGGTGCGCCGGGGCGCCTTCGAGGTCCGCGACGTCCAGAACATCGCCGACATCCTGGTCGACCCTGAAGGCGCGCTGGAGAAGCGCAACCACTGGGAGAAGACCAGCCACGCGCTCCTGGTCGGGGCCATCCTCCACGTCCTCTATGCTGAGACTGACAAGACCCTGGCCGGCGTCGCCGGTTTCCTCTCAGACCCCAAGCGGCCCATCGAGACGACGCTGCAGTCCATGATGACCACGCCCCATCTTGGGGAGGGTGGCCCGCATCCCGTCATCGCCAGCGCCGCGCGCGAGCTCCTGAACAAGAGCGAGAACGAGCGCTCGGGCGTGCTCTCCACCGCCATGTCGTTCCTCGGCCTCTACCGCGATCCCGTGGTGGCGGAGGTCACCCGGCGCTGCGACTGGCGCATCCGCGACCTCGTCGAGGGCGAGCGGCCCGCCACCCTCTACCTCGTGGTGCCGCCGTCCGACATCAGCCGCACCAAGCCGCTCGTGCGCTTGATCCTGAACCAGGTCGGCCGACGTTTGACCGAGGAGCTTAAGGACAGGCGCAAGCGCCACAAGCTCCTCCTGATGCTGGACGAGTTCCCAGCGCTGGGCCGGCTCGACTTCTTCGAGTCCGCGCTCGCTTTCATGGCGGGCTATGGCATCCGATCCTTCCTGATCGCTCAAAGTCTCAATCAGATCGAGAAGGCCTACGGGCCCAACAACGCGATCCTGGACAACTGCCATGTCCGGGTCAGCTTCGCCGCCAATGACGAGAGGACCGCCAAGCGCGTCTCGGACTCGCTCGGCACCGCGACCGAGATCCGCGACGCCAAGAACTACGCCGGCCACCGCTTGTCGCCCTGGCTTGGGCACCTGATGATCTCCCGCCAGGAGACGGCGCGTCCGCTGCTGACGCCGGGCGAGATCATGCAGCTGCCGCCAAGCGACGAACTCGTGCTCGTCTCGGGCCTGGCGCCAATCCGCGCGAAGAAGGCGCGATATTACGCCGACAAGCGCCTCGCCGTTCGCGTGCTCCCGCCGCCCGCGCCTCACCCGGTACGTGAGCGGCCGTCCGCTCCTGCCGATGACTGGTCCGGACGCCCGCTGATCGCTGCTCCGCCCCAGCCGAAACGACGGATCCCCCTCGCGGGCGATGCTGAGGACCTCGCCAACTCCGGCATCAGGCGGGAACCCGAATTGCAGCCGCACGAGGCGATCGCTCCCGAGACGTCGCCTGCTCGGCCGGCGCGCGAGTTTGATGACGGTGAGGATGAGCCGAAGGGAGATGCCGACGCGGTCAAGGCGCGGGTGCTTCAGGCCCGGGCGACCGCGGGCCGGGCCCGCCAAGTCGCCATGGACCCCGCCGGCCACATGGAGTTGTGAGTGGCCGCCCGCGGCAAGTACACCTTCCGGCTCTCCACCGAGGTGGCCGCGCGGCTCGCCGACTATGCCGCGCGCCCGCGTTCCCCAGGCGCAGGTGGTCGAGGCGGCGTTGGCCTCGCACCTGTCGGCCGACGGGGCCGACCGACTGGAGGCGGCGCTTGCGCGGCGGCTCGACCGCATGACCCGGGCGATCGAGCGCCTGGAACGGCATGAGACGATCGGCAACGAGGCGCTGGCGCTGTTCGTGCGCTTCTGGCTCACGAGCACGCCGCCGCTGCCGGACAGCGCTCTGCCGGCCGCCCAGGCCAAGGGTCGCGAGCGTTACGACGGCTTCGTTGAGGCGCTAGGCCGGCGTCTCGCCAGGGGTCGATCGCTCGCCGACGAGGTCTCTCGTGACGTCCAGCCTGGAGAGCTTACAAGCAACGCCTGAGCAGACCCGCCTTTCTCTTTCCCGCTCTACGCTACAGCCCTCCCTCCACTAAGTCCTTGTTGAGCCGCCCGGCTTCGGCTGCCTTGTATCCGCCCCGTCAGCGACCCGCGCCACCGCGCGTCTCTTGGACGGGGACTCGACCTTGTGACCACCCTTGCGATCAGGCCCGACGCCCAGGCCCGCGGTGCCCGCATGCTGCGGACCGCGCTCGGCCCGGCCATCGCCGGCTGGCTGCTGGACCCCAGCGTCGGCGAGGTGATGCTGAACCCCGACGGCCGGCTGTGGATCGACCGGCTGGCCGGCGGGCTGGAGGACACGGGCGAGCGGCTCTCCTTTGCAGATGGCGAGCGCATCATCCGCCTGGTCGCCCATCACGTCGGCGCGGAGGTCCACGCCGAGCGCCCGCGCCTCTCCGCTGAGCTGCCCGGGACGGGAGAGCGGTTCGAAGGCCTCTTGCCGCCCGTGGTGGCCGGCCCCGCCTTCGCCATCCGCCGCCCGGCCATCGCGGTGTTCACGCTGGGCGACTACGTCCACACCGGGGTGATGTCGGCCGCCCAGGCCGAGGTGCTGCGGAGCGCCGTCCACGCCCGCGCCAACATCCTGGTGGCCGGCGGCACCTCCACCGGCAAGACCACGCTGGTCAACGCGCTGCTGGCCGAGGTGGCGCTGACCGGCGACCGGGTAGTGCTGATCGAGGACACCCGAGAGCTGCAGTGCGCGGCCCCGAACCTCGTGGCGCTGCGCACCAAGGACGGCGCCGCCAGCCTGACCGATCTCGTCCGCTCGGCGCTGCGTCTGCGCCCCGACCGCATCCCCATCGGCGAGGTGCGCGGCGGCGAAGCGCTCGATTTAATCAAGGCCTGGGGCACCGGCCACCCCGGCGGCGTCGGCACGCTGCACGCCGGCTCCGCGCTGGGCGCGCTCCGCCGCCTCGACCAGCTCGTGCAGGAGGCCGTGGTCACCGTGCCCCGCGCGCTGATCGCCGAGACCATCGACCTCATCGCCGTCCTGGCTGGCCGGGGGGCCGCCCGCCGCCTGGTCGAGCTCGCTGAAGTCCAGGGCCTCGGCCCCGACGGCGACTACCGCCTCACCCCAGCTGGAGACCCCGCATGATCCGCTCCCTTCGTCTTATTGCCCGCCGCCGCCTCCTGGGCGGTGCAGCCTTTGTCGCGCTCGCCGCCGCGACCGCCCCGGCTTACGCCGCCGGCACCAACATGCCCTGGGAGCAGCCGCTCCAACAGATCCTGGACTCCATCCAGGGCCCGGTCGCCAAGATCATCTCCGTCATCATCATTGTGGTCACCGGCCTGACGCTCGCCTTCGGCGATACCTCGGGCGGGTCGCGCCGGCTGATCCAGATCGTGTTCGGCCTTTCCATCGCGTTCGCCGCCAGCTCCTTCTTCCTGAGC
>CALMGB010000080.1:4823-9207 GCA_937863535.1 uncultured Caulobacteraceae bacterium
GCGGCGCTCCCTGACCGAGCCGATCCTGCTGGCCGGCGCGCCCCGGTCGGTGGCCATCATCAACGGCACGCTGGCCGCGGCGTTGGGCCTGGGTTTGCGTCTCTGGATCGTCGGCGGGGTGGTCTGGCTGATCGGCCACCTCGCCGCGGTCTGGGCCGCCAAGCGCGACCCCGCCTTCGTCGACGTGGTGCGCCGCCACCTCCGCTACCCCGCCCACCTCGGCGCCTGAGGGGGTAGCGGGCTCATGCTGCACCTCGCCGAGTACAGGAAAAAGCCGCAAGGGCTGGCGGACTACCTGCCCTGGGCCGCCCTGATCGCGTCCGGCGTGGTGGCCAAAAAGGACGGCTCGCTGCAGCGGACCGCCCGCTTCCGCGGCCCCGACCTCGACTCCGCCACTCCGGCCGAGCTGGTGTCGGCCACCTCGCGCCTGAACAACGCGCTGCGCCGTCTCGGCTCGGGCTGGGCGCTGTTCGTGGAGGCGCAGCGCGTGCCGGCCAACACCTATCCGCAAGGGCGCTTTCCCGATCCGGCGTCCGCCCTGGTGGACATGGAGCGGCGGGCTCAGTTCGAGGAGGAGGGCGCCCACTTCGAGAGCGCCTTCTACCTGACCCTCTGCTGGCTGCCCCCGGGCGACAGCGCCGGCCGGGCGGAGGGCTGGCTCTACGAGGGCCGCTCGGACGCGACCGGCGCGAACGGCCGCTCGGCGGTGACCGGGTTCGTCGACCGCACCGACCGCCTGCTGCACCTCGTGGAAGGCTTCACGCCCGAGTGCGCCTGGCTCTCCGACGCCGAGATCCTGACCTACCTCCACTCCACCGTCTCCACCCGCCGCCAGTGCGTGCGCGTGCCCGAGACGCCGATGTACCTGGACGCCATCCTGGTGGACGAGCCGCTCGCCGGCGGCCTGGAGCCACGGCTCGGCGCCTCGCACCTTCGCACCCTGACCGTGCTCGGCTTCCCCAGCCGCACCTGGCCCGGGCTGCTCGACGACCTGAACCGGCTGGCCTTCCCCTACCGCTGGGCCACCCGCGCGGTCTGCATGGACAAGACCGACGCGACCCGTGTGCTGACCCGGGTGCGCCGGCAGTGGTTCGCCAAGAGGAAGTCCATCGCCGCCATCGTGAAGGAGGTGATGACCAACGAAGCCTCCGCCCTGATGGACAGCGACGCCTCCAACAAGGCGGCCGACGCCGACCTCGCCTTGCAGGAGCTCGGCTCCGACCTGATCGGTGAGGTCTATGTCACCGCCACGATCACCGTCTGGGACCGCGACGCCCGCGCGGCCGATGATCGGCTGCGGCTGCTGGAGAAGGTGATCCAGGGCCGCGACTTCACCTGCATCCGCGAGAGCGTGAACGCGGTGGAGGCCTGGCTCGGGAGCCTGCCCGACCACCTCTACGCCAACGTCCGCCAGCCTCCGATCTCGACCCTGAACCTCGCGCACATGATGCCCTTATCCGCCGTTTGGGCCGGGCCGGCGAGGGACGAGCACCTCGACGCCCCGCCGCTGTTCGTGGCTCGCACCGAGGGCTCCACGCCCTTCCGCTTCTCGCTGCACGTGGGCGACGTCGGCCACACCCTGGTCATCGGCCCGACCGGCGCGGGCAAGTCGGTGCTGCTGGCGCTGATGGCGCTGCAGTTCCGCCGCTACGCCCGAGCCCAGGTATTCGCCTTCGACTTCGGTGGCAGCATCAGGGTCGCCGCACTGGCCATGGGCGGCGACTGGCATGACCTCGGGGGATCGCTGTCGGACGACGCCGTCTCGCCGGTGGCGCTGCAGCCGCTGGCCCGCATCCACCTCCCCGAGGAGCGGGCCTGGGCGGCGGAGTGGGTGGCGGCGATCCTCGGCCGCGAGGCGGTCCCGGTCACCCCGGAGGTGAAGGAGCTGCTCTGGGCGGCGCTCGGCTCCCTCGCCTCCGCGCCCCAGACCGAGCGCACCCTGACCGGCCTCAGCGTGCTCCTGCAGAGCCAAGCCTTGAAGCGCGCGCTGCAGCCCTACTGCGAGGGCGGACCCTGGGGCCGGCTGCTGGACGCCGACGCCGAGCGCCTCGGAACGGCCGACGTGCAGGCCATCGAGACCGAGGGCCTGATCGGCACGGGCGCGGCGGCCGCGGTGCTGTCCTACCTGTTCCACCGCATCGAGGACCGGCTGGACGGCCGCCCCACCCTCCTCATCGTCGACGAGGGCTGGCTGGCCTTGGACGACGAGGGGTTCGCCGGCCAGCTCCGCGAGTGGCTGAAAACGCTGCGGAAGAAGAACGCCTCCGTCGTCTTCGCCACCCAGAGCCTGGCCGACATCGACGGCTCGGCCATCGCCCCCGCGATCATCGAGAGTTGCCCCACGCGCCTGTTCCTGCCGAACGAGCGCGCGCTGGAGCCGCAGATCGCGGCCACCTACGCCCGCTTCGGCCTCTCGGAGCGCCAGATCGAAATCCTCAGCCAGGCCATGCCCAAGCGCGACTACTACTGCCAGTCCCGCCGCGGCAACCGCCTGTTCGAGCTCGGGCTCGGCGAGGTGGCGCTGGCCTTCACCGCCGCCTCCTCCAAGGCCGACCAGGCGCTCATCGCCGAGCTCCTGGAGCGCCACGGCCAGGACGGGTTCACCCTCGCCTGGCTCGGGGCCCGCGGCGTCGGCTGGGCCGCCGACCTTCTCCCCAACCTCGACCTGGAGCCCGCCGGATGATCCCTCGTCGCCTTCAAGCACCCGTCATGGCGAGCCTCGCCGCCCTCTCGCTCGGCTTCGCCGTGCCTGCGCGAGCCCAGCTGACCGTGTTCGACCCCAGCAACTATGCGCAGAGCGTGCTCACCGCCGCGCGCGAGCTGCAGCAGGTCAACAACCAGATCCGCCAGATCCAGAACCAGGCGCAGTCGCTCCTGAACGAGGCCAAGAACCTCACCAGCCTACCGTACTCGGCGCTGTCGCAGCTGCAGGCCTCCATCACCCGCACCCAGCAGCTCCTCTCCCAAGCGCAGGGCATCGCCTACAGCGTCTCCAGCGTCGACCACGCCTTCTCCACAACCTATGCGCCGTCGACCGCCTCGATGACTGACCAGCAGCTGGTCACCAACGCCGCCGCGCGTTGGCAGCAGTCGGTGCAGGCGCTGCAGGACGTGCTGCGGGTGCAGGCGACGGTCGTGGGCAACCTCGACACCAATCGCGCACAGACCAGCGCGCTGATCGGCTCCAGCCAGGGCGCGACCGGCGCGCTGCAGGCCGCCCAGGCCGGCAACCAGCTCCTCGGCCTACAGGCGCAGCAGCTAGCCGACCTCACCGCCGCGGTCGCCGCGCAGGGAAGGGCGCAGGCGCTGACCGCCGCACAGGACGCCGCCGCACAGAGCCAGGGGCAGGAGCAGCTCCGCCGTTTCCTGACGCCCGGCCCCGCCTACCAACCCTCCACCATCACGCTGTTCCACTGAGATCGGCGATGCAGCGAACCCAAACGAGGAAGGTTGTGGCCGTGAGTCTCAGCGCCGCCGTGGTGGTTGGGGCGGCGATCCTGGCCGTGAAGGAGGAGCAAGCCGGTCGGGCGGCTCCTGCTGCGCCAAGCGCGGTGCGGGCCGGTCCAGTCGACCCGCTCGTGGCCGAGCTCGCCCGCTGCCAGAGGCTCGGGGAGTCCGGCGCCCGTGACGCCGGCTGCCTCGCCGCCTGGGCGGAGAGCCGCCGCCGCTTCCTCGCGCCCAGCGCCCGTTCTGGAGCCTTACTTGTCCGGCCTCAGGTCGGCAGACCTGAGGACGGGCGATGAGCAATACTGGCGTCATCGACCAGTTCCTGAACGTCTTCACCCAGTACATCGACTCCGGCTTCGGCCTGCTGCAGGGCGACGTGAAGTGGCTGGCCGCTACCCTGATCGCCATCGATCTCGTGCTCGCCGCCCTGTTCTGGGCCTGGGCGCCGGATGAGGACGTGGTGGCGCGGCTGGTGAGGAAGGTGCTGTTCGTCGGCGCCTTCGCCTTCATCATCAACAACTGGGCCAGCCTGTCGAAGATCGTGTTCGAGAGCTTCGCGGGCCTGGGGCTCAAAGCGTCGGGCACAGGGCTATCGGAGGCGGACTTCCTGCGCCCCGGTCGCATCGCGCAGACCGGGCTCGATGCGGGTGCGCCCATCCTGCAGTCCATCTCCGGGCTGATGGGGTTCGTCAGCTTCTTCGAGAACTTCATCCAGATCGCGGTGCTGTTGTTCGCCTGGATCGTGGTGGTGTTGGCCTTCTTCATCCTGGCCATCCAGCTCTTCGTCAGCCTAATCGAGTTCAAGCTGACCACGCTCTGCGGCTTCGTGCTGATCCCCTTCGGCCTCTGGGGCAAGACCGCCTTCGCCGCCGAACGCGTGCTCGGCAGCGTCATGAGCTCGGGCATCAAGGTCTTGGTGTTGGGCGTGGTGGTGGGC
>CALMGB010000081.1:0-4488 GCA_937863535.1 uncultured Caulobacteraceae bacterium
GCCATGAACCAGACCCTCGACAAGGCGCGGCTCGCGACCTTCGCGGCGCCCCCCGCCGGCGACGCCATCGGCTACATAGCCTTGGGACAGGACCTGCGCCCTCCCGGCGACGGCCTGGAGGCGGCCTCGGGCGACCGCGACCATCTGGTCGCCATCGGACCGGAACAGGCGCTCCTGGCGCCCGCCTTCGCCAGCGCCGCCTTGGCCGCGGCGGCCGAGCGGCCGGATGTGGAGCTGTTCTACGGCGACGACGTGGTGCTCGGCGGTCCGGCCCCGCTGCTCAACCTGAAGCCCGGCTTCAACCGCGCCTTGCTCCGGGCGCAGGACTACATGGGTCCCGTGGCGGTGATCCGGGCCAGCGCCCTGCGCCGTCTAGGCGGGCTGAGGCCGCAGATGCGGACGGCGGCGCTCTACGATCTCGTCCTGCGCGCCGATGCCGAAGGGCTGCCGATCGAGGCGGTCCGCTCGGTGATGGTCGCCTACCGGACGGTGCGGCCGGCCTGCGACCTGCAGGACCGCCGCGCGGCCCTTGAAGAGGCGTGCGCGCGTGCGGGTAGCGGCATGACGATCCTGCCGGGACTCACCCCCGCCTCCCTGCGGCTCCGCCGCCGCTTCGACGCCCATCCCGACCTCACCCTGGTGACGCCGACACGGCAGGCGACGGGAGAGGATGGCCGCGCCCATATCGTGAGGCTGCTGGAGAGCCTCGCGGCCAGCACCTGGCCGCACCACCGCCTGCGCGTCCTCATTGGCGACGATCTGGAGGACGGCGAGATCTACGGCGATCTCGGCCGCCTGCCCTTTCCGGTGGAGCGCCTGGTCACGGCCCGGCCGGCGGACACGCCCTTCAACTACGCCGCCAAGATGAACCGGCTCTGGCGCGCGGCCCGTACCGAACACCTCGTCCTGCTCAACGACGACCTGCAGGTGGTCGCCCCCGACTGGCTGGAGGCCCTGATGACCTTCGCGGTCGACCGGGAGGCGGGGGGCGTCGGCGCGCGGCTGCTCTATCCCAGCGGCGCTGTCCAGCATGCGGGCATGGCAGGCGGCCCCTTCGGCATGTTCGTCCACCCGTGGCTCGGCCAGCCGGGCGACCAGCCGACCTATGGCGACTGGGGCCTGGTCCAGCGCGACTGGTCGGCGGTCACCGGCGCGGTCTTCGCGACCCGCCGCTCGGCCCTGGAGGCGGTGAACGGCTTCGACGAACGCTTCGCCCTGGAATACAACGACGTGGACCTGTGCCTGCGCCTGAAGCTCGCCGGCTACCGCATCGTCCAGGCCCCGGACGCGCTCTTGATCCACCACGAGAAGGCGTCCCGCGGCGAGACCGCCCCGCCCGGCCGCCAGACCGCCTTATTCCTGCGCCGCTGGGGCCAGATGATCGCCGACGACCCCGCCTATCATCCGGGCCTGCGCCGCGACGGTTTCGTGGTCCAGCCGACGCCCGTGGGCGGGGAGTGGTACGCGCAGACGCCGGACAGCTAGGCGCCGCGGCGACGCCCACTCACCTCCTTCCGGCTGGCGCCTTCGACGGTCCGCAGCCGCTCTAGAACCTCCGGGTGGACTGCGTCTGCGTGGTCTGGGTCGTCGTCTGCACGCGGGGCGCAGCCAGGGCGCGCGCCGCCATCATGGCCTGCATCTGGGCCGGCAGCGTGACGGCGATCTGATCGGCCACCTGGCCGAGCAGGGCGCTGAAAGCCTGCGAGGTACCCGCCCCGTCAGGCGAGACGCCTTGCCCCTGCAGAGTCGTCAGGGGCGAACGGAAAACCTGCGCCCCCACGACGGCGGGCAGGCCAACGTTCCAGGAGGCCTGCATCTGCGCGCCCTCCGGCCCTGCGTGGAAGGACACGATGTCCACGCTCAGCGTCGCCACGCCGTCGCCGCCGGGCGAAGCCGGCCCCAACACCGCGCTGGCAGGCAGGCGCCCGGCGAGGTCCTGCACCAGCACCTGGCGGGCGGTGAGGCCCAGCGGCGCTTCACAGTGCTCCAGGTCGTGCACCTTCACCACGCCGGGCGTGGTTTCCGACACCAACTCCTCGCGGTCGAGCGCGGGCGGGATGTTGACCGCCAGCACCTTCACCGGCGGGCCGGGATAGGCCGCCGCGGAAGCCTGGGCCGGTGCGACCGGGTCCAGGGTGAAAAAGCGGGTCGGCGCGCTGGCGCAGCCCGCGAGCAGCGCGCCGCAGGCCAGCAGAAGGCCGAGCGGCGCAGCGGCGTGGAAACGAGGATGACGGATCATCTGCTGTCCTTCACCTTTCCCTTGATGAGCGCTTCGGGGTGGCGGCCGAGGTAGTCGGTCAGTGAGCGGATCGAGCGCGCCGCCTCGGTCAGCTGCTGGATGGCCCCAGGCAGGCTGGCGTCCTGGCCCGCGCCCTCGCCGCTCAGCACCCCGCGGGCGGCGGCGGCCGTGCCGTTCACCTGGTCGGCGGCCTGGTTCAGCTTGGCCACCAGAGGACCGATCTGGGGCTTCATCTGGCCCATGATCTGGTCGACCTGGCCCAGGGTGGAGTCCAGGTGGTTGAGGCTGTCGGTGAGCGCCGGGGAGGCGGTGATCGCGCGCAACCGGTCGGTGATCCCGCGAACGTCCTGGCCGATGGCCTCTATGGGGATGGCGTTGACCTTGCGGAGGATCTGGTCGGCCTGGGAGGTCAGGTCGTCGATGTCGCTGCTGGCCACTTCGCTCGGGATCACCGGGTAAGGGCCGCCCGTGGCGAGCAGGCCGGGGCCGGCCTTGATCGGGTCCAGGCTGATGGCGCGGCCGCCGATGATCGGCGGCGACTGGGTCAGGCGCGCGCGGTAGCCGATGGAGAGCAGGTGGTTCAGCCGGGCGTCGGTGGCCGCCCTCCATCCGTCGCCGACGGGCCCCGTGGTGGGCGGCGGGGTCATCAGGCCGAGCTTGCGCGGATAGAGGACGGCGGTCACCGCCGTGTACGGCTGGCCGTCGCGAGGGTCGAACCTCAGCTCCACGTCATGGACGTCGCCGACCACGAAGCCGAGGAGCTTGACCACCGAGCCGTTGGCGAGATCGCCCGCAGCCCCCTTGAAGTACAGGGCGTAGAGCATCTCCGGACCTTCCAGGCCCTGCTCGGCGTCGCCCTGGGTCTTGTAGAGCACGAAGCTCGACCCCGCGGGGCTAGGGCGCAGATGCTCGGCGGAGTCCGGCAGGTCGAAGTCCACGCCGCCCGTGAGCACCGTGTCGGCGGGGGCGAAGCTGGTGCTGAAACCGGCGCCGTTCAGCGAGACCTGCAACGGGCTGGAGGTCCAGAACTGGGCGCCCGGCCGGACGAGGGCGTCATAAGGCTGATAGATGAACAGGCCGAGGTTGAAGGCGTTCAGGCCGGTGAACCTGGCCGAGGTCACCTTGCCGATCTCCTGGCCGTGGTAGAGCACCGCGGAGCCGGTGCGGACCGAGCCCAGCACGTGGGCCACCAGCGTGTAGGCCGTGCCCTTCGTCCCGGGCTCCACGATCGGCGGCTGGTCCAGCCCGTTGAACCGGTGCTGGGGTCGGCCGCCCTTGCCCGGCGCCATGCCGATGGTCACCCCGGCCAGCGCCGCCTTCACTGAATCGATGTCGGTCAGGCTGGGCTTGGCGCCGATCAGCCAGAACTTGGTGTTGGAGTTCAGGTCGGCGCGGGCGCGCGGGATCAGCCGCAGCGTCATGTCGACCCGTTTGCCGTCGCGGTTCAGGTTGATCTTGGTGACCCGGCCGGCCTCCAGCCCTTGGTAGATCACCTTGGTGTCGCCGGTTCGCGCGCCCGCCGCCGAGGCGAAGGTCACGATGATGTCGACGCCGCGGTCCGACAGGGCGCGCAGGCCGAGATAGGCCACGATCAGCAGGGCGGCCAAGGGCAGCGCCCAGACCAGGCCGGGCCAGCGGGTGCGCCTGGCCGTGGCGGTGGGCGCCGTCTCGGCGGTGCGGGCGGGGGGCGTGTCGCTCAAGCGGAAAGTCCGGGAGACGATGCAGAGGCGGGACGCCTGCAGCCGGCGGCGTCCCACATCAGGCGGGGGTCGAAGCAGCGGGTGGCCAGCATGGTCATGATCACCACCATAGCGAAGGGCGTGGCCGCAGGCTCGGCCCGTCCGTAGATCAGCGAATTATACTGCATCACCGGCACGAAACAGGCGAACACGAACGGATCCACCATGGACCACCGGCCGACCTCTTCCACGATGTGGAAGAGCCGCGTCTTGCCGCGGAGGTGGCGCGAGGAGCCGCGCCAGACCGAATGCAGGCACCAGCCGAGCCCCGCCAGCTTCAGGAACGGGATGGCGAAGCTGGCGCAGAACACCAGCGCCGCCAGGCCCCAAAGGTTCGCCTGCACAAGGTCGATCACGCCTTGCAGCACCGTGTAGCGAGTCGGCGTCAGCCCGATGGGCAGGGTGGCGAGCGGCAGCAGGTTGGCCGGCAGGTAGAACAGCAGGGCCGCCAGGGTCAGGGCTGTGGCGCGGCCCACCGCTTCAGGCTTGCTGGCCTGCAGCCGCGCGGCG
>CALMGB010000081.1:4498-9515 GCA_937863535.1 uncultured Caulobacteraceae bacterium
GCGCAGCGAGGACAGGGCTGGCCGGCCGCCTGCGCCGGCGCCAGCCACTCGCCGCCGGCGCAGGTGATCAGGCCAGCGGGATCGGCCGGCGGCTCGGCCTGGGGCAGGATGGCCTCCCACACCGCGCCCTTGTCCAGGGTCGCGCGGGTGAGCAGGGCCAGGACGCCCACGGCGATGAAGCACATGGCGCCCACGCCCACCTCCACCGAGATGGACGCCTTGAGCCTGGCGTAGGCCACCACCAGGCCGAGCAGGAACACGTCGGGCATGGCCCAGGTCTGCAGCAGGTTGGCGTAACGGAAGCCGCGCCCTCGCCACGCCGCCTCGCGACCGAGCTGCAGGGCGCCCAGCACCGCGGTGAGCAGGCCGAAACGGGCGAAGGGCGCCACGACCACGAACAGGAAGATGAAGAAGGCCAGCAACGGCCAGCCGTCCATCTGCATGGCCACGGCGCTGGACGCGAGAACGCTCTGGCGAGAGACGCCGAGGACGGAGGTGGTCAGGAAGGGGGCGAGGTTGGCCGGGATCAGCAGCAGCAGGGCCGACGCGGCGCACGCCAGCGCCGCCGCAGGACTGCGCCCGTGCGTGTTCTCCAACAGCGACTTGCAGGTTGCACAGCTGACCACCCCCGCGGGGGGCGCGGGCGGCATGTGCTGCAGTGCGCCACAATCCGGACAGCCGGCCAGCGAGCCCGTAGAGGTCATGCGCCGCGGCCGCGCACCCGAGCCGGGGACGCAGAGCAGAGGATCGTGGCGGGGGCGACCGACAGGAGGTTATCGAAGTGCGGACTGGCCATCAGCCTGGCTAAAGCGCCGCCTCGGCGAGTCTGTTCCCGCAGGGTCATCGCAACCGCTCGGCGTGCCAGCGCAGATGATCCTCCATGAAGCTGGAGATGAAGAAGTAGCTGTGGTCGTAGCCGGGCTGCATCCTCAGCGTCAGCGGAATGTCGGCGGCGACGCAGGCCGCCTGCAGGCGCTGCGGCTGCAGCTGTTCGACGAGGAAGGGATCGGCTTCGCCCTGGTCCACCAGCAGTCCGGCGACGCGCGCGCCGTCCTCGATCAGGGCCACGGCGTCGTGACGCCGCCAGGCGCTGCGGTCGGCGCCGAGATAGCCGCCGAGCGCCTTCTCGCCCCAGGGCGCCTGGCTCGGCGCGACGATGGGGGCGAGCGCCGAAACCGCCCTGTAACGCCCCGGCAGGCGGAGACCCAGGGTCAGCGCGCCGTGCCCGCCCATGGAGTGGCCCATGACCGACTGCCGGCCCAGGTCGGCGGGGAAATGCAGGGCCACCAGCGCCGGCAGCTCCTCGGCGACGTAGCTCCACATGTGGTAGCTGTCGGCATAGGGCGGCTCGGTCGCGTCGACGTAGAAGCCGGCGCCCAGGCCGAAGTCGTAGGCGCCGTCGGGATCGCCGGGCACGCCCTCGCCGCGGGGGCTGGTGTCGGGCGCCACGAAGATCAGGCCGAGCTCCGCGCAGGCGCGGCGGTACTCGCCCTTCTCCGTCACGTTGGCGTGGGTGCAGGTCAGGCCGGACAGGAACCACACCACCGGGCATCTCGCGCCGGCCGCCGCCTGGGGTGGCGTGAAGAGGCTGAAGGTCATGGGCGTGCCGGTCTCGCGGCTGCGATGCCGATACACGCCTTGCACGCCCCCGTGGGCGCGGACGGCGGAGACGGTCTCAAGCTCGCCGCTGGAGGGAACGGCCGCCATGTCCTGCGTCAGGCGAAGGCGCCGGCGTCGAAGCTGGCCTCGGTCTTGGCCCTGACCTCGTCCAGCGCGACGTCCGGGGCCAGCTCGATCAGCTTCAGGCCCGTCGCCCCCGCCTTGTCGACGGTGAACACGGCCAGGTCGGTGATCACCAGGTCCACGCAGGCGGCGCCGGTGAGCGGCAGGCTGCATTTGTGCAGCAGCTTGGATTCGCCCGCCTTGTTGGCGTGTTCCATCACCACGACCACCTTCTTGACCCCGGCCACCAGGTCCATGGCCCCGCCCATGCCCTTCACCATCTTGCCCGGGATGGTCCAGTTGGCGATGTCGCCCGCCTCGCTGACCTCCATGGCGCCCAGCACCGTCAGGTTGATGTGGCCGCCGCGGATCATGGCGAAGCTCTCGGCGGAGTCGAAGAACGACGAGGTCGGCAGCTCGGTGATGGTCTGCTTGCCGGCGTTGATCAGGTCGGCGTCCTCCTCCCCCGGATAGGGGAACGGACCCATGCCGAGCATGCCGTTCTCGCTCTGCAGCGTCACCTCGATCCCTACGGGGATGTAGTTGGCCACAAGGGTCGGGATGCCGATGCCGAGGTTGACGTAGTCGCCGTCGTGCAGCTCGCGCGCGGCGCGCTCGGCTATCTGGTCGCGGGTCCAGGGCATGGGATCAGACCTCCGAGCCGGCGGCGGCGGGTTGGGCCGCGCCTTCCGGACGCGGGCGGGTGGTGACGCGCTCGATGCGCTTCTCGTAGTTGGCGCCCTGCACGATGCGGGTGACGTAGATGCCCGGGGTGTGGATTTGGTTGGCGTCCAGCTCGCCCGGTCCCACCAGCTCCTCCACCTCCGCTATGGTGACCTTGCCGGCGGTGGCCATCATGGGATTGAAGTTCTGGGCCGTCTTGCGAAAGACCAGGTTACCCTCCGCATCGCCGCGCCAGGCCTTGACCATGGCAAGGTCGGCGGTGAGGCCGCGCTCCATGACGTGGGTCTCGCCGTTGAACTCACGCAGCTCCTTGCCCTCGGCCACCACCGTACCGACGCCGGTCTTGGTGAAGAAGGCCGGGATGCCGGCGCCCCCGGCGCGAATGCGCTCGGCCAGAGTCCCCTGCGGGTTCAGCTCCAGTTCCAACTCGCCGGACAGATAGAGCCTCTCGAACAGCTTGTTCTCGCCCACATAGGACGAAATCATCTTCCGGATCTGGCCATTGTTCAGCAGCGCCCAGAGGCCGAACCCGTCCGCCCCGCAATTATTGGAGATCACGGTGAGGCCTTTGGCGCCGGAGGCCAGCAGGGCTGTGATCAGCTTTTCCGGATTGCCGGACAGGCCGAAGCCGCCGGACATGACGCTCATGCCGTCGAATGTGACCCCTTCCAGCGCCGCCTCTGCCGAGGGGTAGACCTTGCGCGCCATCCGGCTCCGTCCTGCAAACCATCCAAACCGGCGGCAGGATTAGCATGCCGGAGGCGATTGGCGAGGGCGTCCTTGAACGCGCCTCGCCGGCCTGACCTACATCTTGACGTCCTGCTTGCCGCCCACGTCGGGCAGGCGATGGGCGGCGTTCGCCTTGGCGATCTCCAGCGGATAGGTGATCGGCCCGCGGGTGGAGACCCAGACGCGTGCGTCCTTCGGGTCCAGCCGCATCATGGTCAAGGACGGATCGTCTTTGCCGTCCGGATACCAGGCCGAGACGAAGGGCGACCAGTACTGCTCCAGCTTGGCGCGGTCGGTGTCCTCGGTGATCTCGCCGTGGATGCAGGCTTGGAACTCCATGTCCTTGGCCATGACACAGACCATGGCGGTGTGGCCGGCTCCCGCCTGCTGGACCAGGTCGGTGTCCTTCTTGGTGAAGAACCAGATGGCGTCGCCCGCCTTGTCGCCGAAGGCGGCCATGGGCTGCATGTGGTGGGGCTCGCCGCCCACCAGTCCCAGCATGACGATGCGCGCTTGGTCGATCTCCTTCCAGAGCCGCTCGCGCAGCTCAGCCGGGTTCAGGTCCTGGTCCGCCATGGTGTTCTCCTCGGAAAGTCTTGCGCGAGCAAACCGCTGGAGACGAGGCCGGTTCCGCAGGACGGGGGCGGCGGGCGAAACCAAGCTTTCCCGAACTCATCCGGCCCAGGAACGAAGCCGCAGTCAGCCGGTTGTTCGGCCATGTCATATCTCCCGGCGCAGAGAACGACGGTGCTGGTGGTGGAAGACGAGCCCATCGTGCTGATGGACGCCGTCCAAGCCCTGGAGGATGCCGGCTTCGAGGTGGTGGACGCGTATGACGGCGAGCACGCCTTGATGCGGCTGGAGGAGCGGCCCGACATCGCCGCCGTGTTCACCGACGTCAACATGCCCGGCCGCTTCGACGGCGTGGCTTTGGCGCGGATGGTTCACGAGCGTCGGCCGGACATGGTACTGGTCGTCACATCGGCCGCCATGCGCCTGACCAGCGCGGACATCCCCGACGATGGGCGTTTCGTGCCCAAGCCCTATGACGGGCGCCAAGTCGCTGGGCTGATCCGCGACCTGCTCGGCTAGCCACGCCCTACGTTCGGAAATCCGCGCAAGGCGGTGTATGGCGGTTGGGCGCTGCGGGGGCCGCCGCCATGAAGACAGCATCTTGACGTCGCGCGACCAGGGCCTGGTGCGCAGTATGGGCGCCCTCGGCCTGGCGGCCGCGGTCTTCAACACCGTGGTGGGCGCCGGCATCTTCGTCATTCCCGCCTCCCTCGCCCGCGATGTCGGACCGGCGGCGCCCCTGGCCTATCTCGCCTGCGTGGTGGCCATGGGGGCGGTGTCGCTCTGCTTCGCCGCCGCGGGCAGCCGCGTGCCCACCAGCGGCGGACCCCATGGTTACGCGGAGGTCGCGTTCGGGCCGCTGGTAGGCTTCGTGGTGGGGGTGCTGGTCTGGCTCGGCGCGGTGCTGGCGGCGGCCGGGATCGCGGCTGCGGTGGTGGACAGCCTGGCCCAGCTTGCGCCCGTCCTCGGCCAGCCCCTGCCCCGGGCCGCAGCGCTGCTGTCCGTGTTCGCGGTGCTGACCATGGTCAACATCTCAGGCGTCACGCCCGGGATGCGGCTGGTGGGCGGACTGACGGTCGCCAAGCTCGCCCCCCTGGCGCTGCTGCTGATCGTCGCCGCGCCACACGTGCGCCCCGCCAACCTGGCCTTCGGCGCGCCCTCTCCCAAGGCGCTCGGCCGAGCCATGATCCTGGCTCTGTTCGCCTTCCAGGGGATGGAGACCGCGCTCGGCGTCAGCGGGGAGGTGAAGGATCCTTCGCGCAACGTTCCCCGGGGACTGCTGGCGGCGATGGGCTCGGTGGCCCTGCTC
>CALMGB010000081.1:9525-10228 GCA_937863535.1 uncultured Caulobacteraceae bacterium
TCGAGACCATGCGCTCGCTGGCGCCCTCGCTGGCCTGGGTGATCGTGGTGGGGGCGACCATCTCGATGCTGGGCTATCTGGCGAGCGACACGCTCAGTGCGCCGCGGGTGCTGTTCGCCTTCGCTCGCGACGGCTTCCTGCCCCGAAGGGTCGGGGCGCTTCATGCGCGCACCCACGCGCCGTACGTCGCCATCCTGCTGCACGCGGCGGTCGCCTTCGGTCTGGCGGTGAGCGGCAGCTTCGTGGAGCTGGCCATCCTGTCGTCCCTGGCCCCGGTGCTCGTCTACATCGTCCGCTGCGCGGCGGCCGTGCGGCTGCAGCGCCGCGCGACCGCGCAGGCCGGAGCGCCGCTGAGGGTGCGCGGGCTGGAGCTGGCGGCCGGGATCGGCGTCCTGTCCATGGCCTGGATCGCCATCCACGCCGCGGCGGCCGAGGCGCTCGGCTGCATCGCGGCGGTCGGTATCGCGGTCGTCTGGTACGCCCTAGCCAGCGAGAGACGGCGTTCGAGGGCGGCGGCGCGATCCTAGGGGACGGCGTCGAGCAGCCTGATACCCGCTCCAGCCTGAGCGCCCGGACGGGCGCCAAGCGGGTCCGCAGCAGCGCCGCCGCCTGCGCCACGCCCGCGCGAAACTCCGCGATTTCCACGGCAGGGTCGCGCTCCGCGTCCCGCTCCCACCACGTCCGCCGGTCCGCGAACGCCGCG
>CALMGB010000082.1 GCA_937863535.1 uncultured Caulobacteraceae bacterium
GCCCGTGTTCGGTCAGCAGCATGCTGAGGTAGGCCGCCCGCCGGGCCGATCCCAGCTCCGCCCCACGGACCATCAGGTGCGCCAGCCTCGGCGGCGCCGGCAGGTCCGCCAAGCGGCGGCCATGTCGGGTCAGCTCGCCCCCATCGTCCAGGGCGCCGAGGTGCTGCAGCAACCGGCGCGCCTCGGTGAAGGCCGCAGCCGGCGGCGGGTCGAGCAGCGCCAGCCCGTCCGCCGACTTCGCGCCCCACTGGGCCAGGGTCAGGGCGAAGCCGGACAGGTCGCTGTCCAGGATTTCCGGCCGCCCGAACGGCGTCAGGGCTCGGGTCTCCGCCTCCTCCCACAGCCTGTAGCAGACGCCGGCCTGGGTTCGGCCGGCGCGGCCGCGGCGCTGGTCAGCGCTGGCGCGACTCACGCGCACGGTGGCGAGCCGCGTCAGCCCGCTCGCAGGATCGAAACGAGGCACGCGCGAAACGCCGCTGTCCACCACCACCCGCACACCCTCCAGCGTGAGGCTGGTCTCGGCGATGGAGGTCGCCAGCACCACCTTGCGAACGCCCGGCGGCGGGCGCGCCACGGCGCGGTCCTGCGCCTCGGGTGAAAGCGCGCCATACAGCGCATGCACCTGGACGTCCGCGCGACCCGCCAACCGCTCGGTCAATGCGGCTTCCGTTCGATGGATCTCCGCCGCTCCCGGCAGGAAGGCGAGCACGCCGCCGCTCTCCTCGCCCAGGGCGGTGAGCACCGCGCGCGCCATCTGCGGCTCCAGCCGGGCGACCGGATTACGACCGAGGTAGCGGGTCTCGACCGGAAAGGCGCGGCCGAGGCTCTCCACCACCGGCGCGTCGCCGAGCAGGGCCGACACCCGCGCACCGTCCAGCGTCGCCGACATGACCAGCAGGCGCAGGTCCTCACGAAGCAGGCGCTGGGCGTCGCGAGCGAGCGCGAGGCCGAGATCCGCGTCCAGGCTACGCTCGTGGAATTCGTCGAACAGGACTGCGGCGACGGCTTCAAGGCCCGGATCGTCGAGGATCATGCGGATGAAGACGCCCTCGGTGACCACCTCGATGCGCGTGGCGGCCGATACCTTGGCATCCAACCGCACCCGATAGCCGACGGTGCGCCCCACCGCCTCTCCAAGCATCGAGGCCATGCGGGCCGCAGCCGCCCGGGCCGCCAGCCTGCGAGGCTCCAGCACCAGGATGCGGCCGCCTCCCCGCCAGGGCGCCTCCAGCAGCGCCAGCGGGACGCCGGTGGTCTTGCCGGCGCCCGGAGGCGCGACCAGCACCGCGGCCGTATGCGCTTCAAGCGTCGCCTGAAGCTTGGGCAGGACATGATGGATCGGCAGCATGTTACGCGGTCATGGCCCCAGGCGGGCGCAAACGCCACGCCCCGTTGCGCAGCCGCGGGCGCCTCTCTAACGTCGCTGAGGCGGCGCCGCTTCGAAGCGTCGACACGGGGATAGTGCCGCAGATGGCGTCGATCACAGTGAGCCGCGGTAGCCGGCTCGCGCTTAAAAAGTCCATCGCCCAAATACAGTCCGAGGCGAACAACCACGAACTGAAGCGCACCCTGGGGGCGCTGAACCTGGTCAGCCTCGGGGTCGGCACCATCATCGGCGCGGGCATCTTCGTGCTGACCGGCCAGGTGGCGTCCGCCAACGCAGGTCCGGCCATCCTGCTCTCCTTCGTGGTGGCCGGCGTCGCCTGCGCCCTTGCAGGGCTCTGCTATGCGGAGCTGTCGTCGACCATGCCGGTGTCAGGGTCGGCCTACACCTACGCCTATGGCACGCTCGGCGAGGTGTTTGCCTGGGTGATGGGTTGGCTGCTGGTGCTGGAGTATGGGGTCGCCGCCGCGGTGGTCGCTGTCGGATGGTCCGGCTATGTCGTCTCGCTGCTGAAGGACTTCGGGGTCGTGTTCCCGCATCTGATGCTGGGCGGCCATGCCGCGCCGATGTTCGCCACGCCTTTGGTGCAGGCGCTTCCTGATGCGCTCGGGCATCTCACCTTCCAGTTCACCGGAACCCTGAACCTGGTCGCCTCCGTCGGCATCGCCGCGGTGGCCTGTCTCCTGGTCATCGGCGTCAGCGAGTCCGCCAAGGTTAACAATGTCATCGTAGTGGTGAAGTGCGCGGTCCTGTTCCTGTTCGTGGCGGTGGCGGTGAGCTTCGTGCATCCGGCCAACTGGCACCCCTTCCTGCCCAAGAACACCACAGGCGAGTTCGGGGCCTATGGCTGGAGCGGCGTGCTGCGCGGCGGCGCCATCATCTTCTTCGCCTATGTCGGCTTCGAGGCCGTTTCGACGGCCGCGGCGGAGGCGAAACGGCCGTCCCGCGACGTTCCGATCGGCATCCTCGGTTCGCTGCTCATCTGCACTTTGATCTACATGGTGGTCGCGGCGGTGCTGACGGGGGTCGTGCCCTACAAGGAACTCGCCGCGCCGGACCCGATCGCGGTGGCGATCGACCGCATCAATCCGACCTGGGCAAACCTTCCCTATCCTTTCGCACCGGGCGGCCAGCTCAACTTCATGTCGCTGGCCATCAAGATCGGCGCCGTCATGGGCCTGTCCTCCGTGATGCTGGGCCTTTCGTATGGGCAGACGCGCATCTTCTACAGCATGGCCCGTGACGGGCTCTTGCCCGGCATCTTCGCCCGCATCCATCCGAAGTTCCGGACGCCCTGGATCGGCACCATCCTGCTCGGGCTGTTCATCGCGGTCGCGGCGTCGCTGTTGCCGATCGATCTCCTGAGCGACCTGGTTTCGCTGGGGACCGCCCTGGCCTTCTGCATCGTGTGCCTGTCGGTCATCTATCTGCGCCGGCGCTATCCGGACCTGGAGCGGCCGTTCAAGGTGCCGGGAGGGGTTCCCACGGCGATCGCCGGCATCGTCGCCTGCCTCTCGCTCGCGCTCTTCAACATCTTGCCGATGGTCCAGAAGGCGTTCACGGGCCAACCCTTGCCGCTCCTGATCCTGGTGACCTATTGCGTGATCGGCGTGCTGGTCTATGCCTTCTACGGCTACCGGCACTCCAAGCTGGGCAAGGGCATCGACATCCTCGACACGGGTCCGGGGCCGAATGAAGCCTTCGCGCCCGGCCACGGCGATGCGCTGAACCGCTAGGGCTCGCACGTCACGGCTTGTGTCGAGGCGGACATTTCCTCGCCGCTTCGCCCTGGCATGCTGACGTGATGAGCCTCGCCATGTCCGATACCGACCTGGAAGCCGCCAGCGCCTGCGGCCGTATCATCGTGGTCGACGATGATCCCGGCATCCGCGACGTGGTCTCCGAATTCCTCGGCCGCCACGGCTTCGAGGTGGAGACCGCCGCCGACGCCGTCGAGCTGAACCGGCTGCTGGCGGTGTCGCAGCCGGACCTCGTGGTGCTCGACGTGATGCTGCCAGGCGAAGACGGCCTGCACATATGCCGCCGCCTGTCTTCCGCCGAGGGGCCTGCGGTGATCATGCTCAGCGCCATGGGCGAGGAGACAGATCGCATCGTGGGCCTGGAGCTGGGGGCCGACGACTACCTGCCCAAGCCCTGCAACCCGCGCGAGCTGCTGGCCCGGGTGCGCGCGGTGCTGCGCCGCCGGGGCGAGCGACCTGACCCGGCGGCCATGGGCGCGCGCTGCGAGTTCAACGGCTGGCGGCTGGACATGGTGCGGCGAGAGCTGCGTACCCCTGACGGAGTGATCGTCAATCTCTCCGGCGGCGAGTTCTCCCTGCTCCGTTCCTTCGTGGAGCATCCCCAGCGGGTGCTGACCCGCGACCAGCTGCTCGATTTCGCCCGCGGTCCGGACAGCGACGCCTACGACCGCGCCATCGACGTGCAGATCAGCCGTCTGCGGCGCAAGCTGGACGACGGCGGCGGCTCGGAGCTGATCCGCACCATCCGCAACGAGGGCTACATGTTCATGGCCAAAGTGATCCGGCGGTGAGCCTGGCGGCGGCTCGGGCGGCGGCGGCGTCCCGCAGGTTCGCCTGGCGGAGACTCCGCCCATCGCTGTTCGTCCAGGTACTGACCTTGGTGCTGGTGAGCCTGGTCGCCGCCCAGGCGGTCAACCTGGCCATCATCTTCAGCCTGCCGCCGCCCCAGCCCGTCCTGTTCCGCGTCAGCGACGTCGTGTCCGCCCTGCAGGGCTTGTCCACCGTCTCCACCGATGGCGTGCCCTTGAGGCTCCGCGTCACCGACAGACCGCCGCCGACCTACTTCCTTGGCCGCCAGACCCTGGAAGCCATGGACGACATCCAGCGCCGACTGAATCTTGCACCCGGCGAGGTGGTGGTCTCGCGAGAACCGATGCGCTTCGGCCTGGGGCCGCCGCACGGCGGCCCGCACCTCGGTGCGCCGTTCGGAGGGCCGGGCATGCGCCTGCGACCGCAACGCGACGAACACCTGCTCATGGCCCCGTTCCGGGTGGCCGTGAGACACCCCGACGGGCGATGGCTGGTCGCCACGGCGCGCGAGCCGTTCCCGACGGCCTGGCAGCGCCGCATCCTGCTCTGGTTCGTCCTCAGTGCGGTGGCGCTGGCGCCCATCGCCTACCTGTTTGCCCGCAGGCTCGCCGCGCCCATCGGGGGCTTCGCCGCGGCGGCCGAGCGGCTGGGGCGCGACCCGAGAGCCCCGCCGCTTCGCCTCCAGGGGCCACCGGAGGTGCAGCAGGCCGCCAACGCCTTCAACGACATGCAGGAACGGCTGCGTCGCTACGTGGACGACCGGACCGCCATGGTGGGCGCCGTCGCCCACGATCTCCGCACGCCGCTGACGCGCCTGAGGTTTCGGGTTGAGGGCGCCCCTCCGGGCCTACGCGAGAAGATGATCGCCGACGTGGACCAGATGGACACCATGATCTCGTCCGCCCTCGCCTTCGTGCGCGACGCCACCCAGCCCTGCGAGCGTTCCAAGCTGGAACTCTCGTCCTTGGTCGAAAGCGTCGCCGTGGAGATGGCGGAGACGGGGCTCGACGTCAGGGCCGACAGCCCTGTCCAGGTCGTGATCAACGGCGATCCGGTGGCGTTGCGCCGCCTGGTCGCCAACCTGCTCGACAACGGGGTGAAGTTCGGCTCCCGGGCTCGCGCCCGCGTTTATCATGAAGACGGCGCGGCGGTGATCGAGGTGGATGATGATGGCCCGGGCATCGCCGAGGCCGACCGCGAGCGTGTGTTCGAGCCCTTTCATCGCGGCGAACCCTCCCGCTCTCGCGAGACCGGCGGCGCTGGCCTTGGCTTGGCGGTGGTGCGCTCCGTGGCCAGGGCCCACGGCGGGGAGGCGGCGCTGGCCAACCGCGAGGGCGGCGGGCTGCGCGCCTGCGCCCGTCTGCCCCTCTGACCTTCGCTCCTGGCCTGCGATCGCTGGCGAGGCTTGCCTCCTCCGGCCCACGCCCCCTAGATCAGGCCATGCTCCCGCTTCTGAAACGCTCAGCGCTGATCCTGATCTGCTCGGCCCTGGTCGCCTGCGCCAGCGGCGAGGGTCCGGGCGACGCGGGCGCCGGGGAGTCGGGGCATGCGGCTGAGGCGCACGGCGAAGGCCATGACGGCGGTCCTTCCCGCCGGCTGCCCAACGTCTTCATCAGTCCGGCCGGAGAGCCGTTCCGCGCAGCCTTTAGCGCGCCCTACCCGGTCGCAGCCTGGTTCATGCAGGCCGACGCCGACCACGATGGGAAGATCACGCGCGATGAATTCCGCGCCGATGCACTGAGCTTCTTCGGAAAGCTCGACATCAATCATGACGGCGTGATCGATGGGGCCGAGCTGGCGCAGTACGAGCAGGACGTCGCGCCGGAAATCCTGCCCAAACTGGAGTCCCTCCACGCGGAGGAAGGGATGGATCCTACCCTGACCTACGGCGACCAGCGCAACACGGACAACCGACCGGACGGCTCCCGGGCGCGTCGCCAGAGTCCATCGCGCCCCCCTGCTCCGGTTCGGGGCATCGGGACTCAGGGCGCCGCCGTCTACTCCCTCATCAATACGCCCGAGCCTGTGGCGGCTGCCGACGCACAGTTCGACGGGCGGATCACTCAAGCGGAGTTCGCCGCTGCAGCGGATCGACGATTCGATCTTCTAGACAAGACAACCGCCGGTTACCTGACCTTGACTGGTCTTCCCAAGACACCGCTACAAACAGAGATCTTGAAGCGCGAAAAGCAGGCCCGGAAACGCCAGGACAGGCGCGGGCCGCCTACCAACCCGTAGCTGGCCCCGATGCTTCAGCGGCGGGTGAGGAGCACGCCGAGGACCAGCCCAGCTGCAAAGGCCGAAGCTACGGAAACGCCGACGGAGATGAACGGCTTGGTCTGCACCGTGTCGCGGATCACGTCCGACTGATCGAGCGCCCAGTCGCGCGCCACTCCTGACCTGTCGACGGCCCACTCCTTGGCCACTCCGGCCTTCTCGGTGACCATCTTCTTCACCTGATCGGCCGTTTCCGCCAAGCCGCGGCCCGCCTCCTTGACGTCCTTGTCGGCCTGATCGGCCACGGCGTTTGCCTTGTCGTTGAGGGTTGCGTCGGTCATGCCAGGCTCCGCGGTCACGCTGGATGAGAAACACCCCGGCAACTGGCAGGTTCCTAGCTCACGGCCGCCTCGACCGGGGCCGCCCTGTGGAAGAACAGGGCTTGGCCGATCAGCACCTTCACGGCGTCCTCCCGGAAGGGCTTGGTGATGAGGAAGGCTGGCTCAGGCCGGTCGCCGGTCAGCAGATGTTCCGGAAAGGCGGTGATGAAGATGATCGGCAGGTCGAAGCTGCGCAGGATGTCGGCCGCCGCGTCCATGCCGCTCGACCCGTCCGCAAGGCGAACGTCGGCCAGCACCAAGCCCGGCCGCGTTTCCTGGGCGAGCGCCACGGCTTCCGACCGGGTGGCCGCCACGCCTACGACCGTGTGGCCGAGGTCGCGGGCGACCCGCGTGAGGTCCAGCGCGATGATGGGCTCATCCTCGATGATCAGCACGCGGGCCGCCAGTTGCTGGCGCAGCGCGGTCTCCGCCGATTGAAGCAGCGCCTCCACATCTCCGCGGTCGCGATGCAGGACCTCCGCCGCCTCAGACGGGCTGAACCCTTCCATGGTCGTGAGCAGCAGGGTGGCGCGTTCCTCGTCGCTCAGACCCTGCAGGTGGAGGTCGGCGCCCATGACCGGCGCGCCGTTGGGGCCGTCGGGCGAGCGAGCCCAGGCATCGTGCAAGGCGGCGTAAAGGGCCGATCGGACGGCGAGGGCCTCTTCCAGCACGATGTCGCCGGAGAGAAGTCCCTCCATGGCCGCCTGGACGAGGCTGTCGCCCTTTACCTGCGAGCCGGTGAGCGCGCGAGCATATCGCCTCAGATAAGGTGCATGGCGGCCTATCTGCCTGGACATGGACCTTCCCTCGCCCAGGCCGATGGGACGCGCCTCGTCAGCATCCTGGGTCTCGACCGGGTTGGAACGACGCCTAGAGTCCAAGGTTCCGATCCCTGGCCAGAGGGGCTGCAAGGCTGAAGTGCGGCGAGTTAACGGCTACGAGGCCCTGGCCCACCTGCGCAATCCGCCACAGGGACCACCTGTCCCAGGATCGGCAGGGTGACCGGTGCGTATCCAACTCGAATGAAGAACCTGTTCGAAGGCTGACCGTTCCTTCCTCCAAGCAAGAGGAGTTCAAGGTGTCCGCCCTTTCCCTATCCGAAACGCCGCCGGAGACGCCGCCGCCTTCACCCTATCCCGAAGTCGATCCTCCAGCCTCGCCTGATGAAGCGCCGGTCGGCACGCCTCCGCCCGACGATGGGCGCCCGTACGATTGAACGGGACTCGGCCTGCAGACGTGAGGAACTTCGCCATCCCGCCCCCGGTTACCCGCCACGATGGATCACGACGCACCACGGGAGCTACCGATGTCCCAGCACTCAGAGGTTTCGCCAGGCAAGTCCGGCAGGGGTTTCGCCTCGATGGACCGGGGCAAGCAGCGCGAGATCGCGCGTAAGGGCGGCGAGAGCGTCCCCAACGAGAAGCGCAGCTTTTCCCAGAACCGGGAACTGGCGGCCGCTGCCGGCCGCAAAGGTGGGGAAGCCTCACAAGGTGCGCGACGCCGCCCGATTTGACCGGGGCGGCTCGCTACAGGGGCTCAGTCCCGCGCCAGCCGCAGCCCGCTGAACTGCCAGCGCTGGTGCGGCTGGAAGAAGTTGCGATAGCTGGCGCGAATGTGGGCCGCTGGTGTGACGCATGAACCGCCCCGCAAGATCATCTGGTTGATCATGAACTTGCCGTTGTATTCACCGACGGCGCCTGAGGGTGGACTAAAGCCCGGGTATCCCACGTAGGGACTGGCGGTCCACTCCCATACGTCACCAATCATCTGGGCCAGTGATCCGGATGGCGCAGTTCGGGGCTCGAGACAGCCATCCTCCAACAGAGCGCCTGGCGTTGTGGAACGGCGCGCCGCATGCTCCCATTCCGCCTCCAAGGGCAGGCGAGCACCAGACCAGCGTGCGAACGCGTCGGCCTCATAAAAGCTGACATGAGCGACCGGAGTGTCGGGCTCAAATCCCTCGACGCCATGAAGGCCGAACACCTTCCAGTCCTTTGCGTCGCGTTCCCAGTAGAGTGGCGCCTCCCACCCCTCGCTCTGGCGACAGGACCAGCCATCCGACAGCCAAAGGTCGGCGCGACAATAGCCTCCGTCATTGATAAACCCCAGCCACTCCGCATTGGTGACGAGGCGGTCGGCCAGCCGGTAGGGGCGCAGCAGCACCTCGTGCCGGGGCGACTCGTTGTCGAAGCTAAACCCTCGCCCGTCTGAGCCTATGCTCACGATCCCGCCCTCGAACGCGGTGAAGCTGGCAGGTTCGGTCCGGGCCCGGTGAGTGGGGCGGACCGGTGGGACCCGATAAGCGGGCTTCAGCCGGTTCTGGGCGAAGAGGTGCAGGACGTCGGTTAGCAGCAGCTCCTGGTGCTGCTCCTCATGAGCCAAGCCGAGGGTGACGAGGGCGGCTGTTTCCGCGTCCACGCCGTCGGCCAGCACCTTGCTCACGGCGGCGTCCACATGGCTGCGGTAGGCCATCACCTCGGGCGCCGATGGGCGTGTCATCAGCCCGCGCGCGGCCCGCGGCTGACGTTCGCCCAGGGCTTCGTAGTAGGAGTTGAACAGATACTGGAAAGCCGTGTCGTAAGGCGCATGGCCCCGCGGCAGCAGCAGGAAGGTCTCGAAAAACCAACTCGTATGGGCCAGATGCCATTTGGCGGGGCTGGCGTCCGGCATGGATTGGGCCAGCATGTCCTCGGGAGACAACGGCTCGGCGAGCCGTCGCGAGGTGGTGCGGACGTGTTCGAAACGCGCCAGCAGAGTCTGGCCGCCGTCTATGCGGGGATGGAGACAAGCCTCGGAAGCCGGCTCCAGATCAAACGGGGTCATGGTCGCAAAACCCTTTCACCCGGCCTGTCGGACCGGGAACGGATAGATAGGGCGCACGTTTTTCCGGCGCCCTGGTCTGGGGGTGCGTATCGGTCGAGTTCGGATGGCGGAGCCCCAAGCCTGCAGCGTCGTCGATCCCGGGCGGTCCGACGCCAGACGGGATGCGGAGCCGGCGCGGGCAGGTCGGAACGACGACAGCAACTGGCGCGAAGAGGTCATTTCCCTGATCCCGGCGCTTCGGGCTTTCGCCTGGTCGCTCAGCCACAACAGCGCCGACGCAGACGACCTTGTGCAGGATACACTGATCAAGGCCTGGACGCACCGGGCCAAGTTCGAACCGGGGACCAACCTCCGGGCGTGGCTATTCACGATCCTGCGCAACACCTACTACACAGCCGTCGTGCGCCGCCGGCGCGAGGTCGCCGACGAGGACGGGAAGCATGCCGCCACGCTCAGCGCCGCGCCAACGCAGGACTGGAGCGTAGCCGTACACTCCCTGCGGATCGCGCTCCAGCAACTGCCCCACGAGCATCGCGAGGCCCTGGTCCTCGTAGGCGCCGCCGGCATGACCTACGAGGAGGCCGCTGAGATTTGCGGCTGTGCGCTCGGCACCATCAAGAGCCGGGTGAACCGGGCCCGCGCCCGACTGCTGCGGATCATGGACGCCGACATCGCGGAGGACACCTTCGCCGGCGAGATGCTCGGCGCGGTCCTGAAACCGGAATAAGGGCTCACCTGCTCCGCGGCGAACAACCGTCGCACTGGAGTTCGCCGCGCTCAAACGCCGCCTCCAGCGCCTCGGTCAGGCGCAGGAGGCGATCCGGCACGGGGCCCACGACCAAGCTGTCGAAGTAGGTCTTGAGCTGGTCTCCCAGCGGCTGCTCCAGGGACGCAGCAGGAGGCTCTCGGGGGATCTGAGCCGCAGGCGGCTGCATCCACATAGACACTGCTCTCAAGGACAAATCGTCTCACCCGGTCCTAGCAACCTCAACCTCCACCGTAAACCCCACCGTCCCATCGCCTGGGAACCGTGGCTTGGCCGCCGCGGTTTCTTGCAGGCAACCTCCACAGAGGACAACGAAAATGCCGGTTTGGGACCAGAACGATCAGGGCCGCGGTGGCCCGCGTGAGCGCGGTCAACAGGCTGGCGACTCGCATCGGCCGGGCGGCGATCAATCCGCCGGCCGCAGCGATCCACCACCCCGGGCGAGCGGCGCCCGTGTCGAACGGAGCTTTGGCGAAGGCGGCGACAACGCCTTCGGGCAGATGGCCTCGGGCTCGTCGGACAGCGGCTTGGGCGGCTACGGCGGAGCCGACGTCGGCGGCTGGGGTCAACCCAACCTGAACTCGCAGTCAGGCCAGGGCGGCTATGCATCCCTGAACCAGGGGCTGGACTACGGCCAGGACGGCGGACGCTTCGGACCCACCGGTTTTGACGCGGGCGCCTATGGGGGATCGTCACGCCGGCCAGGTAGGGAGAACGACGCGCCCCACGATCCACATCACGTCAGCTACCATCACTGGCGCAACACCCAGCTTTCCTCTCACGACCGAGATTACGCCCGTTGGCGCGAGGAGCAGGGGCGTCGCTATGACGAGGACTACGGGTCCTGGCGCAATGAGCGACATTCCGCCTTCAGCAAGGAGTTCGAGGGCTGGCGGGCGGGCCGCGGCGGCCAGGCGGGCGTTCCAGCCTCTGCGCAGCCGGCCACATCAGCCGGCTCCACCGCCTCGTCCACGGTCGTCAACCCGTCTGAAGGCTCGGTCTACGGGCAATCACGCGCCAGTTCGGCGGCCAGCGGCCAAGCGGCCTCTGCTCATGGAGCCAACCCGACGTTGGGCCGGATCGCGGATGGCGACGACGGTCGTCACCCCAACCATGACAAGGCGGAGACTGAGAAGACCCCGCCGCACAATTGAGCAAGGCGCAGGCGAGCCCAGCCGCCTGCTTCCTTTCAGGCGTCGCCCCCGGCCTTGCGGCCGGGGACGATCTTGATTCGGCGTCAGACGGCGGCGATGCGGGCGCGAGCCATTTCGTCGGCCACCACCTGCGTCGGCCGATCCTCCTGGACCGAGCGGTTGAAGACCTCCTCCAAAGTCTGCATAAGGCGGGCCAGCTTGGCTTCGACCCAGAGGGGATCGAAGCGCTCGCCGCGATCGAGGGCGCGAATCTCTGCGGCCACGTTAGTGATCCCGCCGCCGTTGATCACATAGTCAGGCGCGTAGATCAGACCCTTCTCGAACATCCGCCGGCCGGCCTCTGCTGTGGCGATCTGGTTGTTCGCCCCGCCGGCGATGACCTTCGCCTTGAGGCGTCCGAGGGTGGCGAGCGTGATCGCGCCGCCGAGTGCGCAGGGGGCGAACACCTCGGCCTCGCAGTCGAAGATGGCGTCGGGGGCCACGACCTCGGCCCCCGTCGCCTCCGCCACCCGGCGGAGCGCCTCGGCGTTGACGTCGGTCACCACCAGCTTGGCCCCGGCGGCGTGAAGCTTTTCCGCCAGAAAACCGCCCACGTGGCCGACACCCTGGATCGCCACCGTCAGCCCATCCAAGCCGCCGCCGAAGGCTCGCCGGGCCGCCAGAACGATGCCGCGGAACACGCCTTCGGCGGTGACCGGGCTAGGGTCGCCTGAGGCGGCGTCGTGGCCGTCCAGGCCCGCCACGAAGCGGGTCCGCTTGCGCGCATGCACCATGTCGGCAGGAGAGGTGCCCACGTCCTCCGCGGCCCAGTAGCGACCGCCCACCTTCTCCACCGCCGCTCCGAAAGCCTCGAACAGGGCGGGCGACTTGCCGGTGTGGCTGTCGCCTATGATCACCGACTTGCCGCCGCCCAGCTCCAGGTCGGCCATGGCGTTCTTGTAGGACATGGCCCGCGACAGGCGCAGCACGTCCTCAAGCGCGGCTTCCGATGACGGATAGGGCCACATGCGACAGCCGCCGGCCGCCGGACCGCGCGCGGTGGAGTGCACCGCGATGATGGTTTTCAGGCCCGTGCGTTCATCGTGGAAGGCCTGGACGCTCTCGTGACCCTGGAACGCAGGGGAATCGAACAAGCTCATCTGGTCAGGGCCCGCGGCGAGGAAGGCGCGCGGGTTAGCCCCTACGCTCCATCGCCGCAAGCTCAGCCAAGCGCGTGCGTCGGAGCGAACGCGGTGGAGGCTTCCCGCCGAGGGATGGGCGGAGCGCCGGAAGGGAGCGGACCCCCGGGATCGCGCACAAAGGCCAGGACATCGTCCAGCACGATCTGGCGATGCAGGTCGCGCAGCAGCAGGTGGTAGCCGCTGGCGTAGTAGGCGCTGCGGTCGCCCGGCTTCAGATGGCGGGCGGCACGGAAAGCGGCATGCTTGGGGATGATGTCGTCATGGGCGCCGTACTGGTAGAGCGTGGCCACGCTCTACCAG
>CALMGB010000083.1 GCA_937863535.1 uncultured Caulobacteraceae bacterium
GGGCCGGGTGGAGGTGTCCGCCCACCAGACCGGACAGGCGGTGGGTGGCGTCGCGCACCTGACCGACGTGAACCTGTCGGCGTTCGACCCGGATTATGAGGGCGCGGTGAACGCGACCTTGAACCTCGACGGGCGGGGCGCGAGCTTGGCCGGCGTACTGGACGGGACGCTGTCCGGCGCCCGGTCCCGGGATGCGCCCGCCAACTTGGCGCTGGACAGCCATGTCCACGCCGACCTCGCCGGTGCGCGTCTGCGCCTGGTCGCCGCGGCTACCAACGCGCAAGGGTTGAAGTCCAGCCTCCAGGTCGATCTGCCGGCGGCGGCGAGCGCGGCTCCCTTCCACGTCGCCATCGACCGAGCCCGGCCCATGCGGGGCGACTTCTCGGCCGAAGGGGAACTGCGGCCGCTATGGGACCTGCTGGTGGGCGGCGACCAGAGGCTCTCGGGACGAGTATCCACCCAGGGCACGCTCGCCGGCACGCTCAATGCGCCCAAGGTCCTGGGCCACGCCGCCATCGCCGCAGGTCGCTACCAGAACTACGCCGTGGGCCTTGACCTGCAGAAGTTCGCGGTGAACACCGACTTCGGCCAGGACGCGGTGCGGATCAGCCAGCTGCAGGGATCGGACGGCCGCAAAGGCACGCTCATCGGATCGGGCGACATCGGCCTGGCCAGGGGCGGCGGCTCGACCTTCGCTCTGAAGCTGAACCATTTCCGCGTCATCGACACCGATCAGGTGACCGCCACCATGTCCGGCGACGCCACCGTCACCCGGGACGCCAAGGGGCAGGCCAAGCTGGCGGGGGCCTTGAAGATCGACCGCGCCGACATAGCGCCCAGCGCACCTACCCCCAGCGGAGCGGTGGAGATGGACGTGGTAGAGATCAACAAGCCGGGCGAGCCGGAGGTCCAGGCCGCCGCCGCGGTCGCCAAGCCCGCGGTGGCGCCGCCGCTGGCGCTCGACGTGACCGTGCGCGGCCCTCGCGGCATCTTCGTCAAGGGCAAGGGGCTGAACGTGGAGCTCTCGCTGGACGCCCACGTCACGGGCTCGGCCAGCGCCCCCGATCTCAGCGGCGAGGCGCGGGTGGTGCTGGGTTCCTACGACTTCGCCGGCAAGCGGTTCGATTTTGACGGGCGCAGCGTGATCCACCTCGGCGTCAAGCCGGAGGACATCCGGCTGAACCTGATCGCCACGCGCCAGAACACCACCCTCTCCACCACCAGCGTGGAGAGCAAGCCCACCAGCGCCACCACCGAGACGAGCGCCACCTCGGCGTCCTCGGCCAACGCCGGCCTGACCGCGGAGGTGCACGTCACCGGCACGGCGGCCCGACCGGACATCACCCTGACCTCCACGCCCGTGCTGCCCCAGGACGAAATCCTGTCTCAGGTGCTGTTCGGCTCATCTGCCGCCCAGCTCACGGGCGCGCAAGCCGCCGAGCTGGCCTCCACCCTGGCCTCGCTGAGCGGCGGGGGTGGGTTCGACGTGCTGGGCCGGCTGCGCCAGTTCTCAGGGCTGGACCGGCTAGCCTTCGGTCAGGGCACGTCCGGCACAGGCGTGTCGGGGGGCAAGTACGTGACCGACAGCATCTATATCGAGCTGACCGGCGGCGGCCGCGAAGGGCCGTCGGCGGCGGTGGAGTGGCGGGTGCGGCGCAACTTCTCCGTCATCTCGCAGGTGGGGACCCAGGGCGACGCCCAGCTGTCCATCCAGTACAACCGCACGTTCGGCCCCGGGTCCTCTCCCGCATCCCGCTAGGCGACTGGGCAGGCCGCCTTTTATTCTTTCCAGCCGCGCAAGGAGAGACAGAAATCAGCCGATCTTATACCCGCAGAGCTTGTTGCCATCCAAGTCACGGAAGTAGACGCCCGGCGACCGCTCGCCCGGGTCGCCTTCGGTCAGGCCGCCCAGTTCGATCGCCTTGGCGTGGAAGGCGGCGACCTCTTCGCGCGTGTCAAAGCTGAAGCCGCCCATGGAGCCGTTGCCGATGCAGGCGGGCTGGTCGTCGTGGGGGTTGAGAACGCCGAACATCCCCTTGCCCGCGGCTGCATACAGCCTGCCGCCCCAGGGAGGTTCGAAGGCTGGCTTCATGCCAATGGAGCCGAGCAGGGCGTCATAGAAGGCCATGGCCTCTTCAAGCCTGTTCGAGCCGACGGTGAAATAGCTGACGGCGCCCATGTTGTTCCTCCAGCGCGATGCGCCGGGCAGGTCTAGCACGTTCGGCGGCTTTGGTGAGGCGATGGCCTCAAGCGTCGGAGAAGCCGAAGGGGGCGCTGGTGCGGCGCACGTCGTCCTGCAGGATCTGGCGGCCGATCGGCGGCTCCGACCGCGCGGCGCATTCGGCGCGATGGCAGAGGCGGCAGGTGATCCCGATGGGCGTCGGCGTCGGCGGTCCCGTATCGGCCTGGGTGTAGATCAGCCGTCCAGCGTGCTCGGCCGCGCAGCCGAGCGCAATGGCGCGGTCCACCCGCGGCCGTCCATAGCCACCGCCGCCGGCCGTCACCGTCCGGGCGATGGAGAAGAAGCGCTGGCCGTCGGGCAGCTCCAGCCACTGGGTGAGGATCTGGCGCGGCCGGCGGAAGGCCTGGTGCACCGTCCACAGCGGACAGCCGCCGCCGTGGCGCGCGAAGGGGAAGCCCGCCCCGTCCAACCGCTTGGACACGTTGCCGGCCTCGTCCACGCGGATGAAGAAGAAGGGCACGCGCTCCTGGCCGGGCTTCTGCAGCGTGGTGAGGCGGTGCGCGGTCTGCTCGAAGCTGGCGCCGAACTGCCGGCTCAGCGCCTCCACGTCATAGGCCCGCGCCTCGGCGGCCTTGGCGAAGGGGGCGTAGGGCATCATGACCGCGGCGGCCGCGTAGCCCGCCAGCGCCCGGCGCGCCAGCCGAGCGCCGCTCTCCGTGGCGAAGCTTCCGCCCTCCAGCGCCGCTGCGATCTGGGGCTCCATCTCCAGGTAGGCGAGCTGGAGCGCGAGCTGGAAGGCCTGGCTCGCCTGGTCCAGTTCGTCGTCCAGCACGATCTCGCGCCGGTGCCGGTCGAGCCGGCGGATGGAGCCGACCATGACCCTGGGCGGCAAGCGCCGCACTCTCAGTCCATGGCGCGCCTTCAGGTAGGCCACCGTCCCGCCCGCCTGGTCCACCACGGCGGCCATGCGCTCGGCGGCGTCGTCCAGCGAGGGGAAGCAGTTGCGCCGGGCGGCGAGGAAGTGGCGGGACTCTGCGACCGGATCGGGCGCGCCATCGCCAACCGGCCCCGCGCTCCGGTCGGCCAGGGCCAGCTGCTCCTGCTGGTAGGTGGTGTAGAGGCGCAGGAACGCGTCGGCGACGCCGGGGAAGTTGGCGGTGATGTCGCCGGCCTCCAGGGCGCCCAGGTCGATGTCGGCGAACAGCGGGTCCTTCAGCGCGGCCTGCAGCCGGCCCTGTCCGCCGGGGTCCTCCTGCCGTACGAGGGTGGCGACGTCGATCTGGTAGGTGCGCGCCAGGCGCAGCAGAAGCTCGGCGGTTAACGGCCGCTGGTTGCGCTCCAGAAGCGCGATGTAGGAGGGCGAGACTTCAAGGTCCGCGGCCATGTCGATTTGGGTCAGGCCGCGATCGCGCCGGAAACGCCTGAGGCTCGGCCCGACATAGAGGCGGCGTTCAGCCTTGGGCATGAGCGGCAGGTCGTGGGCAAGTCATAACCTACATTCTTACCGCATGTCTTGTAACAATCACACCACTTGACAGCGCCGCCTCTCCACAAGCTGTGCAGAGCCCGCTATCCCGCCCGCCTGTTCTTTCCCGGCAAGAGGGTGCGTGCGCCATGGCCTACCAGGACCACATCATCGAAATGAGCCAGCTCGTGAAGAGCAAGGCGGGTCCCTGGAGCGGCATCGCGCCTGAGGCTGTCGCCCGCATGCGGCTGCAGAACCGCTTCAAGACCGGGCTGGAGATCGCCCGCTACACCGCCGACATCATGCGCGCAGACATGGCGGCCTACGACGCGAATCCCGCCGAGTACACCCAGTCGCTGGGCTGTTGGCACGGCTTCATCGGCCAGCAGAAGATGATCTCGATCAAGAAGCACTTCGGCACGACCAAGGGCCGCTACCTCTACCTGTCCGGCTGGATGGTGGCGGCGATGCGGTCGGAGTTCGGGCCGCTGCCTGACCAGTCCATGCACGAGAAGACCTCGGTGCCGGCCCTGATCCAGGAACTCTACACCTTCCTGCGCCAAGCGGACGCCCGCGAGCTCGACAGCCTGTTCCGCCAGATCGACGCCGCCCGCGCGGCCGGCGACACGACCAAGGAAGAGTCCCTGATCGAGGAGGTCGACGGGTTTACCACCCACGTGGTGCCGATCATCGCCGACATCGATGCGGGCTTCGGCAACGCCGAGGCGACATACCTCTTGGCCAAGAAGATGATCGAAGCGGGCGCCTGCGCGCTGCAGATCGAGAACCAGGTCTCCGACGAGAAGCAGTGCGGCCACCAGGACGGCAAGG
>CALMGB010000084.1 GCA_937863535.1 uncultured Caulobacteraceae bacterium
GCCAGCGCGCACGTCGAGCGTGCCGCCAATCATCCGGGCGCGATGCGCCATGATCCGCAAGCCCAAGCCCACGCCGCCACGCGCCGCCCCCACGCCCCCCCGCAAGAACCGCTGACCCCGGAAGGCGGCCCCCGCATGGCGGGCCGCCTTCCTTCATTTTACGGACGTCGCCGGGGCGTAGCCGCCCAGTCGATGTTCGCTCGGACAAATGCAGGTTCAGCCACGCAGACGCTGCATAGCCGCCCGGAGCGGGCGGGTGATCTTCCAGGAGGTCGAGTGGCGTATCTCGGCGACCTCCAGCCGGGCGTCGATCAGTTGCCGGCGAAGGTCTTCGATCTCGGTCTCATGGCGCGCAAGCTCGACTACGCGTCCCCTGTGGAGCCAGCGTCGACGCGCCTCGGGCCAAGTGTCCGGCTCGGGAGAGGCCTCCCCCTCAGTCTCATCGCAGACCCGGTTCCAACTCTCCAACACTTCAGGACTCCCGGCCAGTTGCAGGATCACGAAGAACTCGTGTTCGTAGACCTCCGTGTCGAAGGCGCGCACGCACGCCAGCCGGGTCAGGCCCAAGCGGCCAAGGTCCCGCATGATGCGGGCGAAGGAGCCCAGCGTGAACGTCCAGCAATGGACGTCGACATATTCGCCGCCCAGCGCCCGCCGTGCGAGATCGAAGGCGTGGGACAATCGATCCGGCTCAGGCGGGGCCGGCACAGGCGCTGCTCCGTCCCATGCCGCCTGAAGGTCAAGGTGGGCGTGGTGAAGGGCGAAGTCGATCACCTCGCGGGCCTGCGGCCTTCGTGCGCGGGCGAGATGGGCGGCCAGGACATCGGCCAGTCGCGACGCTTCCCGGTGATAGTCGAAGCAGAACCGCCGATCCGGAACGGCCAGGCGGATGCTGCCGCCGGGTTTGAGGACGGACGCGAGTTCGTCGAGCCATGTGACCAGATCCGGCACGTGTTCGACGACATGGGAGGCGATCACGTAATCGACCGCCATATCCGGACCCAACGCGTCCCTAACGGTGTTTTCGCCCCAAACGGCGTCGATCTCGACAATCGCGTCCTGGTCGACGCCGTCATGGTCCTTGTACTTCCGCCGCAGGCCCGCCGCATCAATGTGGTCTATGTAGAAGATACGGCCCTGGTCCCGCGATACGATCGGGCTGGCGAGGGGACCGATCTCGGCCCCTTGCAGGTGTGACGGATCAAGCCCGGCCAGCAGCTTCCCGCGTCGGTCCATTCCGCTTCACCCTCAACCGCCGGCCAGCGATACGTCTGTAGCGGCGGCGGTGTCTTGGGTAATCGACAGGAAGCCTGCATTGCGCGGCTGGAAGGCTGCGAGCACGGGTGCTCACAGCCCTGTAGACCTACTGCGCCGCAGAGGAGATAGCGTTCCACTTTTCCCAGTCCGCCATGCGCTTGCGGGCGGTCGCCGTCACCTTGTCGCCGCGCTTCAACGCCGCCTCGGCCCATATCCGTCCAAAGCCCTTGGATGCACCCGTTACAAACCAGATCTTCTCCGCCATTCGTCTACCTTCGCACCTGAACTTGCTGACCTTCGATCCAAGTCTCAACGATGCCGCGTCGGCGACGTTGCGCTGGGCCCCGGGATGCTGGGGCTCCGAACCGATCCTATGATGTGGTCGGTCATGCCTGGCGGGCTTTCGGTGATCGCGTCGCGCTCGATCGTCTCGCCGGGCCTGGAGGTCGCGCGGGCGCCAATGCGCCTCGCAACCGCCCCTGAGGCTGATCGATCTCGATCCAGGTGGGCGCATGATCGCTGGCCCCCTCCTCTCCCCTCGCGGCGCGGCTGACGCCCGCGGCTACCAGCCGGGTCGCCAAGTCTGGGCTCAGCAGCAGGTGGTCCAGCCGCATGCCTTTATCATTGGGCCAGCGCTGGCGCAGATAGCCCCAGAAGGTCCAGAGCGGCCCTTCCGGCTGTAACGCGCGAAGGGCGTCTGTCCAGCCTTGGTCGAGCAGTCGCTGGAACGCCGCCCGGGTTTCCGGCCGCAACAGCGCGTTGTCCTTCTCATGATGACCTGGCCAGATGTCGGCTTCGGTCGGCACGACATTGTAGTCGCCGGCGAGTACGACCGGCACGCCGGCTTCCAGCAGCTCGCCGGCGTGGGTGATCAGTCGCTCCAACCAGGCCAGCTTGTAGTCGAACTTCGGACCCGGCTGCGGATTGCCGTTGGGCAGATAGATCGACGCGACCAGGACGCCGTTCACCGCCGCCTCGATGTAGCGGGCCTGATCATCGGCCGGATCACCTGGAAGCACGCGGCGTGTGATCACCGGTGTCGCGCCGCGAGCCAGGATGGCGACGCCATTCCAGGTCGGCTGGCCGCGCCACACCGCTCCATATCCCGCCGCTTCGATGGCCTTGAGCGGAAATGCCTTGTCCTCCGCCTTCAGCTCCTGAAGACACACCACATCCGGCTGCGCGGCAGCGAGCCAGTCGAGTAGGTTGGCCAGCCGTGTGTTGACGTTGTTGATGTTGAAGGTGGCGATCCTCACCGCCTAGGTGCGCTCGTTCAGGGACAGCAGGGTCTCCTGGATGAGGGGCGCGTGCGATGGAAGAATACGTGTCAGGGCCTCGTGGCTGTCGAAGTAACTCACGCCGTCCATCTCCGGGAACCTAGCGCGCATTCCCGGAAGGCGTCGCCGGCGGTGGTCCAGCCGCCGATCACCACCTCGTGGCCATGGCGGCGCTTGGACTTGCCCCAACTCTCGCTGCGGTTGGTCCTCCACGTCCGTCGCCATGTGGCGGTCCTTGGGATCGACGGGATGACCCGGGCGTCCTTCCCCGACGGCTCGGCCGTCTGCGAGAAATCCCGCATCCCCTGGTACCTGGCGAGCTTGGTCGCGACCACGGCTTGCTCCGACTCAGCCTAACCTCCTGAATAAGCGCTTCGGCCACATGATCCGAGCTGCTCGCGCCCAACGTGAATCCTTATCCGCTGTCGAGTGTTTGGAGACCAGGAGACCACCATGCCCCAAGCGTCCGAGTCCCGCCGGTACAGCGTCCACGCCCGCCACGTCGAGGCGCATCAGGCCCGGGTGCTGGAGGAGCGCTCCTTCGAGGCGGCGGCCGTCGCCTACGTGGAGGACCTCCACGCGGTCGGCGGCGAGCACGAGATCAGCGTCATCGTGCGCGAGCTCGAAAGCGGCCACGAGCACTGCTTCCGCATCGACCTGGACTCCGGCGATACCGCCGCCTGCGGCTAGGCCGAACGAATCATCTCGATTGTCGTTGAGTCGAGTCACCGCGACACGCTGCGGCGCCGCCTGGGAACCTCGACATGGCCTACCGCCCGACCTGGCAGGGACACCTGAAGCTCTCGCTGGTGACCTGCCCGGTCGCCCTCTACACGGCGATCAACTCCGGCGGCGACGTGCACTTCAACTTGATCAATCCCAAGACCAACAACCGGATCAAGATGATCACGACGGACCCGGACACCGGTCCGATCGACCGATCCGAGCTGGTCAAGGGCTATGAGGTCTCCAAGGGCGAATACATTCTGCTGAGCAACGAGGAGATCGCGTCGGTAAAACTGGAAAGCACCAAGACCATCGAGATCGAGCGGTTCGTCGCCGGTGACGAGATCGACCGGCTCTACTGGGACAATCCCTACTTCCTGGCGCCTGACGGGAAGCTGGCCCAAGAGGCTTTCGGAGTGATCCGCACCGCCATGGAGAAGTCGGGCCAGATCGCCCTGGCGCGGGTGGTGATCGGCACCCGCGAGCGCATCCTGGCGCTGGAGCCCCGAGAGAGAGGCATCCTGGCCTACACCATCCGAACAGATGCGGAGATGCGCAAGCCTGACGAAATCTTCGCAGGCATCAGCGACAAGGCCGCCGATCCGAACATGATCGCCATCGCAGAGAAGATCATCGAGCAGCAGGAAGGGCCTTTCGATCCCAGCCAGTTTGTCGACCGCTACGAGGAAGCGCTGAAGGCGCTCATCGAAGACAAGAAGAAGGGCCACACGCCCGCCAAGGTCGCCGAGCCTGAAGACACCAACGTGGTGGACCTCATGGCCGCGCTTCGGGCGAGTCTTGGCGCCAAGGGCAACGGCCCCGCAAAGGCCGAACCACAATCGAAGTCGAAGCCTGCTGCAGCCAAGGCGAAGGCGCGCAAGGCCAGTTGAGCGTCAGTCCTCGCCGCCTGCTTTCCGGTACGAGTTTCGGGCCTTCGCGATGGCGGTTGTCGCGGCCCTGCGGCCTTCCACATGGGCGCTCTGCGCGGCCATCTTGGCGGCGTCGAGCTCTCCCTGTCTGCGCCGAAAGTCCGCCTCCTCGCTCTTCCGTGCATCGTCCAGCTTGTGCAGGGCAAGCTCGGCGGCGTCGAGCGCGGTGCGATCCGCGCGCGGCTTGGTGGCCGCCACCGCTTTGGGCCTGACAGCCGCCTTCTTGGGTGCTTCGGGCGCCTCAGGAAGGTTGGCGGCCTCGAGCTGAAACGGATCGGTCGAGCCGACGGCCCGGCGCAGCGGCGTCTCCGGATGCGCCAGGGCTACGGCTATGGCGGCTTCGTCTGTGGTGACCTTCGCCGCGCCTTCGGCGAACAAGTTCTGATGCGTGTCCCAGGCGCGCAATGCGGCCGCCTGACTGGGTGCGGCCACCACGGTGTCATAAAATCCGAATTGGGCCTGGAAGACCTTCAGCTTGCGGGCGGCCACGCGACCGGACCCCTAGGTCACCGACTCATTATGGCGTAGCCAGATGCGGGTTGAAGCGAGTTTGA
>CALMGB010000085.1 GCA_937863535.1 uncultured Caulobacteraceae bacterium
CCCTTCATCCACCCCAACACCCAACCCGGCGCCCGCGACGCCCCCTCCGTCACGGCGCATGTTCCGCCGCGCCACCTTCCCCGCTTTGCAGGGGAGGAGAAAGTGGCCAGTCTCCCAGACCCGGATATTGATCGCGGATGGCGAGGCAGCGTTGCTCAGCCACGGGGGGAAGACGAGATGATGCTCGCCCTGCTGGTCACACTGGCCGGGCCGGCCGGCGCGCCGGCGCCCGTCACCCAGGTCGAGACCCTGCGCTGCGGCGCGGCGGACCTGCGCATGACCAGCCATACCCTCGCGGGCCCGAGGGCGCCCCTCGCCCCCATCGATCAGAAACTCACCCGCCGCGTGGGCGCCAGGCAGCTCCCCGTCGCCCTGGAGCCGACCGGCAGCGTCACGGTCCAAGGCGGCCGCGTCGCGAACCGCTACGTGGCCTCCTGGGCCTGCGTCGCGGGCGAACGCCAGGCGCACTACGTCCTGCTCGGCTACGCCTGCGCCGACGACCCCGGCGGGTTGCAGGACTGCGGCGGTGAGAAGGAGTGGTTCCGGCTGCTCGACGGGCGCGGCCGATTCGTGGACACCGGCGTGCCGCATGACGGAGCCGCCCACGACAAGCTCACGCCCGCCTCCGGATCGCCGGCGCCATGGCCGCTGGCGTGGCGATGACGCCGGTGGTCAAATAGGCGAGGTAATCCAGCCGCCGCCGGCCCGGGCCTCGAACAGCCTCGGCTCGATGCCGGCCCAAGCTTGGCCGAGCCCGAATGGGGGGTCTCCGGAGGCACGCCCGTATGTGCTCACGACTCATAGCTGCCGTTGAGCGCAGGCTTACTTCCTGCTGTTGTCCGTCGCCGAGCAGCTCACAAAGTCAAAGAACTGCTTAGATGGGAATGTCGAGTCGTGAGACGATCCAGCATTGGGGATCAGCATGTGGGCTGGCGCAATTTCCCCGCGATGTGGTATATCGTCAATGACGTTATATTTAATATCTAGTCCAAGATAGTCTCTATCGCCTAGCGAGCGGGGGCCATCATCGGGGTTTGGTGGTCGCCAGCCTTGGGCGGATACATCTGTTGTAGAGGCGAGATGTTTCAAATTGTCGGTTCCGCCCGGCCAGGGTAACCACCACGAGATTTGGCCTGACACCTTGTTGTGGACCTCCAAAGCAAGCCCACTAGGCCAGTCAGGCCCGCTATTCACCGGTCGGAAGAACGCTGACACCGCTGGCGTATGTCGCAAGACATAGTGGGCGTTCTCCGCGCGGCAATGAGTTAACAGCCCCGCAGCAAGTGCCAGAAGTCCGATCACATCTATGCCTCTATTTCGGAGAGTCAGCTTAGCTTCTTAGCGAGTGTCCGCTTACCACTGATTGTGTTGAAAAAGGCCGAAATCAAGCTGTAGCAGAAATCAGTGTATCTCAAGCCCCCGCCGCAACACGCGCTGGAATGCTTTCCAGGCAAGCTACAGGGGCCGCACACGGCAAGGTGACACCTGGACGGCTCCCTCGCGTGAAAATCGCTGTCGCCCTTCAGAGACCCGGAAAAACGAGCCTTATCAACGGCATTGGCCTTTTTCAACACAATCCACTCTTTGTACGTAGTCAGCAGGTCCGCTTCGGAGCGCCGCCCTCAACGGCCTTTGGCTCGTAGCTGGACGTGTCTCAGCCGCTAGATCGGCAGCGTGTTTGGTCAACTTGACGGGAGCGATCTGGTGGGCGGCCAATGGTCGTGTCCAGGCATTGAAGCTGGCGCAGACACCGGAGTAGTCACCGCATTCCCTGACCTCACCGGTCTGGCTGTCCACAACTACGATAATGTGCTCATCGTCTGCCGTGGTGGCGCTCGCGGCGTCCGTGGCCGATCCAACGGCCATCTTTGACCATAGCAAACCCGCTGAGTAGACGCCGATACCAAGGAAGCGGCCGTGAGTGAAGGCATCCGACTAACCATTCGATCTGCCGCAGGAGGCGAGGAGCGCTCCGATAGCGGTGACGAGGGCAGCTCGAAGAAGCAGCTTCATGCAATCGGGTTCCAGCTTCCCCATCGCGAGGGTTGTGACGGGGCGGCCTTCTCGTCAAGCGCTCCGGGCGCTTTCCACCCAACCCTGCCACTTCAAACGTCCGCTTTTCGCACCATCCGTCACCCCAACGCCCCCCAAGGCATCGGGTGGACCTTGCGGTCGCCGAGGGCGGCGCACAGCGGCGGTGCGGCGAAGAGCGCAGCGATGGCGGGGTCGCGGGCGTTGAGGCCTCCGGCGTAGGCGCCGAAGGCGGGGAGGAGGAGGCGCTCGCCGTCGGTGATGAAGGCACGGCGGCGGAGGCCTGCGCGGCCGCGGGCGAGCTTAATGCAGGGGTGCAGGTGGCCGGCGACCTCGCCCGGGCGGCGGCCAGGCTGGGGCTCGTGGCGCAGCACCAGGCTCGCGAGCCGCACTTCGTCGGCGACCTCGCCGGGAAGGCGGCCGCCGCGCTCCGCCAGCAGCGCCACGTCGTGGTTGCCCTCCGCCCAGACCAGGGTGCGGCCCAGCGCCAGGGCGGCCAGGCGCAGGCTGTGCTCGGGCGCGATGCGGCCCAGGGCGCGGGCATCGTGGAAGCTGTCGCCGAGCAGGATCACCGTGCGGGGGTCGAGTGCGGTGACCTCCGCCTCCAGCCGCGCCAGGGTGTCGGCGGTGTCGTAGGGGGGCAGCAGCTGGCCGCGGGCGGCATAGCCGGAGCCCTTCTCCAGGTGCAGGTCGGCCACGACCAGGGCGCGCTCGGCCGGCAGCCAGAGCGCGCCCGAGCAGCGGAGCGCGCACTCCGTCCCGTTCAGGGCGATCCACAGCGAACCGCAGGGGGTGGGGTCCGCCAACCGCTCCCGGCGCAGGGCGCGGAGCGCGCTCACGCGAGGGTCTCTAAGAACAAAGGATGAATCACGCGCCCCAGATAGCAGGGCGCGGACTCAGCTGTCCAGGAAGCTCCGCAGCTTGCGCGAGCGCGAGGGGTGCTTGAGCTTGCGCAGCGCCTTGGCCTCGATCTGGCGGATGCGTTCGCGGGTGACGCTGAACTGCTGGCCGACCTCCTCCAGGGTGTGGTCGGTGTTCATGCCGATGCCGAAGCGCATGCGCAGCACGCGTTCCTCGCGCGGCGTGAGGGAGGCGAGCACGCGGGTGGTGGTCTCGCGCAGGTTGGACTGGATCGCCGCCTCGATAGGCAGGACCGCGTTCTTGTCCTCGATGAAGTCGCCGAGGTGGCTGTCCTCCTCGTCGCCGATGGGAGTCTCCAGGCTGATCGGCTCCTTGGCGATCTTCAGAACCTTGCGGACCTTCTCCAGCGGCATGACCAGCTTTTCCGCCAGCTCCTCCGGCGTCGGTTCGCGACCGATCTCGTGCAGCATCTGGCGGGAGGTGCGTACGATCTTGTTGATCGTCTCGATCATGTGGACCGGGATGCGGATGGTTCGGGCCTGGTCGGCGATAGACCGCGTGATGGCCTGACGGATCCACCAGGTGGCGTAGGTGGAGAACTTGTAGCCCCGCCGGTACTCGAACTTGTCCACCGCCTTCATCAGGCCGATGTTACCCTCCTGGATCAGGTCCAGGAACTGCAGCCCGCGGTTGGTGTACTTCTTGGCGATGGAGATGACGAGGCGCAGGTTGGCCTCCACCATCTCCTTCTTGGCCTGGCGGGCTTCGCGCTCGCCCTTCTGCACGGTCTGGACGATGCGGCGGTAGTCGTCGATGGGCACGCCGGTCTCGGTGGCCAGCATGGCGATCTCGCCGCGGATGTCGCCGATCTGGTCGCCTTCCTTCTCGGCGAACTTGGTCCAGCGCACGCCCATCGGCTTGACCTTGTCGGTCCAGCGGGGGTCGAGCTCGGAGCCGAAATAGGCCTTCAGGAACTCCAGGCGGGAGATGCCGTAGCTGTCGGCCAGGCGCAGCAGGCGGCCCTCCAGCCCGATCAGCTTCTTGTTGATCAGGTAGAGCTGCTCGACCAGCTGCTCGATGCGGTTGTTGTTCAGCTTCAGGGTCTTGAGGTGCAGGATGATGCCGCCGGCCAGGTCGTCGAAGGCGCGGCGGTCGTCGTCGCCCAGGTCCTTGCCCTCCAGCCGGCGCGCGACCAGCCGTTCCTGCAGGCGGCGGAAGGTCTCAAACTCCTCGGCGATCGCGTCCAGCGTCGCCATGACGCCCTCGCGCAGCTCCGCCTCCATAGCCGAGACGGTGGGGCCTGCGCCGTCGTCGAAGTCGTCCTCGTTCTCGCCTTCGGCCTCGCCGTCGGGGCGCGCTTCACCCGTTTGAGCCTCGCCGGCCGGAGCGGCCTCGCCCTCGACGGCTTCGGCCGGCGCGTCGCCAACCACCAGGGCGCCTTCCGGTCCGGGCACAACCGGGGGGTTCAGCCCGACGTAGGTCTGATCGAGATCGATGATCTCGCGCAGCAGGATGCGGCTCTCGCGCAGCTCCTCGCGCCAGACCATGATGGCCTCGAACGTCAGGGCGCTCTCGCACAGGCCCCGGATCATGGTGTCGCGACCGGCCTCGATACGCTTGGCGATGGCGATCTCGCCCTCGCGCGACAGCAGCTCCACCGAGCCCATCTCGCGCAGGTACATGCGCACGGGGTCGTCGGTGCGGTCGAAGGCGGGCTTGCCGTCGGTGGCGATGACGGCGGATTCCTCACGCGCCACCACCGCGCCGCCTTCGGCCGTGGCCTCCTCGCCGGCTTCCTCGTTCTCGACGACGTTGACGCCCATCTCCGAAAGCATGGCGAGGGTGTCCTCGATCTGCTCGGAGGTGACCTCCTCGGACGGCAGCACCTTGTTCAGCTCGTCCATGGTGACGTAGCCGCGAGTCTTGGCCTGCTTGATAAACTTCTTGACGCCGGCGTCGGTGAGATCGAGCAGCGGGCCGTCGTGGGGGGTTTCCGCTGCTTCAGGCTCTGCCGTGTTGACTGTCATTCTCGTCTCCGATCCAGACGGCGACGCGTCCGGACACTCATTTAATGTAGGGACGATGCGCCCGAGTGTGACGCCGCATCCCCCCATATGGTTCCCGCGCCGAGATCACGTCGCAGGGCGTCACGTTCCGATTTCAAGCCGAAAAGCTCTCCGAAGTCGTTCGGATTGCTGGCGATTTCGCACTTAGCGTCCTTCACCGCACGTTCCAGGGCGGCAAGGCGCATCAGCACCTCGAACAACTGCGACCAAAGCGCCCTCGCCTCCTCCACGGACACGTCGGCCCTGAGGAAGGGGGCGTCGGACAGGGCCGCAGCCTTGGTGATGTCGTGGAGGGTCTGCTCGAAGCCGCGGGTTATCAGATGACGTTTCATGCCCTCAGAATCAAGGGTTGGAAAAGTCAAGCGCAGTTGAATGAAGGCATGGGCGAAGGCGTCGAGCGCCAACTCGCCGAAGCCCTGCACGTCCAGCGCCTCCAACACCGAACCGAGGTCGGCGGCCAGGGTGT
>CALMGB010000086.1 GCA_937863535.1 uncultured Caulobacteraceae bacterium
ACTACGAACAACTCACCCCCGTCGCTACGACCCTCATTGTCATCGCCGCAGCCGCTACCCTCATCTTGCGCTGGCCATGACCCCTAAACCCTTCTCAAACGCCTTCTTAGTTGCGCACAAACATCTTGTGCAAATCTCCCTATATAGCTTAGAACTAACAGAGGTGGGCTTCGTTGGGCGTTAGCTAACGTCCGGCTTTGCCCTTTAAGCTGGGAAGCGCCCTCTCTTTTTCGAGGGTGAAGGCATACCAAGCGACTCAGGCGGCCGCGCGGTGAAGTCTGCATCGGCCGCCTGAAGTAGGGTGAACTTTCAATGAAAAGACATCTTGCACAAGTTGTAGATCAATGGATTATTGCCCTCTATAGGAGACTTCCTTATTCAGAGTTCTTACTGAGAAGTCTGAATTTTGCTATCCATAAAGTCTCGCCGCATCATTTAGCCATAACTCGAGACGGACTGCGTGTGCAATGCGATCTTCGCGACTTTATCCAAGCCACCATATTCCATTTTGGTGAGTGGGAGCCTTACAACACCGCTCTTATAAAAAGATTGCTCAAGCCCGGAGACACCTTCGTAGACGTAGGCGCCAACATTGGGTATTTTTCCTTGCTTGCAAGTACATTAGTAGGAGAACTTGGCCACGTCGTGGCAGTAGAAGCATCCCCGAACATCGCGGATAGGCTTGGTCACAACTTGCTAATCAACGAAGCGCGGAATGTTCGCATCGTCAATGAGGCGGCTTCTGATAAGAGCGGGACATTACGCTTGTTTTCGGGACGCGATAACGACTCTGGAAAGACAACCACAATTGAGGCGCTAGGAGATCGGTTTGAGGCGGAGGTGACGGCTCGACCCCTGCCTGAGATGTTGCTGGTCAGCGAGCGAGCGTCTACCCGGCTGATAAAGGTTGATGTGGAGGGCGCAGAAGCATCTGTGGTCAGGGGATTGATGACGACGGAATGGCCGGAAACAACATGTCTTCTCGTAGAGATCAGGCCCGAGGCCGGAGACGGCGACAACATTTTTGATGTGCTTACGCGCAAAGGGTATGTTGCGTTCGAAGTCGTCAATGATTATCGATGGAGATCATACCTGGCGGGTGTCCATGGAGATGGAATGCGAAGACTGACGGAAATGCCATCGAGCCAAGCTGATGTTCTATTCACGCGTGACGATCCTAGTCGCTTTCTTAGCGCTAGAGCGGTTTTCGCTCAGGTAGCACCGTAGCCGGTGGCGGCGAAGGAGTTGGCGCAGTCACTGGGCGCGAAGGCGTCAAGCAGCTTGCCGATGGTAGTCCACAGGCCCTCAACGGTTCGCTCGGCGGCTTTGCGCAGCAAAGCCTTGAGCTTGGAGAAGACCTTCTCGATGGGGTTGAAGTCGGGGCTGCAGGGCAGGAGGAAGGATCATCTCCTGCACGCTCAGGCCCTTGAATCCGCCCAGTACGCCGCCGAAGCCAAACACTCGGTCCTGACCCGCTCAGCGATCACCCCGTCGATGAGCCGCAAGGATAATTGCTGGGACAACGCGCCGATGGAGAGCGTCTTCCACACCCTCAAGACCGAACGAGTCCATCACCGGGTCTATGCCACCAGAGCCGACGCCCGGCGAGACTTGTTCGGATACATCGAAAGGCTTCTACAATCCGCGTCGTCTGCATTCAGCCTGGGCTATCGGGCGCAGATAATAGTAGAGCGTCTGCCAAGGCGGCAGATCATGGGGCAGCAAGCGCCAGGCCGCGCCCGCTCGTAGAAACTAAATGACCGCGTTGACCAGCTCCCGCGTCGCCGCCTTCCGCGGCCGCGCGCCGGGCTCCGCCTCTGGAACCATCGACGCGTTCAAAGCCCACTGGCCGTCGCTAAAGTCAGTGTCGTAGGCGCGCCGCTTGGGCGACTTGCGTCGGGGCATCAATGTCGGCCGTCGTGGTCAATCCGACGCCCCGTGAATCACAACCAAGCCGTCCCGCGCCGACTTGGCAACGAGGGCGTGGGTCTGGTGCATGGCGTCAGCCCAAAGGGCGACGAGGGCGTAAAGACCCAGCAGGGCTGGTGTGGTCCGCGCGATGGCATGGTCAGACCACTGGCGCTGGGTCTCCACGCCGAGGTGGCGACGAACCTCGGCGAAGGTTACCTCGATCGTCCAGCGGCGCACGAACCACGACAGGATGTCTTCAGCGGCGGCGTCCAGGTCTGTGCAGAGGAAGGCTTGCGGCCTGAAGCGGTCGGTCGGATCGCGCACGAGCACCCATCTCAGCGGCACGACGGGCAGGCCCGGGCGGCTCCATACAGCGACGCCGGTGGCGATCTCCACACGGCGGTCTGTTCCGCCATACCAGCTCGCTACGCTCAGCGATGTCCAAGACGTGGCGGGATCGGCCAGCCGCTGCGCGAGCGTGGGCAGGCGTTCCGCCGTGCGTCTCGGCCTGCCGATCGTCCGGCCTTCCTGGGCTGCGCCGGCGCAAACAGCCGGGCGTCCAGGCGAAGGCGAGTGACCACGCAGACCCGTTCACGCACAGCGTCGAGCAGATCGATGGCGGAGAAGCCGCTGTCGGCGACCACCACTATGCGGCGGCCGGGCAGCCAGCGGGCGATCTGCAACATCATCTGCCACGCCCAGTATCTGCCGCGCCCAGTCGGTCAGGGACTTGTATCTGCAGCCGCTCTC
>CALMGB010000087.1 GCA_937863535.1 uncultured Caulobacteraceae bacterium
AGAAGCCTCCAGGCTCAAACCACCAGACTCAAGGTGGGGAAGAGCCTGCGCTTACTCTGAACCCGTCTCATCGTCGGGACAGTTCCGGTGTCAGCCGACGCCATGCCTGGACGGCCAACTGAGGCTGCTTACCGGCGCACGAGGGTAAGCCCCTGCCAGGCGCAAGCTGGCCGCCCAGGTGAAGGTGCCTGCTGGCGGCTTTGGACGCGAACGATGGCGACACAAATTTGGCGCCTTCCCTGCCGGCTACGGCGGCATGGCGGACTCTGGTGACGATCACGGGGGCCGACCATGATGGAAGTTGCAGCGGCAGCGAACCGGCCCTTGGCCGGCCGGAGGCTACAGGTATGCCTAGGCGGAGCAGGTGCTCGCCCCTACCTGAAGCCCGACGACGTGGTGGACTGCGCAACCTGCCGGCCCACAATAGCTTGGCGATTCCGCACGCCATCGAGAGCACCGAGGCGAAGCTGCTTCATCCCGCTCTACAGTCCCGACTTCAGCTCCTTCAAGCGCGCCTTCTCCAGACTCAAAGCCCTGCTCCGTAGGGCCGCCGCTCGCCATCGAAGAACTATGCCGCGCCATCCGCAACGCTACCGATGCGATCATGCCACCGGTTGAGGCAGCTTCTTTGCGGCTGCCGGCTACGAACCGAAGTAAGTGGAGAATGCTCCAGAACGCTCGCTCGTGGACCCTGACGACAATTCTGGCGAGTTCGTCGTCCGGCGCGAAGAGAGATCGTTCTAGGTGGGTTCGCTTGGCCTTCCGGGAGCAGGGCGGAGCGTTCTATGCCGTTCCTTTGTGAGCTGCGGGCGCGGTCGTATTCAGGTGGCCATTGAGGATCGTTCGACTCGGAGCGACCACGCTTATATGCTCGTAGATCAAGAAAAGAGAGCCGAGCTGGGGAACAACATGAGTGCAGCGCACCATTGGCCGTTGACGAGTTCGCATCTGCGGAAGGGCCGGGAAGTCCGGTGGGAGCTTCTGGCCGCCCTTACACTAAACTTCGGAATTTGGCTCCTGATCGCGAAGGTGGTCGCCCGGGTAGTTAATAGGAGCCCTTTCGCATAAGTACGGCAGGCACAGTCGCCGCCATCAGGCGCAAGTCAAGCAAGACGCCCTTCCGTCGTGCATATAACGCGTCCATTGCAATACGCCGCCGGTAAGTCACGTTGTTGCGTCCGCTGACTTGCCAGAGGCCCGTGATGCCCGGTCGAACGCCGCAATATGCATCCAAGAAGCGAACGTATCTTATTATCTCGTCTTCTACTATCGGGCGCGGACCCACGACGCTCATATCGCCTAGAAGCACGTTCCAAAGCTGAGGAAGTTCGTCGAGGCTGGTCTTGCGCAGCAAGCGCCCTAATGGCGTGATCCGCGGATCGTCTCGGAGCTTGTGATCACGAGCCCACTCCGCCTCCGCCGCCGGATCACTGGCCAAGTGCGCCGTTAGGACCTGATCGGCGTCCATACGCATACTCCTGAACTTCAGGACCGGGAAGCGCCGGCCGCCCAGCCCGATGCGGGTGTGGCGGAAAATCACCGGCCCTCGCCGCTCCAACGCCACCATCAGGGCGACGGTCAACATCGCAGGTGAGAGCAGGCATAGGGCCAATGCCGCGACGACCACATCGAGGACGCGGCCTACGGCCGGCTCCAAGGGGTGGCGCTTCGGAGCACGAATGAGCTCACGCCGAACGGTGTCTTTTCTTGGTGCGGCTGCTTCCACCATACATACCTCGGAGCAAGCGGCATGCCGGGGCGAAGACCCACCCAGGGCCGGTCCCCTATGGCGGCTGGTCTAGCGTGAGCCATCAACGAGTCGATGCTCACCGGCATGTACAAAGCAAGCCATGATCTTTGTACACGTGAGGGTGGCGCGCTCCCACGGCTCAAGCGACGCCCGGCAGGCGCCGTTCTCCAGGTCAGTGGCGACGTCGGGCTGATCAACGCAACGGGAGCGCCTTTCGCGAAGAGCGCGAGCGGCTGTTTAGGGGCGACGTGCAGCGCCGGTGGTGAAAGAGGCCCGGCGGTGAAGCCGGGCCAGTCTGCTACGCCACCAAACAACTGCCCCTAAATTCTGGCAAATAGGTTAATCAACGATGAGCCTCAGCAAGCGAGGACGGACTTTTGTGTCGCAGGTGGCGAGGTCGCAGGCGCGGACGAAGCGGAGACCAAGGGGCATGCGATCACACCGCATAGGCGTGGCCTCGAATACCGCCGAGCCGTCCTTCACGCCGAGCAAGACGCTGGGAGAAAAGGTGCCCGACCGAAGATCGCGACGCCAGCACCTTCCGGCTTTGATCCCGGATCAAGCAGACCATCACGTCATTATCGTCGCGGCACAGCAGCATCGCCTGCCCGCGAACGAGCCGGCGCGGGACGCGCCTGCGTTCGATCAGATCTAGCTGTCCTGAAACCGAGCCGATGTCGAACACACTGGTTCCTCCCGCAGGGTTGGAGGATAGCTGCAATGCCCGTAATGAACCGCTCCGGGCTTGCCGGAGGCTAGCTTGTTAAGTCCTAGGCGGCGATCGACTGGGTCTAAAGCTGTGCGTAGTAGGCGGCTTCGGCCTCGGCAGGTGGGATGTTGCCGATGGGCGCGAGCAGGCGGCGGGTGTTGAACCAGTCAACACATTCGAGGGTGGCGAACTTCACGGCCTCGAAGAAGCGCCATGGTCCGCGCCGGTGGATGAGCTCGGCCTTGTAGAGGCCGTTGATGGTCTCGGCTGCGGATTCCGACGATGCCGCCACCCTATTCCGATTTAATGCCGCCACCCCATTCCAGGATAATGCCGCCACCCTCGGAGGAGGTCTCGTAGGCTGGGGTTAGAAGGGCGTGATTGGTCCTGATCGTCAAGCGGCTGAGGTGCCGCGGTTGCGTCGCGTGGAGTCGCCGCTGAGCTCGAGCCGGTGGGCGTTGTGGACGAGGCGATCCAGGATCGCGTCAGCGTAGGTGGCTTGGCCGATGACCGTATGCCAGTCGGGCACGGGGAGCTGGCTGGTGATCAGGGTGGAGCGCCGGCCGTACCGATCTTCGAGGATCTCCAGCAGGTCGTGGCGCGCCTGATCGTCGAGCGGGCTCAGCCCCCAGTCGTCCAGGATCAGGAGCTGGACGGCCCCCAGCGCCTTGAGGCGGCGGCCGGCGCTGCCGTCGCCGTGGGCTAGGGCGAGCTCGTCGAACAGCTTGGGGACGCGGACGTAGAGGACGGCATGGTTGTCGCGGCAGGCCCGATGGCCAAGCGCGCAGGCCAACCATGATTTTCCCGCGCCGGTCGGCCCGGTGATCCTTTCAATTACCCACAAGCTCGCCGGCAATGGTGAGGCCCAGCATGA
>CALMGB010000088.1 GCA_937863535.1 uncultured Caulobacteraceae bacterium
GGCCCTGCGCGCGCAGGGCCACCCGGTGTTCGTCGACTTCACCGCCGCCTGGTGCGTCACCTGCCAGGTGAACGAGCGCACCACTCTGGCGGCGCGCCAGGTGACCGACGCCTTCGCCCGCACCGGCGCGGTCTATCTCAAGGCGGACTGGACGCGCCCCGATCCCGCGATCAACGCGGCGCTTTCCAGCCTGGGCCGCTCCGGCGTGCCGCTCTATCTGGTCTACGCCCCCAGTCGCGCCGCGCCGGCCATCCTGCCCCAGGTGCTGACGCCCGACGCCGTCGTCTCGGCGCTCGCAGCGGCGTCCCGCACCTGAACGCGCGGCCTGCGGGCCTGGACGAGGCGGCGTGCAACGAGTAGGGAAGCCGCGGTTGGCCGCCCTAGCTCAGCTGGTAGAGCCCCTCATTCCTAATTAGCGGGTGATCTACGAAAAGTGCTGTGGGTTCAGGCGACTGGACGAACAGGCGCACAGCCTGTAGGGGAATAGCAGGGCTGGCCGATTTAGCTCAGCTGGTAGAGCACCTCATTCGTAATGAGGGGGTCACAGGTTCGAGTCCTGTAATCGGCACCACCTAACTCATTGAAACTGCGAGAATATTGGCAGGCCGGAAGTGCCAGGGGCCTTTGTTCAGCGAACGCTAGGAAGCAAGGCGGAAGCACAGCTTCCGCCTTGCCCACCCCTGTCACGCCGCTTGAGACTGGCCGGTGTTCGAGTAGGTGTCCCGATTTGCGTAGCTCACGAGATCGTCCACGGCGTAGCGTACGCTCCGACCGAACTTGCGAAACGAGGGGCCACCTCCGGTCATACGCCAGTCTTCAAGAGTGCGATGCGAGACGCGTAGCCATCGCGCTGCCTCTTTGGTCGTGTGGAAGCTCGGACCGGAGGCTGATGAGCCACGGCTTGAGGGGTCGAGTGATCCCTTAGGGCTTTGAGTGCCGATATGCATGGATTTGACGGGAGACGTTTGCGTTCGTGAGCGGAGCCTGCTCGGGCGTTCCCGTCACGTATCTGTACCCGCCACAATCAGAACGTGGCCGGAAACGGACGTATGACGCCGTAGTCGTATGTACGCAAGCGTGAAAGTGATCTCACAGGAGCTGACCTGGGTTCGACGGTCATATCCAACGACCGGCCGCTCGTATCCGATCGCGCGGCCTCAAAGCTGGGAGAACCTCATAGATGGCTGCGCTCGGTTCTAGACCCCAGTCGGCTCAGGTCAGTCAGCCGCATCTAACGGGCTTGGCGTCGAAGGCGACACCGCACGGTCACACCCGAGATGCATGCCAATCGACCTCATCAGGACAGACTCCCGTGCCGCAAAAGATCGTCATTCGCCCTTTGAACGTCGGCTGGACGGTGGAACTCGACCAGCTCGATGCGCCGATGGGTGAACGATTTTCCGACTCCGCCGCATTGATCTGAGCCGGGTGGCCGGATTGACGTCGTTCTAAGACCTTCATCCCTACAGCGTCTTTCGGGCTCTACAAGATGGGACACGACCTGCCGTTCCGGTTCACCCTGCAGGCATGATCAAGCGTTCCGGTGCCGACCCTTGTCACTGCGGCGGGGAATTGAAAAGCCTGCAGCTTCAGCAGCTACGACGTACCCTGTTATACATTCCTGGATGGCCAACTGAGCTATACCGTTTTGCTGTCGGGCGTCCGCGATATCTGACGGGCGCATGTCACCATTGAAGGTCTTCGCCATCACATCCGCGGCAGAATAACGAGCTGTATAATCGTCAGCACACTTCTTCATGCTCGCGACTAGAGAGGTGGCAGCCGATGCAGATATTGGGGGCGGAAACGAAAGTGCCGCTATCTCATCCGCACTGCTAGAGCAGTTGTTTTTCACTCTCTGTGCCGCATTAAATGTGCCGTAACGGTCCTCGGATCTCACTGCTCTTGCCATGCCAGATTGAGCTTCATCGCAAGGACGAACAGCCTTCAGGAACGCGGTGTTTATGCGGGCGAAGGCAGCTTGTGCCGCTGGTGAAGGATCGGAGCTAGGTCTCTCCCGTCCAGGATCGTCAGCTAAGGTGTTTGTTGCTTCGTTCGCCGCTCCAGTAGCGCCGCGACGGTCTAAGGCGGAACCAACAACGACGATTGTCAGTAGTCCTCCTATCACTAGAGGAATGGTGTGCCGCTTCTTATTCGACCTTGGATTTAGTAACGGCCGTCTGGAAAGGTTATCAAGACGAGCCTTGAGTTCCGAAATTTCTTCTTCTCGGCCGTGATCTGCCATTCTGCATGCAATCCTTCAACCAAAGTCTGACGCACCCATGATGGGGGCGATGTCCTTGGTCGCTAACACGCTTTCTGGTCCGAGGAAAACGTGGATTGTTATGGAGAGGCCATGGGTGTCCTCGCCCTCCTACCGCGCGGCGGTTCAGGCGGTGGTGGATGCGCGCAGGCAGAAGGGCCTTAGTCAGCGCGATCTCGCCGAGCGCCTTGGAAAGCCGAGGTCTTTCGTCTCCAAAATCGAGAGCCGTGAGCGGAGGATCGACGTCGTGGAGTTCATCGCTATCGCGATAGCCCTACGCATGACGCCCGAAGACCTGCTCCATAGCGTGATGAGTGCGCTGGACCAGCCGCTCGTCTTCTAACCACGGATTGCTAGGAAGACCGCCAGAGCGGTTCGAGAGCCGCGGGCTATCTGGACCGCGAAAACCGCGCCGATGGGCTGTGACGCCTCTTGAGAGTCACTGGCGGGCATCCAGCGATAGAGGACGCCCAACGATAGTAGCAGCGTTGGTCCCAGTCGATCCGACGCAGATGTGCTGCTTGCCTTAAACCCTCCGAACGCTCACAGGTTGGGATGCGCCGCGTGTACATCGTCCTTGAGCTGCGGGACGACTCCAGCTTCGATCCCCTACGCGAGGACCATCAGGACGAACTGGCGGAGGACGCGCTGATGCTCGTCCATGGTGCGGCGTCCGCGACGGTGTACCAGGAGGCAATGGACATCGTGGACGATGAGGCCAGTGGCGTCACCCGCGGAACTTGAGGGTGAGTCAGGGGTGGCCTGGCTATACGTGGCGGGCTAGGTTGCGCCTGCGACGGGCAGTACGGTCCGGTCGCATCGCAAGCCGTTGTCGAAGCAGGCGACTTATTAGTTTAGAAAGCTTGAGCTCGGCCTCCGTTGTCGGGGCGGGCCAGCCTCTTCAGCTCAGGTCTCGCTTAATCGCTATCGTGAACGCACTTGCCGCCATCGCTTCTGGCTGCAAGTCAACCTCGCGCATGTAATGCTGCTTCATAAGCTTCGGATGCACAAAGTTGCGCATGTCGCGGAGTGAGTCGGGAAGGCTGAGCGGCCCTCGTACCCCGCGCATTTGTCGCCCGACACGCATCAGGTTCACCAACCTCCAGGTCTCTGGACTGACCGCACTCTCAAAGTGGTTGAAATTAGCTTTCTCTGACCCGTGAAGCGCTTGGGCAGCGGCCACACCGGCGGCCAAGGCTACAGATGACTGCTGAGTTAGCCACGTGATCAGCATGGCCTCTACGCAGACACCAAAGCCGACCAAAGCCATCCTGTACGCACCCTGATTGTAGGCCGCCACGCCACCGTTGTGGGCGGTGTACGCGATCTCTCGCATTTCACCGTCGGCCATAAAACTGAAGGCGGCTTCACCCAAAGCTACAAGATGTTGCTGCGGCGGTCTTGCGTTGACCTGTTCCGGGCGAAGCTGAGCGCTGGCTTTAGTCAAGTCCTCGTAAAGACGGTTCCGGAAAACAAGTCGGCCGCCAGCCCTCCTCATCAATCCCACAGCAATCATGTACTTGGTGTCGTCGTTCGCAGCGTCGTTCTCAGCGTCACCGTGAGTCGCCGCCGTTCGCGCAATTTCAGTCAGGCGGGCATCCTCGAAGACAAGGCGAAAAAGAGCGTCGAGGTGATCGCTGCCCTCTCGAAGGAGGCGGTCGAACTCCGCTGACAGGCGATCCTCATCCGAGCCGTCGCCTTCCTCATCCAGCATGGCCAACATGTGCTGCACTAAATGTGGCTGCCCCCCAACTAGTTGGAAAACTGCTGTCGCTGCTCCTGCAGCTCGTTCACCAACCACTTGGCCCGCGAGCTCCGCGACCTGGTCAACCGTAAGGTCGTCGGTCTCTACGCGCCTTGAGACATTAAACGGCGAATTTCGTTCCGCTACTAGCGCCTCTTGCCTGAATGTGCCCGCAAAGGCGAACTGGATGGGCCCAATGCCTGGTATGCCAGAAGCTGTCGCTCCGGCGGTTTTCATCGCTCGAATTTGACCAAAGAAAGAAGTTCGTATTTCCGCGTCGTGAACGCGGGATACCTCGTCAATCAGAATGATGACCGGCGTTCCACTGTGAGGAATGGCGCAGGACAACCAAGCCTCCAGCTCGTCCTCGCGCCCTTGTGGCACCTCGGGTGCTGGTGTCTGTAACGATGTGGCGACTTCCCGAGCAAACCAACGAAGCAGGTTCGGATACGTCGTGACCGGCGGCAGCCGCTGCAAATCCACGAACGCGCATCGAAAGCCGGACTCGATCATCTCCGCCTGGATACGAATGAGCGCAGAAGTCTTTCCGTGCTGGCGCGGTCCCTGGATCAGCACCCACTCGCGATTGAGAAGATAGGCTCTGGTAGCGCTCTCAAAGGCTCGGCGAGCGTAGAACGGTGAGCCAATTGGAACGGGACCTACGACGTTCGTCATCGAATAAGCATTGCCTCTTTATATCGTGCTGCAGTCGCTTCCAACCCGCCATAGAACTCGAGTGCCCTGGTGAACCCGAGAGCCTTAAGCTCGTACCCGCTGAGTGACTTTCTAATAATACCGTATAGCTCAAGCATTCTTAACGCATCCTGCAGACGAGCGGCATCAGGCTCAAGCCCTTTTGCTCTCATTTCATCAGTCACTTGCTGTACCGTCTTAGCCCCGCTAACTACTAAGAGGCTGATAATCCTCTCTCCAGGAGACGACTGGCCCCAGTAGGTCTCGAGATACTGCTCAGCATACTCGTAGCTGTTCGTCACTTCTGAGACATCTTCGGGCTCTGCGAAAACGTTATCTCGATCTCGCTCGTTAAGCCGTCCGACTAGCTTGTCGCCGACATACTGAAGAAGCTCCGGATGACCATCCGTCGCGTCCCAGCACGCCTGGAGCAATTCAGGAGGCCGCTCAATACGGACTCCTAGTTCCCGTAATGGGCTGGAGATGAGTTCATCCGAGGCGGGGCGTGTGAGCTGCTGAAGCATAAGCGGACGGCAGAAGTTCCAATGCGGAGAAGACGCATCCCACATAGTGGTCGCAACAGTGCGCTCTCCTGAGAACACGAATTGGGCGAGACCTTGCTGAGAGATAGCTCGGCAGGCTCGGAAGAAGGCCTCAGGCACCTCGTCTTCCGTGTGCGTCTTATCCCAATGCAAGAGCTGATCGACTTCGTCGAGTAGGATTACGAGCGGCTTCCGGCTACTACCTTTAAGCGCGCTGACCACTCCGAACAGGTCGTTGGGTCGGAAGTCATCCGGCACCTCCACGTTCCACTCGCGATTAGCCAGAGCTCCGAAATTGCTCCAAGTTTTGACAACCTGGCAGTCTGCGAAATGGGGAAGGAAACCATTCTGTTCGAGTCTGCCTTCGGCAAACTTCATCAAAGACGTTTTTCCTATACGGCGGCCACCCAGAAGGGCGATGCTATTCGTAGCCAGGGTGGATTGGAGAAGGTTTTCCTCCTCCTCACGGCCAAAGAAAGCCTTGCGTGGGGTAACGCTCCGTACGACAAACGGGCTAATCCGGGTCAAGTCTGATTGTTCAAGGGCCAACGTCCTCAGCCCCTCGCGGGGGTTCTCCCGCGCTTGCGCCATGCCGACGGCCGTTGTTATGTCTACTACAATTACGTTCACCGGAAGCAGCGGCTGTGTCCGCCTTAGCTCGGCGGTGCGCGTGGCCGTCAGTGCTTGGCTAGTCACAAACAGCGCTAACCGCGCCTCCGGCGCTCCCTGTAATGCGATCTTCGCAAAGTCACGGATGGTTCCGGTCGTCACGGGTCCGTCACATGCACCAACCACAAAGGGAACGGAGAAGACCGGGTCCTCATCCATTATTCCTATGCCTAAGCTGTAGCTTTCGTTAGGTCCAACATACAAAGACAAGCTAATACCTAGGAGTCTGGCGACGTAGCGAAGTGCCTCTTCTGCTTCGAAAACGCCGCCTAGTTTGCGAAGATGACTTACCAAGGTGCGTCGGGCCCAGACCAGCTCCTCTCCGTCTGTCGACAGAATAAGGTCGAACTGCTCGTTCGTGGAGGCGTACGACGCGAGGGCTAAGCGCGCCTGTGGTCGGGGCAATGGCAGCGATGCGGCAGACGCCGAGGTGGTCTGGAGCAGCTGAGTGGCAATCAGCTTTCTCGCGCCCTCCGCATCAAGCGTCGGCTCCGGAAGCGGTCGAGATAACGATTTGAACGCGGTAGCGAGGGCTCCTGACTCCGCCTGCCGGATGGAGAGCACCGCCGGAACAGCTGTAAAAAGATCGTGCAGGACTCGGTCCGAGAGGCTGCGCATACCCCTGCCATCAGCAATAAGAACGAGGGAGAGGTCAGCTCTTCGAAGAGTTGCCTGTAGGTTGGGATAGAGGGTGGTCATGTCGCGTGATTGCCGACCTCCAGAGTAAGCCTGGAACGTCGCGACGATCCCTATGCGCGGCTCGCCGTTGACTGTAACAACGTAGTCCACAATCCGGCGTGCCTCAGCGGGCAACGTCTGCTCGTTTCCTTCTGCCAGTCGCCAATTAGTGGTGGACGACACCTCTGCCATTGCCGTGGCCACAATCGCTTGAACCCTGCTCCGCATCCTCTGGTCGACCCGTTGCCGCCGCTTATTGGCATCGATACCGGTTTGAAGGATCAAGAGGGTTCTGCGAAGATCGATTGTAGGCACGAGTAGTTCGGTCGCGCCAAGTTCTACCAGAATTTTTGCTGTAGCCGTCGTTGCTGCCGTACCTTGTGGTGGTGCGCCGGGCGACGGCAACACTCTACCGTCTTCAAGTTCAATTGAGGAAGTAATTGAAAGTAAAGAGCACAGAATGGGATAGCTTCCGGGCAGACGATCTAGGACGACGGCTAGCTCATCAGGATCCAACCCCCTCCAGATCACGAGCTCCAGCGCGGTAATTTCAGTCTCCATTCGGCTCATGGACGCTCTTGCCGACGCGAAGTCGATGATGTCGGTGGCCGAGTACAGATCAGAAGCGACGGACGCCCTGAAGGCGGACATGCGCTCGCGTATGTTGGTGTCGGTCGTTGATGGTAGCACACACGAACCTGTTGCGGAGTTGCTCCTCTTCGTCAAGGCTAGCTTGCGGTTTCAGACGGGGGCAGCGGATACCCGCGACTGGGGCCTCGCCAACCTCGTTCGGAATGACAGGTGTCCGGCTGCATGCTGGTGACCGCAGGCGACCGATTGTGTTGAAGAAATCGGCAGTGTGGCGCGCTGCCGTGACCCGGCTGGAGAGAGCCGGGAGCGGCTGATCTCCCTCATGCTGGCTTGAGCGCCGGGGCGGGATCAGCTTGGCGAGCTTGCGCAGTTTCAAGGCGGTGGCGGCGAGGAGGTGTCGGGCACGTCGTCCTCCAGCCCCAGCCGGCAGAACCAGCGGTAGGCAAGGATGAGGTGGACCTCCTCGCACAGCCGCCGCTCCGAGCGGATGCCGAAGCAGTAGCCCACCAGCAGCATGCGATCAGAAGCTCAGGATCGATGGAGGGCCGCCCTATCGGGCTGTAGAACGGGGCGACGTGCGCCCGGACCTCCTCCAGGTCCACGAACCGGTCGATGGCCCGAAGAATGTGGCCAGCGGGATCATGCCGCACAAGTGAGAACTGGTAGAAGAGAGAGTCTTGCTCGATTTGGCCCTCGCCCATCATCAACTCAGTCCCTCTCGCCAGGACCTGAGTGCGTCAGGATTGACCAGCGGCGGCAACCACCGTCTTTTTCAACACAATCCAACCTTCGCCCGCACTCGCAGCGTCCGCTCTTGGGTAAAAGGCGGGGCGTCGTAGTCGCGCTGTAGCTTTGGATGAGATGGATCGGTCAAGCCCTCGCTCGCCGGGCTGTTAGCGGGACCTCCCCAACAAGCCTCAGGGGGTAAGGGGGGTCACTTTCTAGGACCCGCCGCGTTAACTGGACCTGGGTGGCGGGATTGGCCACAAACCCAGACCTTTGTCCCTGCGGCGTGTTGGTGCTGAACCAAACCGGAGGCATAGGGTGGACTCGATGGCGGATGATCAGTTCGTCTCGACCCTCATCATTAGTCAAACCGAAATCTAGCCACTCGTTGTTTTTCTACTCTGACATTCAAAGGTGGACACTCTCCGAACTGGTCGACGTAGCCCTGAAGGGCGGTGTTCTCTAGCTTGATAGGGTCTCGTCCGGGCTCGACAATAATCTTCAATCGATCAATGGGACAGCGCTCTTGAACAGCGTGGTGCTTGTGCCAAAACTCGCCGACACGATGTGGTCGGCCTTTCACCTTGAGCGAGCTAAAGAGCAGGGGCAGTCTCGTCTCCAACTCGCCGCTCCGGCCGATATATAGCCGCCCTTCATCGTCATGGCCGGTCAATCGACCAATGGGCTCCATCTCGTGGGGTCTATCCGGACCCTTCATCAGAGACAGGGTGTAAATGCCCGACCGTTGACCGTATGGTCTTAGCTGAGCCTTAAATACGGCAACGAACTCAGCGTAGGAGATTACGTGAAGGTTGTTCAGAAAGAACATGTCGACTCCTCGAGTGCGAAGTCATGGTAGACGACATTGATCGCGCTTAACTTGGCACTTTGGTTTCCCTCAGAATGACCTACGTGACTGATATGATATCACCGCTTTTCAAAGCGCAGAGAAGGCCGCTAGGACCCCGTCGCCTCTGGCGTTAGTCAGATGTCAGATGCATGAGCGTAGGGTCGTGGCGGCCAGCCAGGCCCCCGTTTATGGGCAGGTTGTCCTCGCAACGTCGAATGGTTCAGGTGGTTGGCGACGGCGTCTGGCTACCGGACGTGGCCACGCGCGAGGATTACATCCAGCGCGTTTGTCAAAGCCTCGGCTTCGACGCGGCTCATGTTGATCTTGACACCGGCAACAACAAGGCGAACGCCTTGGCGTCCCCGGCGGGTGGATATGGTCAGGCCTCCATGCCTCGTCACGAACTCACGGACCAGAGACGGTCTGATCCTCGGGTTCAGGAGCATCGACACCGACAGGAGTTCCGAGGAGGTGAACCGCACGTCCCCGAACGCCGGATGACCGAGGCGGAACAGATGCGACCACCCCACGCTGTCGTCAGTGATGCTGAAGGGTAATGGGAGGAGACTCGATCGCCGCCTTTGATGGGCGAGTTTAACAAGTTCAGTATGGGCTAGGTCGAAGACGACGGCAGCCATGGACTTGCCACGTAAGTCAGCAAGGTACTTCAAGGACTGATAGGTTGAGTTCGTCAGAACGACAGTGGACGATGACCGGTGTGGCACTCTTGAGCGTGGAAGGAACGACGAGTCTGATGGAGCAGAGGTGACGATCATGCACGATTGTAGCACAGATGGGCACCGGGGCCCACGTCGACATGTCCTTCGGTATTATTTTGGAAGATGCGCAAGACCATACTTATAGGCAGATGTGACTGAAGGACTAGTTCACCGAATGGCTTCATATACACGCTTCACCGTGCCTGACGGGCCATCGCGAGAAACATCGTCGGTTTACACATCTCGAAGCTGTCACCTCGGGAGCCTGTGGCCTTAGCTATTCGGAAGTGCCGGATTTCCCTCGCAATACAACGGGCTCTGAGAACGGACCCCTATAAGAAATTGTTATTTCGAAGAGTGTCGCAAACGTGCCCGAAGCTGAATGGATGGCAAAAACCCAGTACCACATCTGAAAACTTACGCCCCACAACTGAAGCTGGATGGTGACCCAGCGCGGCCTATCTGTAGGGGAGGAGCCGACTTGTCAGGAGGGATCACGGAGCCCATGGTGGTTCTTAAAATGCTCAGTTTCATAGGCAACGGCCATACGCCACGAGCAAGCTGATTACAGGGGTTTGATGCCCGGCGGCCACCCACCCAGCTAAAAGCTACATGAAGGGGCCACACGGCCATCTGAGAGTCACCGCGAGGCACTCTCCCTGAGACGGAGCCGGGCGTGTCCCGTCGCCCTTCAGCGACATGCTTTAGAGCGGGTCGGCTCCTGTCAGCGCAACTACGAAGCCGATCCACTGCTTCCAAACCGCGGACGAACGCCGCGAAAGAGGGACGTCGCAAAGTCCCTTCATTCCTTATCGTTCGTAGAAGTCCATCCTTGTGAGATAGGCCTTTGCCTCTGGTCGAGTATCGCTCGAGATCGAAAGAAGGTCAGCATTGCGCTTGTACAGATGACCGGGTAGAAGAGCTCCAGACCTCCGCATCGTCTTGTACCAGGCAGCGGCCTTCGACCGTAAGCCGTTGGAAGCGGCAAACACCCGACCTTCATCATAGTTGGAACTCCTCCACCACTTGGTGCAGTAGTAGGCCCAGTAAGCCGGTGTCCTCAGCTCTTGGAGATCAACCTCGCGTCCTGTCCGCTTGGCGTTGGTTCCCCATCCAGCTCGGAAGAGGGCCTCCCTAACCACTGCACGATGTTCCTTGGTCAAAGGACCGGTGATGCCGCCGTGGAGGTGAGGGTCACCGTAGGAGGGGGCCTCGACCGCGAAGAAGAACTCCGGGATCGAGAGGCCCTTCGAACGACAGGCGGTCCTAAGCTCCCTACGAACACGATCCCGTATATGTTCAGCTGCGGAGTTGCGGCGGTCAGCTTCAGCACCTGCTAAAACTTCGGGACTGATGTTGACCGTAAGAGCGTAGCCATACTCCTTGTAACAGACCATCGTCCAGGCGAGCATCTTAAGATGGGCTCCTGTGTCTTCCCAACGAGGAACCCAGAACGTGTAGTCACACTCACCACGCTTACGACGAGCCTTCGCTTGAGAAACAAGGATGTCCCAGACGTGCTCATAGATGGGATGCTGTCTGAGTGTCGTTTGGATTGGTAGAGCAGCTTTGATACGAAGCCTCTCCTCGCGCTTGAGAATTTTCTCTCTCGTGAGTGGGGGAGATGTACCCTTTTCCTGTATAACTGGAGGAGGTCTGCGGCCGGTAAGGCGTACCTTATCCTGCTGGTCCAGAAGGTGTTGTATCTCCCGGAAGATATCGCGATCGACGAGCGGATCGCGTTGGGGAGAGACGAACGGCTTCTTTGCAGAGCCAGCACGCATTCGTGCTTCGAGCCGCATCCGGTTTTCCAGCGTTCGGCGTGTCAGCTCGCGTTGGTTGGCGTAGTCACGTTCGAGCTTACGACGCGCTATGACAGCGCGCCTCTCCGGGCACGCCACGGAGTGAGGTCTGAGCTTCATGATGATTTGCAAGTGAGCGCGACATCCGAAGGAGGCGTCGAGCCAGCGAGGTCCCAGTGCGGGGTTACGCCGCCATCGATTGCGCGAGGACGGTAGGAGCCGCTCAATGGTGGAGCTGGCAATACCTCACCAGCGAGCCGGGAAGGCATTAATAGCCTAGCTACGACGGACCCGGAGCTTCGTCAACGATTGCCTGTCATGCCCAGCGTCACGGTCCGCCCTCCTGCGGCTGCCTTGCGCGCATCACGCACCCAGCTTGTGTTCCGATACAGCTCGGCTGACCGCCTTTACGCGGTAGACGGAGGCACGGCCAATCCCGAGCTTCTTAGCGATGGCGGAGGCTCCCAGACCCTCGGCTTCGAGTTCCGCGATCTTCGCGGCTTCAATTGACGGGGGACGCCCCTTGTAGACACCGCGGGCCTTCGCCGCCGTGATCCCTTCGAGCTGACGTTCGCGACGGAGGTTGGTCTCGAACTCGGCAAAGACCCCTAGCATATCCAGGAACGCCTTGCCGGCCGCCGTGCCGGTGTCGATTGGCTGCTCGGTGGCCTTCAGCGCTACGCCCTTCGCTCGGAGCGAACGTACAATGTCCTGAAGGTCACCTATGGAACGTGCCAGGCGGTCCACGCGAGTCACCACCACCGTGTCACCGGCTCGCACGAACTCCAGGATGGTGGCCAGCTCGGGCCTGCCATCGCGTGACGTGCCGCTCCGCTTCTCACTCCGGATCACCTCACACCCCGCAGACCGGAGGGCGGCCTCCTGGATGGTAAGGTCCTGGTCGTTGGTGCTGACGCGGGCATAACCGTAGGTGGCCATCTGACACTCCGTCTTGTTAGCCTCTAGACCTCCTGGTTCTATCGTCTCGAAAGTGAGGCATCAACCCAAAAGAGACGCATTCCGTGTCTCGCCGCGCTGTCTCGCTTTGGTGTACCCGGTCGAGGCGGTAAGGGTGGCTGAGCGTCCAGCCGTGACGCTGTTTTGCCTCGACGGCCATGCCAATCGGTATAAACGGTTTGTAGGAGTGCATCGAGTTGGGACAGCGATGGCGAAACGGGTCAGCATCATCAACTTCAAGGGCGGCGTAGGTAAGACGACGTTGGCGTTCCAGCTAGCTGCTGGCCTTGTCCGGTTTCACGCGCCAGCGAAAGTTCTCGTCGTCGATATGGACCACCAGAGTAGTCTCTCAATTGTTTGTCTAGGGGCTAACAACTGGAACGCAGCAATCGCAAGTAACCAGACAGTAGGGGAGGTATTTAAGCCATTCGTTGGCCAGGCCCAGACAATGCCTGGGGCCGACATAGCGCTGAACACTCAACTGAACCTAGCGCACTATAGCTCATTGAAGATAGTGCCGGCCAGCCTTCAACTTGACGATATTGAGATCGAGCTGACTGCTTCACATCACGGGAACGCCATTCAATCAGAGTGGAACAAACGAACTCTGGTATGTCGATGGCTTGAAGAGTCAGGACTGGACGGCATGTTCGACTATATAATCTTCGATTGCCCACCTGCGACGAAGATAGTCTCCCAAAACGCTATAGCTGCAAGTCACGGCTACATCATACCCGTCATTCCCGAGGCGGTGATGGAGCGAGGTGCTCCGCACCTTTTTCAAATGGTGCGGACCGGCATCGACACCCGGCTCAAAGCTCTAGCGGCGATGGGAACGCCGCGGGCGATGCACGTGCCTGACACTAAGCTCGCCGCCGTCGCCATCACCCGCATCAAGACTCACGGACCGGCAAACTCCGGTTACACCGATGACCACACACAGCATCTCGCCTCGCTTCAGCGTTACTGGAAGGGCGACTTGGTCAAGCCGTACATCGAGGATGGTACGGGTGTTTCACAGACCCTTGCAGAAGGTGTTCCCGTCTATGATCGTTCAAACAATCAGAACATAGGTCGCCGTGGCCTTCATACGCAGTATAAAAGACTTACGGATAACCTTAAGACACGGATTGATGCGTTGTGATTAAACGAGATGTTGACAAACTTTCTGTGCCGATGATTTCGGACGGACATGTTGCGCAATTTCTCGATAAGATCGCTGATAGCCTCAAGGATCGCCGCACAGGTAATCCTGCCATGAGCGAAGCCTTACGGGCCTTAGCGAAAAGGTTACGTGGCGGCGCGTTGCCTTTGGAACCGCAACTGCTCGGTCGCCAAACTGTTCATTCTGAGGCTGAGCAGCTCAGCTTCCAGGACGATGACGACCTTCAGTTCGAGAGCCTCACCCTCTTTCAAGCGGAGGAGGCTATTAGACGTCCCGAGATGACCAAGGGGCACCTGATCATCATTGCAACGGAGCGGTTCGGTCTAGCACGATCACGGCTCGAACGGATGCCGAAGGACGAGCTGGTGCGTGCCATCTTGGCTGCATTGGAGCATGAAAGGTCGTTAAACATCATCTCCGAAGAGGCCCGCCGCGGAGGTGCGGACCGTACATCATGATCAATGCGCATTGCGCTTAGCGGGAAGACCTCCAAGCACGGAGCGATCGGGTCAACGAGCGGAGAACCTCAACTTGGTCAGCAATCCGGAACGCAGTTCAGCCTGCCGCAGCCGAGCCCGAACAAGCTGTCCGCCGTCGGTCGCCTGCTGCAATCATGAAAGCTTCGATTAGATTGTCGCACCATAATTTGAATGGTGTCGGGGAGGGATGGAAGTCTATGAATGAAGAGCCTCCGCTCGGGGAGCGTTTCAGTCAGGTCTACCTACAGCGCGGCCTTCCAGCGAAGGACAGCCTCCGGGCGCGGTTTAGGATCGGGGCCTTTATCAAGAACTACCGTTCTGAGACGCGCGAGAAGATAGCAACCGCGATTGGCAGGCGCTTGGGGGTCCCAGCAAGTGCTTACCATCTAGGTGACTTTACTCAGAAATGTGACCTTCGAGACCTGTTGGACCTAGTCAGCGTGGTCCAATCGGTGCTGGGAGATGGTTCCAGCTTTGTCTCTGACGTGAACGCGATTTTTCGTGAAGAAAACCTTGGTTACATAGCTGACCCGAAGGGCGGCGTTCGTTACTTCAAAGACGAGGAGTTTGAGCGCTCGCGCATGGCGTTGGTCGCCGGAATTGGGCTTCCTCGTTACACCGCTGCCCGCGAAGCCTACGAAGACGCGCACGCCGCTCTCGTGGGCGGATCGCCGGATAGTCTGACCGCCGTTCGCAGGGCGTTCGATGCGGTCGAAAACGTCTTCAAGATGATGACAGGTGAGGCACGCTTAGGAAGCTCGGAGGTTGGCAAACGGCTGAAACCCCGGCTAGCGGAGCTGCCTGGTCGTGCCGCCGATGCCTCTAATCGACTCGCGGAGAGTTTCTCTGATTGGATAAACGCCTGCCATCAGTACCGCCATGCTGAGGGTGTTCCGGAGCCTGAGCCACCCCCGATGGACCTAGCGCTCGCCCTGATCAGCTCTGCAGCGACTTACCTGCGATGGCTCGTCGGTATGGACTCCGCCTCGGCATCAGCTTGATCCGATCAGCTTACTCCGCCGTCCACAGCGTCGCTCCGCATCGGCTCGGTCCTGCTGTCGGCCTGAGCCATTAACAGGTCAGACGGTTGTACACCAGACCTGAGCGACGCCATCTTGTGCCCGGCAAGACTGAGTTCTCTTCGCTGAACGGAAGGCGACAGATGCGCGTAGCGCGCGGTCGTCGCCGGCTGAGTATGTCCGAGCGTCTTGCCCACTGTTGCTAGCGCAGCCCCCTCCGACAACATTACGGAAGCCAAGGTCCGACGGAGGTCGTGTGGGCGCACGTTCGAAATCCCCGCAAGTCGGACAACCGTTTCCCATGGATGCTTGACGTCTGCACGAGGCTTTGTCCCACAACGACCAGGAAAAAGTAGAATGGATTTAGTTGCCCGTCCCCTCATACTGGTGAGGATAGCAAGCGCGGGTCCTTCGAGTTCAAGAACATGCTGTCGCTGTGTCTTGGTATGTGACGAAGGTTTCAACCAGACCCCTCGTTCCAAATCGAACTGGTCCCAAGTGGCTTTCAACACCTCACGTAGCCTTGCACCGGTAAACAACAGGAGCCGAATGGCATCTGCTGCATGTTGATCGCCATACCTATCGCAGGCGAGTAGAAGTCTCCTGATCTCGTCCTCATCAAGATGACGATGTCTCTGATCCTCGGGATACTTCTTTAAGCCCATGCAAGGATTGTCGACGCGCCATTTCTCGCCTATGGCTAACGTGAACATCCTTCCGAGCACGGCAAGGAGCTTATTAGCCTGATAGTGGCCAGCGCCCTCCAAAGCCGCGCTTTGAACCTTGCGGATTTCGATGGGTGTCACTTCCGCGACTTTCTTCGAACCAAGCGAACTCAGAACAAAGCGTTCCAAAAGGCTTGACGCGTCACGTATGGTCCCGGCTTTCAGCTTCTCCGCTTGGGCATACCCGCCACAGTAATAGCTCGCTAGATCAGCGACCGTGGCCGCTTCTCGATCTGCCCGCCTTTCCTGGCTCGGGTGTCCACCGCGTTCTACGATTGCGAGCACCTTGCGCGCTTCTTCGCGCGCTTGGTCGACCGTCAGGTTGGGGAACGTTCCGAGGGTCGTGCGGCCCTGACCTCCAGATCGTATCCGGTAGGTGACCACGAAGCTTCGGCGTCCCGTTGCGGAGACCCGTAGTCCGAGCCCGCGCACTACCGCGTCGGACACGAAGGTGCTCGCGGCCGTCTTCTCGATTACTGCCTTAGTCAGGCGGGTGGAGGATAGCTTTGGCATTCAGCATCAATGTCACCTGCCTGAGATGGAAGCAAGATGGAAACAAGGCGGTCGGTGCCCAGCGGTGCGCGACCGTACCGCCCCGTAGAAGAGAACTTGCAAGACCCTGTCTTTCCTCAGCTAATCACGGTCGCTGCGTGCGGGGCCGCTTTCCTCCGTAGTCCCAGTTTCCTCATTCGTAATGAGGGGGTCACAGGTTCGAGTCCTGTAATCGGCACCACTCAGTCTAGATTACCAAAGCGCTATTGTTGAGCGCCCAAATCCGTCGGAATAAATGCCCGACCGCACGTTCGTCGCCCTTCTGTAAACCGCCCTACTAACCCTAAATTTGTAGGCGGGTTAGTCAACGCTCCTAGCCAAGCGCGCCCGCGAACATTTCCCGCTCGGGGTAGTGCCCGTCGAACTCGTCGCTGAGCAACAAAATCTTGGTGGCCCCGGCCGGGTATATAGGTCCAGGATGCGCGGTCCCGCACCACGTGAGCCGAGCGCCCGAGAGCGTTCGCATCGCTTCTGCTTCATCGCCGGGCGGCGGATCGTGGCTCTTCTCGGACGCTGGCCGAGTCCGCTTCATGGAAAAGCCCTGAGCGCTTGGGCTAAAGGCAGCTTCAAGAGGCGGCTAGGCTGCTGGCTTCCTCCCCAGCAACCGATTGGCGTTCGCAAGCTATCGTGATCGGATCAGCGATCTTACCCCAAACGCCCAGATATCGCCCCCCGGCGCCACCCCGTTCCCGGTAGCTCACGTCCGACGCAGCGAAACCTTGATCTTCAACGTGGCCGATTACGGTCACACCCTCATGAGCGATTTCTTCGCCGCTGGTGGCTCCTTTGTGCGAAGGGAGTTCCACCAGCCCCTGGAACTCGCCGCACTCCCTGAGAAGGCTGTCATCAACTGCCCCGGATACGGCGCGCGAGCCCTCTGGGGAGACGAGAGCATCGTGCCGGTGCGTGGCCAAATCGGCTGGCTGATTGCTCAGCCCGAGGTCAAGTACGGCTTCTACTACCGTGACGTCGGCGTGCTGTCGCGGCGCGACGGTATCGATGTCCAGGCGCTCGAAGGTGGTGACATGAAGGGCTACGCCAACGCCAACGAGACGCCGGATCGCGCCGAGTCCGAGCGGGCGGTGGCCACCATCGCACCTCTGTTCGGCAGACGCGGCGGGGCTGCACTCGCGGCGCCTACCTCGGCTTGGTCAGAGTAGGTCATCTCCAGGAGCCTTGTTGCGGCTCGGATCTCCGCCCCGAAGCGGATGTCTGGAGTGCGTGCAAGAGAGATGGAGTTGCAATGTGGGGGCTACAGCTGGATAGGTGGAAGTACCGCTAAGGCTTCATTTTGGAGGGATATGATGTACGCGCCGAAGCAGTTGCGTGAGGAGCGCCGCGACGTGCTCTTGAGCTCCATCAAGACTATCCGCTTTGCCGTGGTTGTTGCTCTGGTAAGCGGCGAGCTGGAAGCCGCGCACTTGCCTTTGATGGCCTGTGAATGTGACGGAAAGCTTGTACTTGAGGGCCATGTCGCTCGTGGAAATGGCCTATGGAAGGCCGTTGCGACAGGTGCGGCTGGGCTCGGTGTGTTCCAGGGGCCGCAGGCCTACGTGCATCCCGGATGGCTTGCTACCAAGCGCGAGACCGGCCGCGCTGTGCCGACTTGGAATTACATCGCCATTCATGCTCATGGGCGTCTATCAAGCATCGACAACGTTGATTGGCTGCTACGCCACGTAGACCAGTTGAGCCAACTCACGGAGGCGGATCGGCCGGAGCCGTGGTCCGTAGCCGACGCGCCAAAAGGCTACATCGACCAACTTGCTCATGGCATCGTGGGGCTCAGGCTTGAGGTCGAACGGCTCGAGGGCGTTTGGAAGATGATCCAGCACCATCCAGAAGCGAACCGTCTTGGGGTCATCGCGGGACTGTCCGCTTCAACCACCCACAGCGATCAGGCGATGGCTATGGCCATGCGCGTCGCCGAGACAACTAGGAATACGGTGTAGACCCGCGCTTCGCCGGCTTTGCTCGACGGCAGCTGCTCCTCGGTCACCGCAAGCTGGAGAGCACCGTGCGCCACCTCGGCATCGAGGTCGACGACGCACTCGCCATGTCTGAACAGGTCGATCTCTGACCTGCGCCCGCAGCCGCGACGGCTGCCGGCCTTTGTTCCAGAAGCCGACGTCGTTCACCGCCGTTGTGGGTGGCGAGCGGACGTTGCGGCTCGTCCTAAAGCGAGATGGCTCTACTGGGCCACCTTAGCAGCCGGGGCTGTGGGCGCGGCGGAGCTTCGAGGCCGGAGCTGCGGATCGCCTGCGGCCTGAAGCGCAAAGGCGAAGGAGTTGACGAACTGGATCGCCATGTCGTCCTTGGCAACGCCCATATCGTGATGGCCGCCCTCGAAGTCGACCCTCAGCAATACGGGCTATGTCCATAGCCTGACAGGCCGTCGGCAAAGTCAAAGCTCCTTCAAACATCCAAATCCTCCACCGCGAACTCCGCATTCTCCTGGATGAACCGGAACCGCAGCTCGGGCTTGCGCCCCATCAGCGTCTCCACCAGATCCTGCACCGCCTCCTCCGCCCGCGGCAGCGCCACCCGGGCCAGCGTGCGCTTCTTGGGGTCCATGGTGGTTTCCTTCAGCTGCGCCGGCATCATCTCCCCCAGCCCCTTGAAGCGCCCGATCTCCGGCTTCTTGCCCTTGAACGTGGAGGCCAGCAGCTCGTCCTTGTGGGCGTCGTCGCGGGCGTAGGCGGTCTGGGCGCCGTGGCTGATGCGGTACAGGGGCGGCAGGGCGAGGTAGAGCTTACCGCCGCGGATCAGCTCGGGCATGGTGCGGTAGAAGAAGGTGATCAGCAGGCTGGCGATATGGGCGCCGTCCACGTCGGCGTCGGTCATGATGATCACCCGGTCGTAGCGCAGCTCCTCCTCGCGGTAGCGCGAGCCGCCGTGGCAGCCGAGCGCCAGCATCAGGTCGGCCAGCTCCTTGTTGCCGCCGGCCTTCTCGCCCGAGGCGCTGGCGACGTTCAAGATCTTGCCCCGCAGCGGCAGGATGGCCTGGGTGGCGCGGTTCCTGGCCTGCTTGGCCGAGCCCCCGGCCGAATCGCCCTCCACGATGAACAGCTCCGAGCCGTCCATGGCGCTGCCCGAACAGTCGGCCAGCTTGCCGGGCAGGCGAAGCTTGCGGGTGGCCGAGGCGCGGGCGACCTCCTTGTCCTTGCGCCGCTTAAGCCGTTCCTCGGCCCGCTCCACCACGAACTGGAGGAGCGCCGTGGCCGCCTTGGGTTGGGCGGTGAGCCAGTGGTCGAAGGGGTCGCGCAGCGCATTCTCAACCAGCCGCTGGGCGTCGGAGGAGGAGAGGCGCTCCTTGGTCTGGCCCTGGAACTCCGGGTTGCGCACGAAGACGCTGATCAGGGCGCCGGCCTGGGCCGCCACGTCCTCCGCCGTCAGGATGGCGGCGCGCTTGTCGCCGGTGAGGTCGGCGTACTGTTTCAGGCCGCGGGTGAGCACGGCGCGCAGGCCCGCCTCGTGGGTGCCGCCCTCCGGCGTCGGCACGGTGTTGCAGTAGGACTGGGTGAAGCCGTCCGCCTCGCCGAAGCCCGCGCCGCTCCACGCCACCGCCCATTCCACCGCGCCGCCGCCCTCGGCCCGCGCGATCCGGCCGGCGAAGGGTTCGGGGGTGACGGTCTCGATGTCGCCGAGCCGCTCCTTCAGGTAGTCGGCCAGGCCGTTGGGGAAGTGGAAGACGGCCTCGGACGGGGTGGCGTCATGAATGCGTTCGGGGGCGCACTTCCAGCGGATCTCTACGCCGCGGAACAGGTAGGCCTTGGCGCGGGCCATGCGGAACAGCCGCGCCGGCTTGAACGCCACGTCCTCGCCGAAGATCTCCGGGTCGGGGGTGAAGCGGACCAGGGTGCCGTGCTTGCGCGACGGGCCGAGCTTCTCGATGGGGTCCTGCGGATGCCCGCGGGAGAAGGCCTGGCACCACTCGAACCCGTCGCGCCACACGGTCACGTCCAGCCGGTCGGACAGGGCGTTGACCACCGACACGCCCACCCCGTGCAGGCCGCCGGAGGTCTCGTAGGCCTTGCCGGAGAACTTGCCGCCGGAGTGCAGCACCGTCAGGATCACCTCCAGCGCCGACTTGCCGGGGTGCTTGGGGTGGGGGTCGACGGGGATGCCGCGCCCGTCGTCGCGTAC
>CALMGB010000089.1 GCA_937863535.1 uncultured Caulobacteraceae bacterium
GCCGGGCGGACGGCCGGCGCTGACCGGGCCGCCGCCGAGCGCAGGGATCAGGGCGGCGCGACGCGCGTCGTAGCCGGAGTCCAGCAGGCCCGCGACCGGAGCGGGCACGAAGGCCGGGTCGCCGATATAGTGGTCGCGGTCGGCGTAGGTCAGCCGGCTGGCCTCGGCGAACTCGTACCAGGCCTGGGGGTCCTGCGGCCCGCGACGGCCGATGTCGGTGTGGGCGAGCTGGCCCAGCAGCTCCAGCGTCCCCACCCCGCCCGCCGGCGGCGGCGGCGCGCACACCAGGTACTGGCGATAGGGCCGGCAGAGCGCCCGGCTCTCCACCGGCTGGTAGCTCGCCATGTCGGACAGGGCGAACACGCCGGGGTCCGGCGGCAGCCCCACCTTGTCGACGATCGCCTGGCCCACCTCCGGCGAGTAAAGCGCCTGCGCCCCCTGGACGCTGAGCCGGTGCAGCATGTCGGCGTAGGCGGGGTTCTTCAGCACGTCGCCGACCCGGTAGGGCGTCCCGTCCGGCTTGGTGAAATAGGCCTTGGCGTCGGGGGTGGAGGATTCCGGATAGGGGCCGACGATGTCCTTGGCCAGGCGCGGCGTGACCTGGAAGCCGGCGCGCGCGAGCGTCTCCGCCCCGCCGAACAGCTGGCTCCAGGCCAGGCGGCCATGCTCACGCTGGGCCAGGGCCAGCATGGCGACCGCGCCGGGAACGCCGGTGGCCTTGCCGCTCACCATGGCCTGGGTGAAGAGGATCGGCTTGTGGTCGGGGCCGAGGAACATGTCCGGCGTCGCGCCCATCGGCGCGACCTCGCGCCCGTCATAGGCGGTGACCGTGCGGCTGCGCGCATCGTAATAGAGCATGAAGCCGCCGCCCCCGAGGCCTGAGCTCTGCGGCTCCACCAGCCCCAGCGCCGCCTGCACCGCCACCGCGGCGTCAACCGCGCTCCCGCCGGCCCGCAGCACGCTCAAGCCCGCTTCCACCGCCAGCGGGTTTGCGGCGGCGATCATGGCGTGGGCTGCGAAGCCGGATTGCGCTGGTTTGGCGGCCGGGGGCTGGGCGTCGACGTTCGAGGACAGGAGCGCCAGGGCGGCGACGGCGGAGAGGAGGCGCTTCATGCCTCCATCGTCAGGGCGTGGGCCGGTCCGTCAAGCTCCACCGAGAGGGTCCTTGCTCCACAGGGCCTTTTTGCGTAGAAGCGTCGCCTTCTCAAGGAGCCGCCTGGCCATTGGCATGCCATGGCGGTTTGTCATGCTGTCCACAGGGAGCGGCGGGCCTAAACGCCAGCCGTCGCGAAATGCCGAAGTTGAAGACCAAGTCGGGCGCCAAGAAGCGCTTCAAGATCACAGCCTCGGGCATGGTCAAGTCCGGCGTCGCCGGCAAGCGCCATCGCCTCATCAGCCACAACTCCAAGTACATCCGTCAGAACCGTGGCACCAAGGTGCTGTCCAAGTCCGACGCGCCGAAGATCAAGGCGTACATGCTGCCTTACGGCTAGCTGTCGCCCCGCATCCGATCTTCGACATCCAGACTCAGACACAAGGTGAAATAACATGGCTCGCGTAAAGAGGGGCGTGACGGCCCACGCCCGTCACAAGAAGGTTCTCGAAAAGGCGAAGGGCTTCTACGGCCGCCGCAAGAACACCATCCGCGTCGCCAAGGCGGCGGTGGACCGGGCCGGCCAGTACGCCTATCGCGACCGCAAGGTGAACAAGCGCACCTTCCGCTCCCTGTGGATCCAGCGCATCAACGCGGCGGCGCGGGAGGAGGGCTTCACCTATTCGCAGTTCATCCACGGCCTGAACCTCGCGGGCGTGGAGATGGACCGCAAGGTGCTCGCCGACATCGCCGGCCAGGACCCCACAGGCTTCAAGGCCATCGCCGAGCAGGTCCGCACCGCGCTCGCGGCCTGACTCCCTCTCCCCGTGGGAGAGGGAAGGGGCCCATCCGCAGGATGGGAAGGGTGAGGGGTCGCACCCGCAGCCTCCAACACAGCGGCGAAGTGGTGCGACCCCTCACCCTCCCACCGCGTCCCGCGACGCGGGCCCCTCCCTCTCCCGCAGGGGGAGAGGGGGACGAGGTCGGCGTCGGCTTCAGGAGCCTGCCTTGACCGACGTTACGATCTTACAGGCAGAGCTATTCGCCGCCGTCGATGCGGCCCCCGACCTCGCCGCCCTGGAGGCCATCCGCGTTTCGGCCCTCGGCAAACAGGGCGCCGTCTCCGTGTTGCTGAAATCGCTGGGCGCAATGACCCCGGACGAGAGACGTGAGCGCGGGCCGCAGATCAACGGCCTCCGCGACACCATCCAGGCGAGGATCGCCGCGCGTCGCGAAGCCCTGGAGGCTGCAGCGCTCGACGCGCAGCTCGCCTCGGAGCGCCTAGACCTCACCCTGCCGCCGCCGCCGCGCCGCAGGGGCTCGCTGCACCCCACGCTGCGCACCCTGGACGAGATGGTCGCCATCTTCGCGGAGATGGGCTTCGCGGTGGCGGAAGGACCGGACATCGAGGACGACTGGCATAACTTCACCGCCCTGAACTTCCCGCCCAAGCACCCGGCGCGGGAGATGCACGACACCTTCTTCTTCAATCCCGGTCCCGACGGCGAGCGGAAGGTGCTGCGCACCCACACCTCGCCGGTGCAGGTCCGCACCATGATGGCGCAGTCCCCCCCCATCCGCATCATCGCGCCCGGCCGCACCTACCGCTGCGACAGCGACCAGACCCACACGCCCATGTTCCACCAGATGGAGGGGCTGGTGATCGACCGCGCCATCCACATGGGGCACCTGAAGTGGACGCTGGACACCTTCATGGCGCGCTTCTTCGAGACGGCGGGCGTCAGCACCCGCTTCCGCCCCCACCACTTCCCCTTCACCGAGCCCTCGGCGGAGATGGACGTACAGTGCGACCGATCCGGCGGTCAGATCCGGATCGGGACGGGCTCGGACTGGCTGGAGGTGGTCGGCTGCGGGATGGTTCACCCCAAGGTACTGATGAATTGCGGCCTGGACCCCGCCGAGTGGCAGGGCTTCGCCTTCGGCTTCGGCATCGACCGCTTGGCCATGCTGAAGTACGGCATGCCCGACCTACGCGACATGTTTGCCAGCGACGTCCGCTGGCTGAAGCACTATGGCTTTTCGCCGTTCGCGGCGCTCCCGCCGCTCACGGCATTAGTTTGATGGCTCTTGTTTAAGCCTGGATTACCAATTCAGCCGGAGAGTGTGGCCCTGGAACTACGCCGGCCGGCACAATAGCAGCGGCGTTGGCCACATGTCTCTCCTGGTCATCAAAGAAAATGTGAGCTCCAAACGCTCGCAGGATACTTGCTTTGTCGTGGTGACCGACAAAATGCGCTTCATCTGCGGGTGTGCCCCAAAAGCGTAAAGTGTTTATCACCCGTGCATGGGCAGGCGCGTTACGAGCAGTGACGATAGCGATCCGAACCTTGCTAAAGCCATTTGGCCTCATGTGAGCCCCTCTGATCAGGGATAGCTTCTGCAGAAAGTTTCCAAATGGGCCGGGCTTCATAGGATTTTCGGCGTTTAGTTTCTCGTGAGCAAGGAAGCCCTCCAGCTTTTCCGCTTGGAATATCCTGTCGGACTCATCGCTGAAAACAACCGAGTCTCCATCCAAAGCTATTCTGACCTCATCCTCAGGATTTTCTAAAATGACTTTCGGCCACTCACCCAACCTAGCAGCTGCGGTTCCAGCATCCGCAGCTGCGGTCACATCGGCGTCTTCGTTCGAGAGGAACAAATCTACTCCCCACGCCGACACAAACGGAGCGACTAGACGTCCGCTGGTGAAGCTGCCCCTCGTAATATCCAATCCATGGTGTTCGGCCGACTTAAACGCTCTTAATGAAAGGTCGGCAGAGTTGCGAGACAGGAATATAACATCTACTTGATTGGGTCTGTCGTTTCCATTCAAAGAAAGCAGCCTCTTCACAACCTCGAAGCCCGTGCCGGGCTCCAGCATGACGTTCTCCCGACTCCGCTGAAGCTCGGCATATGCCTCAACTCCCTGCTTTATGAAGACCGCATGCTCCTCCTCTAGATCGAACAGTGCTCGAGTGGAGATGCCGACGACGAGCGGAAGCGGCGGCTTCAATGAAAGCATCTACGCTAACGCCTTCTTGCGCGCCTTCTTCGCCGGGAGGCTCAGCGCCGCCACCCGAGCCTTACGCCGCACTTCGTGCCGGTCCAGCACCTCGGCCAGGTACTTCCCCGTCCAGCTCGCCGGGTCGCGGGCCACCTGCTCGGGCGTGCCCTCCGCCACGATCAGGCCGCCGCCATCGCCGCCCTCGGGGCCGAAGTCGAGCAGCCAGTCGGCGGTCTTGATGACGTCGAGGTTGTGCTCGATCACCACCACCGTGTTGCCGGCGTCGGCCAGTTCGTGCAGCACCTCCAGCAGCTTGCGGGTATCCTCGAAGTGCAGCCCCGTGGTGGGCTCGTCCAGGATGTAGAGGGTGCGGCCCGTCGCCCGCCGGCTCAGCTCCTTGGAGAGCTTCACCCGCTGGGCCTCGCCGCCGGACAGCGTGGTGGCCGACTGGCCGACCTTGATGTAGCCGAGCCCCACCCGCTTCAGCGTCTCCATCTTGTCCCGGATGGAGGAGACCACCTTGAAGAAGTCCGCCGCCTCCTCCACCGTCATCTCCAGCACGTCGCTGATCGACTTGCCGCGGTAGAGGATTTCCAGCGTCTCGCGGTTGTAGCGGCGGCCCTTGCAGACGTCGCAGGTGACGTAGACGTCGGGCAGGAAGTGCATCTCGATCTTGATCAGGCCGTCGCCCTGGCAGGCCTCGCACCGCCCGCCCTTGACGTTGAAGCTGAAACGGCCAGGGCCGTATCCCCGCGCCTTGGCGTCCGGCAGGCCCGAGAACCAGTCCCGGATGGGCCCAAAGGCGCCCGTGTAGGTGGCTGGATTTGACCTGGGCGTGCGCCCGATCGGGCTCTGGTCGATGTCGATGACCTTGTCGAACTGGGTCAGGCCGTCGATCTTGTCGTGCGGCGCCGGCGCGTCCGAGGCGTTGTTCAGCCGCCGCGCGGCCGCCTTGTACAGCGTCTCGATGGTGAAGGTGGACTTGCCGCCGCCCGAGACGCCGGTGATGCAGGTGAACAGGCCGACGGGGATTTCGCCCGTCACGTCCTTCAGGTTGTTGCCCCTGGCGCCGTGGATGGTGATGACCTTCTTCGGGTTGCGCTTGCGGCGCACCTCCGGGATGGCGATCTCACGCGCGCCGATGAGGTACTGGCCGGTGATGCTGTCTTTCGACGCCTTGATGTCGTCGGGCTTGCCCTCGGCGATGATGTGGCCGCCGTGGATGCCGGCGGCGGGGCCCATGTCGATGACGTGGTCGGCGGTGAGGATGGCCTCCTCGTCGTGCTCCACCACCAGCACGGAGTTGCCGAGATCGCGCAGCTCCCGCAGGCTCTTCAGCAACCGCGTGTTGTCGCGCTGGTGCAGCCCGATGGAGGGCTCGTCGAGCACGTACAGCACCCCTGTCAGCCCCGAGCCGATCTGCGACGCCAGCCGGATGCGCTGGCTCTCGCCGCCGGACAGGGTGCCGGACGCCCGCGCCATGGACAGGTAGTCCAGCCCCACTTCCACCAGGAAGCGCAGCCGATCGGTGATCTCCTTCAGGATGCGCCGGGCGATCTCCGCCTGCTTGGGCGTCAGCGACGGTTCCAGCGCCTCGAACCAGGCCCGCGCATCCCGGATGGACAGGCCGGACACCTCCGAGATGTTGCGCGCCCCGATCTTCACCGCCAGCGCTTCCGGCTTCAGCCTCGCGCCACAGCAGACCTCGCAGGGCGTCTCCGACTGGTAGCGGCCCAGTTCCTCACGCACCCAGGCGCTGTCGGTCTCCTTCCAGCGTCGTTCCAGGTTCGGCAGCACGCCCTCGAACACCTTGGAGACCTCGTACTTGCGGGTCTGGTCGTCGTAGGTGAACTTGATCTTCTCCACCCCCGTGCCTCGCAGCACGACCTTGCGCGCCACCTCCGGCAGCTCGAACCAGGGCTGGTCCATGGAGAAGCTGTAGTGGCGCGAGAGGGCCTGCAGGGTCTGGGTGTACAGCGGCGAGGACGGCCCCCGCCCCCAGGGCGCCACGGCGCCGTGATGCAGGCTCTTGTCCTTGTCCGGGATCACCAGGTCGGCGTCGAAGGCCAGCTTCACCCCCAGCCCATCGCACTTGGGGCAGGCGCCGAACGGGTTGTTGAACGAAAAGAGGCGCGGCTCGATCTCGCTGATGGTGAAGCCCGAGACGGGGCAGGCGAACTTCTCGGAGAACAGCAGCCGGCGGGGCGCCTTTTCGCCCTTCTCCGCGGCCGCCCACTCCGCGATGGCGATCCCGTCGGCCAGGCGCAGCGCCTGCTCCAGGCTGTCGGACAGGCGCGTCTCCAGCCCCCCCTTGACCACGATACGGTCCACGACGACGTCGATGTCGTGCTTGAACTTCTTGTCGAGCTTGGGCGCCTCCTCGATCAGATAGAGCTGGCCGTCGACCTTCACCCGCTGGAAGCCCTGGCGCTGCCAGTCGGCCATCTCCTTTCGATACTCGCCCTTTCGGCCCTGGATCACCGGCGCCATCAGGTTCAGCCGCGTGCCCTCGGGCAGGGCCATGATCTTGTCGACCATCTGGGTGACGGTCTGGCTCTCGATCGGCAGCCCCGTGGCCGGCGAGTAGGGCACGCCCACCCGCGCCCAGAGCAGGCGCATGTAGTCGTGGATCTCGGTGACCGTGCCGACGGTGGAACGGGGGTTCTTGGAGGTGGTCTTCTGCTCGATGGAGATGGCCGGCGACAGCCCCTCGATCAGGTCCACGTCCGGCTTGCCCATCAGCTCCAGGAACTGGCGGGCATAGGCGGACAGGCTCTCCACATAGCGCCGCTGGCCCTCGGCGTAGATGGTGTCAAAGGCGAGGGAGGATTTGCCGGACCCGGACAGCCCGGTGAGCACCACCAGCTGGCCCCGCGGGATGTCGACGTCGACGCCCTTGAGGTTGTGCTCGCGGGCGCCGCGCACGCGGATGAAGTCGTGTTCGGGCATCGGGCGATCCGGGGCTGCGCCGCGGGGCCGGCGCGATCCTCATATGTAGGGCGGGAGGGTAGCGCGACATGGGGAACGGAGCAAGAACTAGGCGTGTG
>CALMGB010000090.1 GCA_937863535.1 uncultured Caulobacteraceae bacterium
GTGATCAGCAGGGCGGTGAAGCGGCTGGCCAGCAGCGTCGGCAGCGCCAGGGTCATCCGCTCCGCCGCCCCGCGGGCGCCCTGGACCCGCACCGCCTGCACCCGCGCCGGATCGCCGGCGAGGGAGGCTTCAAGCTCGGCCGAGCCCGGGAACAGCGAGGCGGTGTGGCCGTCCTCACCCATGCCGATCAGCATGACGTCGAAGGGCTGCGGGACGGCGGCCAGCCCACGCTCGACGTCAGCGACCGCCTGGCCGGCGCTCTCGCTCGCGGTCTTGAGGCCGACGAAGTGCGCGGCCGCGGCGCGGCCGGTGATCAGACGGGTGCGCACCAGCTGTTCGTTGCTGGCGGGATCGGGCGGATCGACCCAGCGCTCGTCGTTCAGGGTGACGGAAACCTTGTCCCAGGCCAGCTCGCGGGTGCTCAGGGCGTCGAACAGCAGGCCGGGCGTAGAGCCGCCGGGAACCGCCAGGCTTGCGGCGCGGCGGAGTGCGATCGCCTCGGCGAGGCGAACGGCGACGTCGTCGGCGAGCCGATCGGCCAGGGCCTGCGGGCTGGGCGCCTCGATGAACTGGAACGAAGGAGCCACGGCTACTCCTCCTCCCTTGCGAAGCGGGCGAGGCGGCGCGACGCGAACGCGTCGTGACGGAGGGGGAGCCGCCGCGAGAGCCCGGCGCCGGTGACGCCCCCCTCACCAGGCTTCGCCTGGTCCCCTCCCCCCGCTTCGCAGGGGGACATAAGATCCATGCCCATCGCCATCAGTCCGCCCAGCTATGGCCGTGGCGCTCGATCAGCGCGAACGCCCCCGCCGGCCCCCAGGTGCCAGCGCCATAGCTGGCCAGCTTCACCGCTTGGCGGTCCCAGGCGGTGCGGATGGCGTCGACCCAGCGCCAGGCGGTCTCCTGTTCGTCGCGGTGGACGAACAGGGTCTGGTTGTCGTGGATCACCTCCAGCAGCAGCCGCTCATAGGCGATGCGCCGGGGCCGCTTGTCCTTGAAGGCGTGGCTGAGGCTGAGATTGAGCGATAGCGGCGTGAGCTCCATGCCGCCGTGCTCCAGGCTCGGCGTCTTGTTCATCAAGGTCAGCGCGATATCCTCCTCCGGCTGCAGGCGGATGGTCAGCCGGTTGGCCACCAGATCCGAGCCGCTGAAGATGGAGTGCGGCACCTCTCGGAACTGGATGACGATCTCCGAGGATCGCTCCGGCAGCCGCTTGCCGGTGCGCAGGTAAAAGGGCGTGCCGGCCCAACGCCAGTTGTCCACGTGGGCCATCAGCGCCACGAAGGTCTCCGTCTGGCTGGAGGTGCCGGGTCCGGCGGCGCCGCCCGCCTCGTCCGCGTAGCTCGGGACAGCACGGCCGTCGGCGACACCGGCGGCGTACTGGGCGCGCACCGTGCAGCGCTCCACGTCGCGGCCATGGATGGGGCGCAGCGACTGCAGCACCTTGATCTTCTCGTTGCGCACGGAGTCGGGCTCAAGGCTCGCCGGCGGCTCCATGGCCACCAGGCTCAAGAGCTGCAGCAGGTGGTTCTGCACCATGTCGCGCAGCGCGCCGTAGTTGTCGTAATAGTCCCAGCGCCCCTCGACCCCCACAGTCTCGGCCACAGTGATCTGCACGTGGTCGATGGCGCTCTTGTTCCACAGCGGCTCGAACAGGGTGTTGGCGAAGCGCAGCGCCAGCAGGTTCTGCACCGCCTCCTTGCCCAGGTAGTGGTCCACCCGGAAGATGCGGTCCTCGCTGAAGGCGTCGGCCAGCACGTCGTTGATGGCCTGGCACGATTTGAGGTCCCGCCCGATGGGCTTCTCCACCACCATGCGGCTGCCCGCGTGGGCGAGCCCCGCCGCCTTGATGCCGGTGCAGATGGGGCCGAACAGGCCGGGTGACGTGGACAGGTAGAAGATCGTCCGGCTCGCGCCCTCCAAGGTCCTTGCCAGGGCCTGGAAGCTCTCGGGCTGCGAGGCGTCGAAGGACACATAGGCCAGCCGTGCGGCGAACCGCGCCCAGGCCGCCTCCGAGACGCCGCCGTCCGCCCGCGCATCGAGCGCGTGGCGCACCATCTGCCGGAAGGCGTCCTGCTCCAGGTCGGAACGGGCGGCGCCGATCACCCGCATGCCGTCGGGAAGCAGGTCGGAGGCGTCGAGAAAATAGAGCGACGGATAGAGCATCCTCAGGGCCAGATCGCCGGTCGCCCCGAACAGCATCAGGGCGTCCGGCGCTGTCGCCTTGGAACGTCTGGCGCGGTGGGAGGAGGACGGCATGACGGCTCGGACGGCAGCGCCGATCCCACCGCGGCGCATGACATCGCTAACATGGCTGGCGTAGGAGGGGCTACGGCTTCGGCCGCCAAGGAGGTGGGATTGAGCTTCGTCCTGGTGGGCGACATCGGCGGGACGCACGCGCGCCTGGCCGTGCTGGACCTGGCGGATGGCGGCTTCGCTGCGCCTCCCGCAACGTTCCCATGCAGCGGCTACCCTGACTTTGAAACGCTGCTGGCCGCCTACCTGACGAGCCGACCGACTGCGCCTCGCCCTACGCAAGTGGCGGTCGCGGTGGCCGGACCTGTAAACGAGGGCTTGGCGCGCTTCACCAACCTGCCCTGGCGCGTGTCCGAGGCGAGCCTGCGTCAGGCCGGCTTCGCCCGGGCGGTCGTGGTCAACGACTTCGAGGCCTTGGCGCTTGCTGCGCCTGGGATGGCGCCAGGCGACAAGGTGGCGATCGGGCCGACGGTGTCGCCGTCCCGCCCCGGGACCGTCGCGGTGCTCGGTCCGGGGACCGGTCTGGGCGCGGCGGCCTATTGTGTGGACGCCCGCGGCTCGGCCGTGCTGGTCACCGAGGGTGGCCACGTCGGCTTCTCACCGTCCGACGAGGTGGAGCTGGAGGTCTGGCGGATCCTCGCGCGCCGGTTCGGGCGCGTGTCGCTGGAGCGGGTGCTGTCCGGACCCGGGCTGGTGAACCTGCATGCCGCGCTGAACGAGATCGCGGGATGCGCTCAGGAGAGCGGCAGCCCCGCCGAAATCATCGCCGCCGCCCAGTCCGGGGACGCCTCCGCTTCGGCGACCGTGCGGCGGTTCTGCAGCATCCTGGGTACGGCGGCCGGCGACTTCGCCCTGGCCTATGGAGCCGTGGGAGGCGTCCTCCTGGCGGGAGGGATCGCGCCGCGCATGCTCGACCCACTCGCGGCGGGAGGCTTCCGCGCCGCCTTCGAGCGCAAAGGGCGGCTCTCGGGTTACGTCTCCGCCATCTCGACCGAAGTGGTCACCCACCCCTTCCTCGCCCTGCTGGGTGCGGCGGAGAGCCTTCGCCGTCAGGCATGATGGGTGGAGGACACTCGCGGTTCAGATCGCTCAGGATGTGGAGACTGCCAATGTCTGTGCATGGACCGCGGGCGACGAACGGCAGGGTCCAAGGCTCAGGCCGGCTCCAGCCTTACAAGAGCGCGGATGATGGGCCGGGCGATCTCGCCGCCTGCGGCTCCTCAGCGCTCCAGTCGCGCCCGCCAGCCGGCCCAGCCCAGCACGCACACGGCCAGCGCGACGCAGAACAGCGCCGGTCGTAGCCCTGCCGCCCCCTGCTGTACGCCGAGCGCACAGGCGCCGGAACCCGCCATGATCACCCCGACGCGCCAGGCCAGGGCGGCGTGCGGCCTGCCCATCCTCTGCAGCCACAGCTGGTAGAGGTGGTCGCGGTGCGCGTCGAACAGACTGCGGCCGCGCCGGGCGCGGATCAGCAGGGTCAGCAGCACGTCGGTCAGGAAGGGCAGCAGCGCGATGGGCGCGAAGAACAGATACAGCCCCGCCCCGCCCCGCTCCGCCACCACGGCGAGCCCGGCGAACAGGAAGCCCGAGAACAGGGCCCCCGCGTCGCCCTGGAACAGCCGGCCGCCCAGGTTCCAGGGCAG
>CALMGB010000091.1 GCA_937863535.1 uncultured Caulobacteraceae bacterium
GCCGCTTCCGAGCCGCCATCGCAACCTCCTCCGTCAGGGTGTTGCGACGACCGTTTGAATCCGCCCAGTACGGCTCCATCGACTACCAGGTCGAGCTGCGCCGCAATGGCCTCCAGATATCCATGTCCGGCAAAGGCGACTGCTATGACTGTGAGAGTGTGGGCGCTGCCTGGAGGGCCTGACCCTTGCTATGAATGACCCGGTGTCATTGCGTTGACGTGTCGGCCTTTCGGGCAGCGCCTGCCGATCGGCTGGATGACTTCATAGGAGCCTGAGGGCGACCCTCCCATCACAGTCCTGTCCGCCATCCGATCGCCAGGCCCCTTCAACCAGGCCGGAGATTGCAATGAACGAGGTCGCATCCACCGACGTCATCATAGGTGTCGATACACACAAGGAGCTCCACGCCGTTTTCGCCATCAACGGGCTCGGCGCCCGCCTGGGGGCCATGACCATCCCAGCGAACACCAAAGGCTACCGAGACCTGGAGGCCTGGGCGTTGTCGCTGGGCGCCGTACGGGCGATCGGCATCGAGGGGACAGGGTCCTACGGCGCGGGCCTGTGCCGCTTCCTTCGCGGACGCAGCCGCGAGGTGCTGGAGGTCAAGCGCCCCAACCGCCAGCTGCGGCATAAGAAGGGCAAGAGCGACACCGTCGACGCCGAGAGCGCGGCTCGTGCGGTGCTGAGCGGCCAGGCTACGGCCTTGCCGAAGTCAGGCGACAGCGTGGTGGAGATGATCCGCCATCTCAAGGTGGCGCGCGACACCGCCGTCAAGGCGCGGACCCAGGCGATGCAGACGATGAAGGCTGTGATTGTCAGCGCTCCCGACGCCCTGCGTGAGAACCTCGATCAGGTCGCCGGCAAGATGGCCTTCGTGCGCCGTATCGCGGCGTTGCGACCCGGCCCGATCACCAACACGACGGCTTCAGCCAAAGCCAGCCTACGTGCGATCGGCCGCCGCTGGCTGGCGCTGGACGCCGAGATCAAGGCCCACGAGGCGCAGCTTCAGACCCTTACCACCGAGCAAGCGCCCGAGCTCGTCCAGGCGCACGGGATGGCCCCGGTACTGCAGCTCAGATGTTGATCCTGGTCGGAGACAATCCAGAACGCATCCGCTCCGAGGCGGCCTTCGCCAAACTCTGCGGTGCATGTCCCATTCCGGCCTCAAGCGGCAAGACCAACCGCCACAGGCTCAACCGTGGTGGAAACCGACAGGCGAACGCCGCTCTCTACCGGGTCGTCATCGTGCGCATGCGTGGCCATCAGCCAACGCTGGACTACGTCCAAAGGCGGACTGAACAAGGCAAGAGCAGACCAGAGATCATCCGTTGCCTGAAGCGCTACGTCGCTCGCGAGATCTACCACTATCTCTGCGCCCCGAAGCCCCTCGCGGAGCCTCTGAATGCCCCTTGACCGATATAGGAGCATCAACGCCATGGTGGAGACCTTCTTCAAGACCTTGAAGTCGGAGCTGGTCTGGAGGACGGTCTTCCTCACCAGGGTCGGCGGCGCCGCCGCCATCGGCCGTTACGTCGACAGCTTCTACAACCCCGTCCGCCGCCACTCGGCGCTGGACTTCGTAAGCCCGGCCATGTTCGAGAACAGGCCGCCCAGTGAGCCAACCGCTCTCCACTAAATCAGGGCAAGTCCATGGTGCTTGTGATGATTAATAGCTGAAGCCAAATCGCCACCTGGCGGGCTAGTACAGGAGCATTCCCCGAGCCGGTTGCGCGGGCCGTCATGGCTGTAGGATTGCAGGCCATCGCAGTCTTTACTGGCCGATACGTCGACCCGCTGGGTCGCGCTCGAACCCATCAGCCTTATACCGCTTCCTTGAAGACCTGACTCGGACACGATAGTGTGGCGAGGATGTTGGTCTCACCTGGTCTGCAAGGAGAGCCGTCAAGGGTGCGCAGTCGGCATCCAGGATGGCGTCTTGGTTTCGGATCAACAGTGGCTGAGATAGCGCTGGCGCAGGTCCAGCCAGATGCCTCCGATGGAGTGTGGGTTTGTGGCTGCAGGGTGCCAGGCGCAGTGAGGTGATGTTGCTCGGCTAGGTCAGGCGATAAGCGCAAGCAATCCCGCGTAGCCCACGGTCAGCACGCGTGACGGTCAACAGACCCTGGCGCGACCTCGATCAGCATTTGTATGGTCTCCGCTCGAAGTCCCGGAGTGGCTTCGGGCCATATGGGGGCGGCGTCCATGTCATGCGCGGGACTTGCCGCGCCGCCGAACACCCAGCCTATTTTTGTCTGGATGGGTGTGAGGGGCGTCAAGTCCTGCAGCATGTTGTCCGACAAGGCCGAAGCGATCGCCGCCGCTGCTGCCGAGATGCACATCTTCAGCGCTTCGGTCCCGCCTACACGCATTCCTAATTTTCAAGAGTGCATGTCCCAACGTAGGCTTATGCGGGCGGGCGTCGCTCCTCTTGTTCGCAACTCGACGGGTATCGGTGCACGCCCCTGAACGCGATGGCGCCACCGTGGTGGAGGAAGCCAGCATATGACGCGGAAATGGCGGATAGCCAAGGGAGAACGGATCTACGCCATAGGCGACATCCACGGCTGCGCCGATCTCTTCGCCGCGCTGATGTCCTTGATACGGCGGGATAACGCATCTCGACCACAAGCTCGGACGAGGATCATTATTCTCGGTGACGTCGTCGACCGTGGACCAGATTCGAAGACGCTTGTGGAGCGCCTTGTCAAATACAGCGGCAGCAGCAAGCGCTTCTCAGTACTAAAGGGTAACCACGAGCAGACCATGCTCGCCGCGCTGTCAGGCGATCTGGCGGCAGCCGAAATGTGGATCAAGTTCGGGGGAAACGCGACATTGATTAGCTGGGGAGTAGAAAGCGACTTGATTGAAAATGCCTCAACCCGGATGGTGATGTTCAGAGCGCGTCAATGCATCCCTCCAGAAATACTTAAGTGGTTGGGCCACCTAAAACTCCATATCCAATCCGGAAACGTCTTGTTTGTTCATGCAGGCCTCAGGTCCGGCGTCCCATTACGCAAGCAGGACCCTCTAGATCTGATGTGGATCCGACACGAGTCGATCGACGACACCATCCCTCATCCTCTTCTCGTGGTTCACGGGCACACGATCTGGGAGGATGGTCCACATGTCCAAGCCAACCACATCGGCATCGACACGGGCGCCTACCGCACCGGCAGGCTCACCGCGTTGGGCTTCGAAGGGGGATCGGTATGGTCGCTAGCGACACGTTGAAGGCTTGTTGCGGGGTGGCGGCGTGCAAACCGCAACTTGCGGCGTTCTGTTCGCGTTTACGAACGTCTCTCCGGGAGTAAGGCGTCCTTGAAGTCTCCAGTTGATCAAACAGATTTGGACGTGGCCGCCGTCTTAGGAGCGTCGGCCGCGGGCTTCGAAGCGCCAGCCCTCTTATGGCGGAGACCGTTGAAGTCCAGCGCTGGAGTTGTCCTAACCGGCGCCGGTGCGGCGGCTTTGGTGGCTGCGGTCACGGTCATAACCAGTCCGCAAACACCACCACGAAACCGCGCGCCAGCACGACCTAGCGGCGTTGCTACACTAGCGCCTCCCACAGGCTCAGCACCCACGGCAGACATGCTGATCCTTTCGCCAGACACCAAACTCACGGGTCCGGCAAGCGGCTCAGCCCTTCTCAGGGGCCCCACGCGGATTGCGCAAAAGGTGACAAAGCTTCGGTCGCAGAGCCAGCGCCAACATGCAAAGGCTTTTCATCGTAAGACTGTTGAAATCGCCGGACGAGAGAGCCGTGCTCGAGAAATTCGCTTTGCCGCTGACACTCTAAGCGCGACCTCTAGATCTCAGATGCCTCGCTCAGAGGCCGAACTTCGCCTCGCCGCTTCGCAACCCCCCAGTCGTCCGAAAGCCTCAGAAGCCCCGATCTTGCGTGGCCGGAGCACCTTGGAATATGCTCGCGTCGAGCGGACTGTAGCGCTGGACACAATCTGGAGTCTACGGCAGAGGTGAGACCGGTCGACTAGGCCTTCGGATTGGCATGCTGGATGTGGGCATCCTGCGTAAGCGCTGTTCTCAGGCCGCGTAGGACCAGGGCAGCAGTTCATCGATGCGGCTGTTGGGACGGTGGTTCACCAGCCGGGTGAGCACGTCAGCGAGGTAGGTCTGGGGTTCAACGGCGTTGAGCTTGCAGGTTTCGATCAGAGAGGCCAGCACCGCCCAGTGTTGGCCGCCGGCGTCGGAGCCCGCGAACAGGGCGTTCTTTACCCCGGCCGGTCAGAAGACAGACGTCGGACGCGGAGAGAAAATTCCCACAACTTATGACTTCGACTGGACGTCGCCGGAAGGGCCCTGCATCAGTTCCGCAGCGGCGGGGGGAAAGTAGGCGAGCACAGATTTGCCACCTAGTGCACTGGCTCAGACGGAAGGTGCAGGCAGTCTGGCGAGCTTGTCGAAGATTTCGGCGGCGGGCTTAGTCCAGACGAAGGGGATGGGATCGGCGTTGTGCTCCCTGAGGTAGCGGTTGATGGCGGCCTGGAGGTCGACGATGCCCTTGAAGACGCCGCGCCGTAATCGCCTTCGGGTAAGCACGGAGAAGAAGCCTTCGACGGCGTTGAGCCAGGAGGCGCAGGTCGGGGTGAAGTGGAACACCCAGCGAGGGTGTCGCTCCAGCCAGGCCCTGATCTTTGGGTGTTTGTGGGTGGCGTAATTGTCCAGGATGGCGTGGATGAGCTTGCCAGCCGGGACGTCGCGCTCAATGGCGTTGAGGAAGCGGATGAACTCCTGGTGACGGTTCAATCGAGCATGCAGCGGCCGATCACCGCCCCATCCAGGATGTTGAGGGCGGCGAACAGGGTGGTCGTGCCATGGCGCTTGTAGTCATGGGTCAGGGTCCCGCATTTGCCGGGCTTGAGCGGCAGGCCGGCTGGGTGCGGTCCAGCGCCTGGATCTGGGTCTTCTCGTCGATGGACAGCACCAGCGCGTGGGCGGGCGGGTGCATGTAGAGGCCGACGACGTCTTCCACCTTGGCGGCGAAGGCGGGATCGGTGGAACGCTTGAAGATCCGCAGCCTGTGGGGCTGGAGGTGATGAGCCGCCCAGATGCGCTGGATGGCGCTCAGCGACACGCCCATGGCCTTGGCCATCGCGCGCCCGGTCCAGTGGGTGTGGAGTTGCGTGCAACAGGGACCCCCTAGCGGGGTGATGTGCGTCGAAGAA
>CALMGB010000092.1 GCA_937863535.1 uncultured Caulobacteraceae bacterium
CTCCTCGGGCCGCAGCCCTCAATGTGGGTGGATCACTTCGCGGGGGTCAGACCAAGGCGCGACGTTCATCGTGCGCAGCTCGATGACGAAGTCCTGGGCGTCATAGCCCTTGTCGGCGCCCAGCGTGACGCGGGTCCCCCGGTCGGCGCGGGGCTCGATCATGTGCAGGGCGGCGACCCGCTCCGCATGGCCGGTAGCCTGGGTCAGACAGCCGTCCACCACCAGGCCGTTGCGGTTCTCCATCAAGGCGTGGCCCATGAAGCAGAGCCTGGCCTCTCGGCCCGCCCCCTTGCGGTAGAGGCGTGAGTCCGGATCAGTGGTGCTCTGGTGGGTGGCGTTGGACGGCGCCTCGCCATGGAAGTCGCGCTCGCCATTGCGCCCGGGCGCAGGCGGACCGCCAGAGCCGTCCTTGGGCCGGAAGCTCTTGATCGACGCCCAGGCCTCGATCAGCGTGCCATCGACGCTGAAGTGCTCGGTGGACAGCAGCTGCTTGACCTTGGGATGGGCCACGATGGCGGCGAGGAACTTCTTGGCCACATCACCCGCCAGCAGCCGGTCCCGGTTCTTGCCGAACGTCGTCGGGTCCCAGGCCGGATCATCCACCCCCAACCCCACGAACCAGCGGAACAGCAGGTCGTACTCCAGCCGCTCCATGATCTGACGCTCCGAACGGACCCCGTAGAAGGCCTGCAACAGCAGCGCTCTCAGCAGCCGCTCCGGCGGGATCGAGGGGCGGCCGACGCCCGTGGCGTAGATGGCCTCGAACTCACGGCTCAACGCACTCAGCGCCGCGTTGGTGATCTCGCGGATCGTGCGCAGGGGATGGTCCGCGCGCACCCGACCCTCAAGGTCCACATACGAAAACAGCGATCCCGAACGCTGATCCGACCCACGCATCGCAAGCTCCTGGTCAACGCCGACCAGGAGGATGAATCATGCCAGGGCCGAGCAGGCCAGCGGGTTTTCCTCAGCCTGTTAGGTCGGCGCTGGCCACATCCGGACGCTCGCCATGCGCAACTACCTCCCAAGCCTAGGCTTGGCCCTCCTGATCTCGGCCGCTGGCGGGCTCATGGGTCTGAACACGCTCTTGGACGTCCCGGCGGAGGCTCTCATCATCGTCGACCAGCTTCAGCATCGCCCCGAGCTGACTCTGATCCTTCTCTGCGCCTTGATGAGCGCGGGCTTGGGCACATGGTTCATCGCCACTGCCAAGTCCGCTGCTTGGACGTGACGGATCACCGACCGCTTTGTTGGCCCCGGCGGTGGCGTCTCAGTCTGCGGCGCTGCTCTCGACGGGGAGCAGGTTCGCTTACGCCTCCCCGCACGCCGATTTGAGCTGCCAGCCCAGAGCGCAGTCAACCGCCTCCAGCGAGACCACTCGATTCTGCGCGCGCAGCGTTTTCAAACAGGCGCGAACCCGACGGGCGATAAGGCTTACGAGAGAGTGATCGGTCTCGTCGAGGTCGGCGCAGTCTATATACTGATGGGCGATCTCGCGAGACGTCAGGGGAGCATTCGCCTCCTGTAGCGCGCGGATAACCGATCCTGTCATCATGCCGTAACCAGCCGCGTAAGGCGGCGTAGACCGCTTCGGCCTGATCCGGTCAATGCGGACATCGGGGTTGAAAAGGGTGATGGTCTCATCGAGGTTGGTGATCTGTGTGGAAAGGCGACGCAGCTCCTTCTCATGCGCCTCAATCTCCCCGGCCAGCTCGGCGCGCTTACGCACCAGGGCATGGAGGACGGCGACATGATCAGTGCCTTTCGGAACGATCTCGACGTGCATGCGCCGATCATACCGTGCAAGTCGACCCGGTGCAGCGGACTCTAGGTGCATCTGCTACCCAAAGCCGCTGGATCCCTCCCTCTCCCGCAAGGGGAGAGGGGGTCAGGCCGGCATCGCGCCACGCCCCCGATGTGCTAGACGCCACCCGCCATGACCGACCTCTCCCACATCCGCAACTTCTCCATCGTGGCCCATATCGACCACGGCAAATCCACCCTCTCCGACCGCCTGATCCAGGAGACCGGCGGCCTGACCGCGCGCGAGATGAAGGAGCAGGTGCTCGACAACATGGACATCGAGCGCGAGCGCGGCATCACCATCAAGGCCCAGACCGTGCGCCTCGACTACACCGCCGACGACGGCCAGACCTACGTCCTGAACCTGATGGACACGCCCGGCCACGTGGACTTCGCCTACGAGGTCAGCCGCTCGCTGGCCGCCTGCGAAGGCTCGCTCCTCGTGGTCGACGCCAGCCAGGGCGTGGAGGCCCAGACGCTCGCCAACGTCTACCAGGCCATGGAGGCTGAGAACGAGATCGTCCCGGTCCTGAACAAGGCCGACCTGCCCGCCGCCGAGCCCGACCGCGTGCGCGCCCAGATCGAAGATGTGATCGGCCTGGACGCCAGCGACGCCATCCTCTGCTCCGCCAAGACGGGCCTCGGCATCCACGAGGTGCTGGAGGCCATCGTCACCCGCCTGCCCCCGCCCAAGGGCGACCCCTCGGCGCCGCTCAAGGCCCTGCTGGTGGACGCCTGGTACGACGCCTACCTCGGCGTGGTGGTGCTGGTCCGGGTCATCGACGGGGTGATGAAGCGCGGCATGCGGGTGCGCATGATGCAGACCGGCGCCGTCTACAACGTCGACAAGCTCGGCGTCTTCCGCCCCAAGGCCACGGACCTGGAGATGCTGTCCGCCGGCGAGATCGGCTTCTTCACCGGCTCCATCAAGGAGGTGGCGGACGCGGCGGTCGGCGCCACCATCACCGACGAGCGCCGCCCCACCGCCCACGAACTCACGGGCTTCAAGGAGGTGCAGCCGGTGGTGTTCTGCGGCCTCTTCCCCGCCGACGCCGCCCAGTTCGAGGACCTGAGGAACGCCATCGGCCGCTTGCGCCTCAACGACGCCAGCTTCAGCTTCGAGATGGAGACCTCCGCCGCCCTCGGCTTCGGCTTCCGCTGCGGGTTCCTGGGGTTGCTCCACCTGGAGATCATCCAGGAGCGGCTGAGCCGGGAGTTCAACCTCGACCTGATCGCCACCGCGCCCAGCGTCGTCTACAAGATCACCCTGATCGACGGCAGCGTCATGGAGCTGCACAACCCCGCCGACATGCCCGATACCGTGAAGATCGAGAGCATCGCCGAGCCCTGGATCAAGGCTACCATCTTCACGCCCGACGAATATCTGGGCGCCGTCATCAAGCTCTGCCAGGACCGCCGGGGCGCCCAGCGCGAGCTGTCGTATGTCGGGACCCGCGCCATGGTGGTCTACGACCTGCCGCTGAACGAGGTGGTGTTCGACTTCTACGACCGCCTGAAGTCCATCTCCAAAGGCTACGCCTCCTTCGACTACTCGATCGAGGAATACCGTACGGGCGATCTGGTGAAGATGAGCGTGCTGGTGAACAGCGAGCCCGTCGACGCCCTCTCCATGCTCGTCCACCGCGGCCGCGCCGAGACCCGCGGCCGCGGCATGGTGGAGAAGATGAAGGACCTGATCCCCCCCCACATGTTCGTCATCCCGATCCAGGCCGCCATCGGCGGCAAGATCATCGCCCGCGAGACCGTCCGCGCCCTGCGCAAGGACGTCACCGCCAAGTGCTACGGCGGCGACGCGACGCGGAAGAAGAAGCTGCTGGAAAAGCAGAAGGAGGGGAAGAAGCGGATGAGGCAGTTCGGCAAAGTGGACATTCCGCAGGAGGCCTTTATCGCGGCGTTGAAGATGGATGCGGATTGACGACTAGAACAGGTCCCCAACTTCATCGCCTGCGATATAAGCCGACACTGGCGCTATAGGTGGAGGATGGCTAGGAAGTTTTTCACCCTGGAGAACACCTTTCTGCACTTGTAAGATCGTCTCCGACCCGTACTTCAGCCGAAGCACGTCAAGGAAACTCGGTTCCGCAGCGTTTATGTAAGCCAATATGCCAGCCAGTTCTTGAATTTGCCTTCGGCTCAGTCGCCCCAAAGTCACACCATGAACCGCCGCGTGCACTTTTCTCTTGTTCTCATGTCCAATGGTGACCTTACCTTCATTAGACAGCGTCAGACCAGTGACTGTCCTATGATACTTTTTAGTTATAAAGGTGGTCTTACTTTCGTTTACGCTTAGCTTTGGATTTTGCGTTGTCCGCAACACCTTTGCCACAGAACGTCGCACGCCGGTAAGATAGCCGGTTCGTGGGGCCGAGAAGGTGATGTCGTCAGCGTATCGCGTATATATTACACGGTCCTTAGCAACCTCTTCAACAATGCGCTTGTCGAATTCGTACATAAGTATATTTGATAGCATGGGTGATGACGGTGCTCCGATTGCCAATCGAAGGGTTCGATCTCCAGACTCTCTAAAGAACATGAGTCTAGTTGTGAGGTGCACCTCTTCCTGCTTCGGCAGGCACCCCGTCCTCTGACAATACGCCACCCAATCTTTTGCGTGAATGGAAGGAAAAAAGTCTTCGAAGTCCATTTTTAATATTGGTCCACTTCGGGCGTGGGCTCTTGCGTTGTCGAGTATTGAACGTCCAGACCTGTACGCTGTTGCAGCGTCGTGAATAGGTAAGTCTTGAAGGAGAGCTTTGACCAATGCTCGCTGAAGGACCTTTACCTCTCGGGCAGGCTGGGAGATTAGCCTTACGCCACCTGTGCGCTTAGGAATATAAAAGGACTTATACATGTTCGGGGCGCGTTGTATGATCCGAATCAGATCACTTCCCCTCATGCCAGAGTGCAAGCTAAGCTTTTCAAGAAGATCAGCCATTAGACCGACTTCCTAGAGGCTTCGGTTAGGCAGGCAAATTTTTCGGTGTCGTGCTTGGACCAATAAGCGGCATAGTCAGATCGTATCCTCTTTCGATCCCTCCTTAGCTCTCCTGGCTTAAAGTCGAAATGGATGGCCATGTTATTTGCAAGGGCCGAATAGAAGATTCGCTGCCCTGCCTTCTTAAGTTCTATCCAGTCATAGAATCTGGCACATAGTAGATGCTGACGAATTTGCGCCGGGGTTCTCCCGACCCCTAGGCAAAATAGAAGTACATCTATTTCATCGAGAGTGAGCGATCCGTAGTATTGCACCAATCCCACAATGAGCTTCGTTAGATGTCCATTGTTAGTTGGGTTGAAGGTTCGGGGGTCGTGCCGCTTTGAAAGCCGCTCAACAAGCGCAGCCTCGACCGCTCTAGTGAATAAGGGAAGATCTAAGGTTTTGACCGAGTTCGGGGTAACAACTCCCATTGATTGCAGGCTGAGCACACAAACGGTCCCGTCGCCATGCGAGCCCTCCAGCGATGTAACAGGCCCGAATCTAATAAACGACTCCTGCTGATAGTAGTCATCGTCCATAAACACTAACATACGAGGAGCGACCTCCTCATCCATGGCAAACATTGTCATCTCAGCAGCGCTGCCCGCGCTTTCTGAGAAAACTACGATCAACTCAGAAAGCTGAGCAATATCTGCCTCAAAGTGCATCCATTCCGAATACTCAGATTTAAGGACTCCGAACTCCATTTCTTCAGCCAGACGAACCACGTGTTTCGCCAAAACGGTATTCTCCTTGACGCGCATCAAAGCGTCTCGGAGCGAGATAGGTGAGGAGACTCAATTTTGACTTGGCCGCCGCAGACAAAGACCACAGACGTAGGAGAATGCACTCGCAGGGAGTGCATATCCATGTACTGAGGAATATCGTCCTGCTCTCCGGCAATCACTTACCTAAGGTCCCGGAAGAGCGGGGTTCATTAGCGAGCGGAGCGTCCTCGGAGAGGCGGTAAGGGACCGCGATCTTCCGGGACCAGTAAAAATGCTCAATTGAATGAGGTCTAGCGAAACGCCGGACCGCATGCCTAGCTATGCACGCATACCACGTAAGTGAGGACCGTGTCGTACGCCACGCGGCCAGAAGCTGTCAACCTTGGTGACTCCCGCTCAGAACGCCTAGACGTCGTCCCGCTCCGCGGAGGGGCGGACGTAGTCCTTCAGGCCCTCTCGCTTGGCGACGTCCACGCCGACGTCGAACAGGTCCTGCAGGTAGTGGATGATCCCGACGTAGTCGTAGAGGTCGATGCGGCTGGAGGGCTCGATCTCCACCATCAGGTCCACGTCGCTGTCGGGGCGCGCCCCGGCCTACGGGCCAGGGAGCCGAACAGGGCCACGCGGGCGACACCGCGGGCTCAGGACGCTCCGCCTCGTGGGCCTTCAGGACCGCAAGCACGTCTTCGCGTCGCATGGGCGGGGTGTACCACGAAGCCCGCTGCGCTGGACGCCGCAGCGACGCCGGGCCGCGGGGCGGCGGCGTGACGCTTCGGCGGACGCCGCGCCGACGGCGCTCGGCCGTGCCACGGAACGCTCAAAAGGTCGGAAAAAGGTCGGCGAAAACGACGACAAAACGCGTGAACTTCCGGGGCTGGAACACGCCGGAACCGGCTACTTTCGGCGCACCCGCGGCGGCGCGCAGCGACACCCTTACGCAGGGGGCGGCTCGGTGGCGTAGGGGGGGAGCATGCGGCCGGTCACCCCGTCGCGGGCCCAGATCAGGTGGAAGGCGACGCCGGCCACGTGCAGCAGGATCAGGCCGTAGACCGCCCACTGCCCCAGCGCATGCAGGTAGCCGAACTGGTCCGCCAGCGCCTTGTTCACCGGCCAGAGCTGGGGGGTGGGGATCAGGTCGAAGATCTTGGTGGGGTGGCCCTCGGACTCGGCCATGATGAAGCCCGTCGTCGGCATCCACAGCAGCACGGCGTAGAGCAGCCACAGGGTGGCGTGGCTCAGACCCTTGTCCCACTTGGCCAGATGCTGGGCGTAGGCGGGCGGCTTGTCGATAAAGCGCCAGGCCAGGCGGAAGAGGGTGACGAACAGCACGATCGTGCCCAGCGTCTTGTGCCAGTTGTACATGGACGACAGGTGCGGGGTCTTCTCCGCCGCGTTGGTCATCACCCAGGCCAGCGGCAGGATGGCCAGCATGCAGGCGGCGGTGATCCAGTGCAGCGCCTGGTTCAGGTTGGAATAGCGGGGCTGCATCGCGGCGCATCTCCGGGCGGGTCGGCGACATTCGCGCACACCCGCCGCCCGCCTGCAAGCTGAGCCTCAGCGCGTCGGCTTGGCCCCAGGCCTCGCCATGGCCGCCGCCGCCCAGCGCCTGAGCTGCGGGAACGGCTCGGCGATCTCGTAGCGGATCAGGCGGCCGAAGCCGAGGCCGCAGCCCGCCACGATATCGGCGATGGTCAGCCGCTCGCCGCAGAGCCAGGAGCGGCCTTCCAGCTGGCGCTCGAACAGGGGGAGGGCGGTGTCGGCCATGGCGCGGCCGCGGGCGGCGACCTCGGGGGACTGAGCGGACTCCACCGCGGCCAGCGCCGGGTGGCCGTGGCGCACAGCCAGCATCAAGGGGTTGGCGAACAGGAACTCAGCCCGCCGGGTCCAGGTCTCGATCAGGGCGGTCTCCAGCGCGCCTCGGCCGAATAGGTTGGGCTCGGGGTGGAGGCTCTCCAGGTAGCGGCAGATCGCCAGGGACTCGCCGATCACCGTCCCGTCGTCGAGCTCCAGCTGGGGAATGTTGGGCACGCCGGCCCAGTCCAGGAACCCCGGGCTGCGGTGCTCGCCGTCGATGAGGTTGACGGTGACCACCTCCACGTCGGTCACGCCCTTCTCCGC
>CALMGB010000093.1:0-2193 GCA_937863535.1 uncultured Caulobacteraceae bacterium
GCTCCACCCATCGCCCCGACGGCCCAGGCGGCCCAGGCGACCGACCCTTACCTCTGGCTGGAAGATGTCGGCGCCAAGCGCTCCCTGGACTGGGTCGAGGCCCAGAACGCCCGCTCGCTGAAGGTGCTGGAAGGCGACCCCCGCTACGCCCCCCTGCACGCCCAGGCGCTGGAGCTGGCCGAGGCCAAGGACCGCATCCCGCGCCCGGACTTCATCGGCGGCGAAGTGTTCAACTTCTGGCAGGACGCCGACCACGTCCGCGGCGTCTGGCGGGCGACAAGCGTGGCCGACTACGCCGCAGTCACACCGGACTGGCGCACGGTGCTGGACCTGGACGCCCTGTCCAAGGCGCAAGGCGCCAACTGGGTGTGGAAGGGGGTGACCTGCCAGCGCCCGGCCGAGACCCGCTGCCTGCTCTCCCTGTCCGACGGCGGCGAGGACGCGGTCACCGTGCGCGAGTTCGACCTCTCCACCGGCCGCTTCGTGGACGGCGGGTTCGACCTCTCCCACAGCAAGCAGGACGTGGACTGGATCGACCGCGACACCCTGATCCTCGCCCGCGACTGGGGGCCGGGGACGATGACGGCGTCCGGCTACCCCTTCGTGGTCAAGGTGCTGCACCGCGGCCAGGCGCTGCGCGAGGCGGCGACCGTCGTGCGCGGCGAGCCCACCGATCAAGTGGGGACCAGCCCGCACACCCTGGTGGACGGGGACGGCCACCGCGCCATCGTCATCACCCGCGGCGTCACCTTCTTCGAATTCCAGCACTACCTGGTCACCGACCATGGGGCGATGCGCCTGGCGCTGCCGTCCAAGTCCACCGTCGAGGACCTGGTCGCCGGCCGCCTGATCGTCAGCCTGCGCCAGGCCTGGACGCCGGCGCCGGGCGGAGCCACCTTCCCGACCGGATCGGTGGTCTCGCTCGACCTCGCCGCGGCCAGCGCCGATCCCGAACACCTCTCGCCCACCCTGATCTGGTCGCCCGGCCCGCGCGAGGCCCTCGGTGACGTGGGCGCCACCCGGAACCGCCTGATGGTCACCACGCTGGACAATGTGAAGGGTCGCGCCTGGGTGTTCACGCCTATCGAGGCCGGCTGGAGCAAGGCCCCGCTCGCCCTGCCCGACGACAGCGCCATCGACCTGATCGCCACCAGCGACCGCGACGACCAGGCCTATCTGCAGGCCCAGAGCTTCCTGACCCCCACCACCCTGTGGCTCAGCGACGGCTGGAGCGGGAGCCTGTCGAAGGTCAAGTCGCTGCCGCCCAAGTTCGACGCCTCCAACCTGGTCACCGAGCAGTTCGAGGCCATCTCCAAGGACGGAACGAAGGTCCCCTACTTCGTCGTGCATCGCCGCGGCCTCCGCTACGACGGCGCCAATCCTACGCTTCTGTACGCCTATGGCGGGTTCGAGGTGTCGATGACCCCGAGTTACTCCGCCGGCATCGGCAAGCTGTGGCTGGAGCGGGGCGGCGTCTACGTGCTGGCCAACATCCGCGGCGGAGGCGAGTTCGGGCCGGCCTGGCACGAGGCGGCGCTCAACGTGAACCGCCAGCGCGCCTATGACGACTTCGCCGCTGTCGGCCGCGACCTGATCAGCCGCAAGATCACCTCGCCCAGGAGGCTCGGCATCCGCGGCGGCTCCAACGGCGGCTTGCTGATGGGGGTGGAGTTCGAGCAGCACCCCGAGCTGTGGAACGCCGTGATCATCGACGTGCCGCTCTTGGACATGCTGCGCTTCGAGCAGATCGCCGCCGGCGCGTCGTGGGTCGGCGAGTACGGCAGCGTGTCGGACCCCACGCAGCGCGCGTTCCTGGCGTCGATTTCGCCGTACAACAACCTGAAGAGCGGGGTGGCCTATCCGGAGCCCTTCATCTTCACCACCACCAAGGACGATCGCGTCGGCCCGGTCCATGCGCGCAAGTTCGCAGCCTTGATGGCGGCCATGGGGCTGCCCTACCTCTATTACGAGAACACCGAAGGCGGCCACTCCGCCGGCGCCAACCTGCGCGAAGCGGCGCGGACGCAGGCGCTTGAGATGACCTACCTGACCATGAAACTGATGGATTAGCTCCCCCTCCCCTTGCGGGAGAGGGAAGGGCCCGCGGGGCGATAGCCGCGTGGGAAGGGTGGGGGGGGGGGGGGGGGGGGGGGGGGGGGGGGGGGGGGGGGGGCGGGCCGCCCCCCGCCCCCC
>CALMGB010000093.1:2203-3445 GCA_937863535.1 uncultured Caulobacteraceae bacterium
GGTGTGGGGGGGTGCTGGTCGTCTTGTGGTCCGCGTGCGCCAGCCGCGAACCGCTCACCTTCCCATCGCTGCGCGCTGGATCCCGGCTTTGGGCAGGAAATGCACCTCACGCGATTGTGAGGGTTTGGCCCTCTGCGAGATTGGCTACGAATGTCGCATGTCCATCAAAGGCCTGCCGCGAGCGTTGGGTGTCTACTACGGCCATCTGCTCGGGGAACTCAGGCGAATCGAGGCACCACCTAAGACGATGAACAGGCGGTCGCGCAAACGCGAGGCCTTCCAAGCCGCCGAGCCTGAACGCGTCGCGAGAGCGGCAAAGATTAGAGAGTTACTGCCCCAAGTTGCATTCGTCCTGCAGGAGCTTGAACCGACTTGGCGACCTGAGGATGCTGTGGTCAAGCGGCCAAGCAGGGGCTGGGGCAAGGCCCCTCCTGGGGGGTGGATTCGAGCGGCTATGGCCGTCTTACAGGACGCGACAGACTACCTGACCATAGCGGAGATCGTCGAGGAGATAGCAGCCCGTTACGACTACGACCTCAACCATGTTTCTGCACGTCAGGCCATTCACACAGCGGTAAACAACTCACTGGCGAAGCGACGTGCAATTCTGATCTCAGACGGGGGAACACCAGCCGCTTGGGCTTTGCGTTCAAAAGTGGAAGCTCTGAATGCTAACCGCGAGGCCGCCGTTTCCCACTGAATTGGTTAGCCGGACGTGTCCACGTCCCCATCGCAGCCTCCTTAAAGCGGGCACGCAGGTTCAAGAGCAGCTTCGAGAAGGGGGCCGCCTCCCGGTCAGCGATGTTCAATGCGCTCTCTCCAAGCCTCAACACTGCGGCCTCGGCTTCTCGGACGTAATGGCAGACCTTGAAGCCGATCAGCACGTTCTCCTTGATCCATGCGGACAGCGCCTCCTCTACGTCCTCTTGAGTCGTGAGATCGGATATTGGAGGTGATAGAAATTCAGTCACTCTGTTGATGGCGAGCAGAGTGTGGCGGAGATTGGAGCCGAATGCTGAGCCCTGCACATGCTCTGTCAACCTCGTCCTCAGGCTATATCCTTGTCCCGTATAGACGTGCCTGAAGGCGCCATTCACCGTCCAAGCATGGCGAGCGGGATCACCACCGAAGCCCGCGTCCGCCAGCAGACGTTTGCCGTCTCGAAGGAAGATCGCATAGACGCCCGCTTGGCCTGCCCCCATGGGGTGATCCGGGTGAAGTGTTAGTGCAGCGTGGGCGTGG
>CALMGB010000094.1 GCA_937863535.1 uncultured Caulobacteraceae bacterium
CCACGCGCGCACCGTATGGGCAAGATGCGCCTGCGCGGCCCGCGCCTGGCCGATTGGGCCGCGACCGCACGGCCCGCTATGGCGGCGACGAGCGCACGGGGGTCGAGCAAGCCCGCGAACCCCGCGAACCGCGGGATCATGAGCGCGTGGGCTTCGGCGCAGACGCGCCTGCCTTCCTCCTGCGGGCCACGCCCCTGCCACTGCCAGCCAAGGCCGAGAAGGGCCTGGAAGTCGACGCCTGAGCCGGCCTGGCGGGTCCGTGTTTACCCGCCGTTTCGACACCTTGCGCTAGAGTTCGCCGACGAAGGGTGGGCGATGGTCATGGCGGGCGACAAGGCGATGGGCATCGAGATCGCACTGCGCGGTCCGGCCTCCTACCAATTGGCGCAGGCCGCCCTGGCGGCCATGCAGGCGGCGGGCGTCTGGCCTACGCCTCTGAATTTTGAGCTTTGGCTCCATGTCGCCGCCGCCGATGCGGAAAGTCCGCTCAGTCGTGAGATTGACGCCCTGACCCGTACCGGCGAGGCAATCACCGAGGCCAAGAGCGAGGAACTCGCCGCCCGCTTCCTGCCCCGAGGCCGGCTCGACGAGGAGGTGCGCGACGTCGGCCAGCACCTGGACGTCCAGCTGACCCGGGTGGCCGAGGCGATCACCGCCGCCCAGAAGACCAACGCCGACTATGGCCGCACCCTGGCCGGCGCCACCCGCGAGATGACGCCCGAGGCGCCGGTCGCCGAGGTGAAGCGTATGATCGCCACCCTCGCCACCGCCACCCGCAAGGTCCAGCGCGACAACGACACCCTGGAGAAGCGCCTCAGCACCTCCACCCAGGAGGTGCAGCGCCTGCGCGAGCATCTTGAGAGCGCGCGCAGGGACGCCATGACCGACGCGCTCAGTAACCTGCCCAACCGCAAGGCCTTCGACCAGGGGCTCGCCCGGGCCTGCGAGGAGGCGGAGGCCAGCGGTGCGCCCCTGACGCTGGCGGTGCTCGACATCGACCACTTCAAGCGTTTCAACGACACCTGGGGCCACCAGACCGGCGACCAGGTCATCCGCTTCGTGGCGAGCATCATCAAGAAGTCCGGCGACCCGCCGCGCCTGCCAGCCCGCTATGGTGGAGAGGAGTTCGCCCTAGTGCTGCCTGGGGAACGGGCCGAGGCCGCCCTGGCGATCCTGGACGCTGTCCGGGTGGAGATATCCTCCCGCGCCCTGAAGCGCCGCTCCACCGATGAAGACCTGGGGGCGGTGACCGTTTCGGCCGGCATCGCGGAACGTCGCCGGGGCGAGAGCCTCGCCGCCCTTGTGGAACGCGCGGACGCCGCGCTCTACGAGTCCAAGCGCAACGGACGCAACCGCGTCACCAACGCGGAAGCGCCGAGACAGTCCGAGGCGGCTTAGCCGACCTCGCCCGGCGCCTCGCCGCAATTCTGGCAGACGCGGCGCGCGCCGCGGTAGCTGAGGGCGATATCCCCGCAGGCAGGGCAGATGTCGCGATCGCCGCCCGGCCGCGTCGCGCCGACGCTGCGGGTCGGCAGGAACAGCAGGTTGTCCGGCGCCGCGCCGCGGGAGAAGCCCTTGGAGATGAAGTGGGCGGCGGACATCGGCTCGGGCGCTCCCGGGCTTCCGCCCTCGCCGCCGCCAAGGCCCTCCATGTCCATGGTTTGTCCGTCGCCGCTGGCGAGGTCCTGGCGGTCCAGATAGCTCACGCCGAGCTCACGGAAGATGTAGTCGAGGATGGAGGTGGCCGAGCGCACCGTGTCGTTGCCGGTGACCGCCCCAGCCGGCTCGAAGCGGGTGCAGACGAAGGCGTCGACGAATTCCTCCAGCGGCACGCCGTATTGCAGCCCGATGCTGATGGCGATGGCGAAGTTGTTCATCACCGAGCGGAAGGCGGCGCCCTCCTTGTGCATGTCGATGAACACCTCGCCGAGTTCGCCGTCGTCATACTCGCCGGTGTGCAGATAGACCTTATGGCCGCCGACGCTGGCCTTCTGGATGTAGCCCTTGCGGCGGTCGGGCAGGCGACGCCGCGCCCGTGCGCGGTGCACTTCCACGATCTTCTCCACGACCCGTTCCTGTGGCGGGGGCGCGCGCACCTCCGGTTCGGGCGGCAGGGCGAGGGTCCGCGTCGCCGCATGGGCGCGGTGCAGCTGAACGGCTTCCACGCCCAGGGCGAAGACCTGTTTCACCAGCCGGAGCGCCGCTAGAGGACCGTCGGCGGAGGCGAGGGACAGCTCGGCGCGGACGGGTGCGCAGGCGAAGCCGCCAAGCGCTGCGGCCATCCTCGCCCTGGCGAGCGCATTGACGGCCGCGCTGCCCTCCAGCACCTCACGCACCGTACCGGAGAGGCCGCCGAGGTCGGGCGATCCCAGGATGTCCTGTTCGGCTTCGGCGATCTGCGCCTCATCGAAGCCGGCGAGCCTCAGCACATCGACCGGCGCTCCAGTCGCCGCGCCCAGCACATCCTGTATGAAACCCTCCCCCAGGACTGAGGGGCTAAAGGCGTCTCCTAGGCGCCGAGCGTTTGGGAGCGCCGCCTCGGCGCATCCGATCTCAAGCTCCGTGAAGCCGACAGCGGCCAGTGTGGTCCGGTTTACCGCCGGCGCATCGTCCAGGCTGCGCGAGCCCAGCACCTCGCGGCGGAGCGCGACCGGGTCCAGCCCCAGTGCGGAGGCGGCGCGGAATGCCGGTTCCGCCAGCACCGCCACCGCTGCGCCATCCGCCGTCTCACTCCAAGTGGACGGGCCGCTCCATGGCGCCGCTCCAGTGGACAGGCCGCCGAGCTTGAGCCCCGTCACCGGGTCACTGCGGAGATCTATCCGATGGAGATTACGCAGGCCGTGGCTGCCGGCGCGGTCGGTGAGCTCGTCCAGGGCGCGCCGGCCCCCGGTCGCGACCGCGTCCTTGTCCGGCAGCGCGGCTTTCATCTGGCGGATGCGGGCCAGTTCAGCGCGCCGGGCTGCCTTGTAGGCAGGGCAGGGCGCCAGCCGCTCCGCCATCTCGGTGGACGCGAGGCCGGCGACCGCCGCCGCATGACCGGTGACGGCGCGGACGTGCGCCCGGCCCGGCTCGCTGTCGAAGGCGAGGCCCCGGGCGACCAGCAGCTCCGAGAGG
>CALMGB010000095.1:0-2699 GCA_937863535.1 uncultured Caulobacteraceae bacterium
ACGTTGAATCAGCGTTCGTGCAAACCCGCTACCCGCTTATGAGATCATGACCTAGTGCGCACCTCATGCTTGGTGTCCTTCGCCATACAGCCTCTGAACGACGGCTCTTCGAAGGTTTCTTGCCGCTCTGGAACGACGCGTAAGGGCTTGGTTACATCTTTGCGTCCACGAAAAGATTTCGCACACCTTGATCAGTGCGTCTTGAGGCCGCCCTCCGCTACGACGGCTCGGCAACGGACCCAGCTGTTGAACAGCCCTTGATGTCCGACAATCAGCTTAATCGCACTTGCGTAAGGGGCTCACGCAATTCATCGTCGCCTTCAAACGTGACGGTGAGGCGGCGCTGTGGTCCAGACCAACGGAAAAAAGGCTGATGAGGATACCTTTGTCTTGGATGAACTGAATGCGTTGAGGTTGTGGCTCGACGATAAGGTCGCTCATGCCCAGATCACCCACCAACAGGCGATGGAAGCTCTGAATCAGTTCGAGACGCAGGGTAAACTTTGGACCGGGCCGGTTAAGGATGCGCTAGGGTCCGTCAAGATCGCCCAGACGCTCGCCAAGGATTTTGGGACCTTGTGGAAGGCCAGGGTCTATTTCACTTCTGGGAAGACCGGCGATCTGGTCGTCATCAAGGGCTGGCCGCGGGCGCGGGAGGTGCTGAGCGGCACCCGGTATAAGGTCAGCAATCCGAAGGTAATAGAGTTGCAGATCGGCAAGCCGGGCATTCGGGCGGCGGCTAAGGAGTCGGCGCGCTTCGGCGTCGTCTTGGTGGTCGCCGTGGACGTCGCCGATTTCGCTCGAACCCATGACTTTCCCAAGTTGCTCGGCGGCCTGACCGTGGACCTCCCATCCGTTCTCCTGGCCTCTGCTTTCGGCTCTTGGATGGGAGGTTTAGCCGCCGGTTCGCTCGTGGTCGGCAGCTTCGCCTTTGGCCCGCTCCTGGTCGCGTTTGGCGCGGGTGTGATCGCTGGCTACGCTCTTTACCGCTTGGATGAAGCCTTTGGCATTACAGAGAAGGTGACCAAGGTCTATGAGTCAGCGCTGGAGGAACTCCGTCAGCTTTGGGACCGGTTGGGCGCCTCGGCGGAGCAGAAGATGCGGGCTTTCGAAAACAGCCGGGCTGTACGTTATCTTGGCCGGGGAGCCGACTCGCTTGAAACGTGGTTCGAGAACCAAGCCAAGTGGCTTGGTCAGGGCGACAACGCTCAGTTCATGATGCAGACCTTGATGTGACGGGAAGTCCATGATGGCTCGATCGGCTGCGACCTTTAGGATGTCGGACCGCCAGCGGACGCGGCTGCTCTTCCTCATGTTGTCGCTCATAGGCGGCGGCACGGTCGCTTTCGCGGGCGTTTCCCTCCTGGGCGTGGCGGTGGCGCTGAGCGCGCGGAGACCGCTTGTCCCCGTTGAGGGAGCGGATGGGCTTGCCCTGCTGGTCGGGATCGGCCTCTTGGCGATCGCCGCGGTTTGCCTGACACCCGCTCCCGATCTTGGAGCGAAGCGACGCAGCCCGGTAAGTGGGAACGGCCTAGCGCCCCCCATCATGCTGTTTGCGGCGATCTGCATGGTGCTCTCGCCGTTCGGACCCAGCCTCGTGCGGGGCTTGGCAGGGGCGGCGGCGAGCGCGCGCGGGTATGTCCGATGTCCGCTCATGGCCGGCGTCCGGCGACAACCGGACCGGTGGGCGTTGCCCGACCCAACAGGGCCGCACGCGCGCTGCCCTCAGGTCTCGGCCTCGCGCTGATCCACCCACGTGGCGTAGGCTGCCTTAAAGCAGCCAGATTGGCGTCCGGATACTCGATCCTTGTCGAACCACTCCTTGAGCTTCCAGAGAGCGACTCCGCCGTAGCTGGCGTGGACGCCCTCCTTCTCGTGGCCGACGATCTCGGTCGAGATGTCTCCCGGCAATCCAGGTTGCGCAGCTTGCTGATCACTGTGTGACGGGTGGAGTGGAAGACGAGCTTGCCCGACTCCTCGACGTTGAGATCGACGACCCTGACGATGACATGGACGAAAAACTTCTGCGGCACGTCGGACACGTAGCCGTCCGCGTTGACGACCATGTCGTGGAAGATGCGCTGACGACGGCGGCGGCGGGCGTGAGCGACGAAGTCCAGGAAGCCGGCCTCCAGCAGGTGGTGGTGGATCGGCACCTTGCGCCTGGCCGCTTCGGACTTGGCGTTCTGGCCCTCGAGCAGATCGCGCACGTGCATGTAGGGCACGCCGTCCTCTTCCTTAATGTCGGCGACGGCCAGGGCGCAGGCCTCGTTCAGCCTCATGCCGCTGAAGAGGCAGATCAGCGGCACCCCGAACCGCCAGTCCGCCACCCGGGCGTGCCCTGGCTTGTACAAAGGCTTGAACTTGTAACCCTTGGAGCCGGTAAACAGCGGCATGGCGAGTAGGGTCGCCACCTCGCGATCGGTAAAATCCCGCCGCTTGACGTTCGGGTCTGCGCGCTTGGGCTTGTGCGCCCGGATCACGGCGAAGGGTTGCTTTCAGGGCCCCGCCCGGCTTCCCGCATCCAATCGAAGATGCGCCGCAAGGGAGTCAGGTACTTGGAATTGATGGTGGAGGCGTCCAGGCGCATCGGCTCGCCCTCGGCCTTCACCAGGGCGATGCGTTCCTTGACGGTCAGGTCGCGGTAGGCCCGTCGCGAGGCGGCATGCTTGGGGTAGTAGGTCAGATCGACCTTGTAG
>CALMGB010000095.1:2716-3059 GCA_937863535.1 uncultured Caulobacteraceae bacterium
ATCGACCTCGAGCCAAGTGGTGAATAGCTCCACCGCCTTGCCGTACTCCTCCTTGCGCATGTTGCGCTGCTCTTCGGTGCGGGCGATCTCGCGCAGGGCCTCCTGCACCGCCACGCTAAAGCGCACGCGCTCCTTGTCGCGGGGTGGGGCGTGGGCGTCTTCCGGCGCCAGGGTGGGCAAGGTCGTGGATCGCCCTTGCCCCGCTTTCAGCCTGAACGGTTCGGCGGCACGCTCCGCGACCGGCGGCTGGCGCGGGCTTTCTGCGTAGGGTGGCGACGGGAAGGGCGGGGCGGACGCCGCCGCGGGGGCGTGGGGATAGGCGCCGGCGGCCGGATCGGGACCT
>CALMGB010000096.1 GCA_937863535.1 uncultured Caulobacteraceae bacterium
GGCCACGATGGGAATTATCGTATCGCGTCTAACGACCTGACGGCGGCGCGGTTCGAGCGGCGACGGCAGATCCTCTACACGACCTACGCCGCGAAGGCGGGGTGAACGGGGGGACGACAAACGATGCCGCGCGGCTCCTTCTCCCCTCGCGGGAGAAGGTGGCGCGAAGCGCCGGATGAGGGGGTGCGTCCGGATAAAGCTCGCTCTGCCCCGCCCCCTCATCCGCCCTTCGGGCACCTTCTCCCGCAAGGGGAGAAGGCAGAACGCGAGCGGCATCGGGCGATGTGGACCCTCAAATTGATACGAGCGCCTCGCGTACCGCAGCCACCACCGCATGCGCGTCGCCTTCCGGCAGGTGCGGCCCCATCGGCAGGCTCAGCACCTCGTTCGCGAGCCGTTCCGCGATCGGCCATTTGTGCGCCTCGACGGCCATCGCCGCGTAGGCCTGCTGGCGAAACGGCGGAATCGGATAGTGGATCAGCGTGCCGATGCCCAGCTTCTGCAGCGCGGCCTGCAACGCGTCGCGGCGCGGGTGGCGCACGACATAGAGGTGCCACGCGTGCGTCGCGCCGGGCGCGGTCGCCGGCAGCTCCAGCCCCGTTGCCGCCAGCCCGTCGGCGTAGATCGCGGCGATGCGGGCGCGGCGTGCGTTCCAGGCGTCGAGCACCGGCAGCTTGGCGCGCAGCACGGCCGCCTGGCGCGCCAGCACCTCGGCGGCCGGTGCGGAGAAGGGCAGCCCCGGCGTGTCCCAGCCCCAGCAGCCGACGCCGCCGCGCACGCCCGCGGCCAGCATCCCGGCCGCGACGCGGTCAGGATGGGCGACAGTGCCGGCCTCGATCAGGGTCGTCGTCCCGTAGCGCAGGCACTCCACGGCGGTCAGGGTGGCGCCCAACTCGTCGTCGTCGCCAGTGAGGGCGGCGTGCAGCGGAGTCGCCCAGTCGAAGATGGCCTGGTCGGACGTGATATCATCGGGGATCAGGCTGCGCACCAGCGGATCGCCGGTCAGGTGCTGGTGCGCGTCGACCAGGCCTGGGATCACTACCCCGTCCGAAGCGTCCAGCACGGGGACATGGGGCCACCGCGCCTTCAGCTCCGCGGAGGGGGCGATTTCTGTGATCAGGCCCTTAGTCGCCGCCACGCCGTAGCCGTCGAGACAACGCCGCTCGGCATCCTGGGTCACCAGCCGGCCGCCAAGGACGAGCAGGTCCGGAGCGCTCCCCGCAGGCGCTGGCGCGGTGCTCACGCCGGATCGTGCGCGGGGGCAGGGGTCAGCCGTGACTCGGGCTTGCGGCGCGGCCGCGCCTCCATCCGGGCGAGGTCCGGCGGCGTCATGAAGAGGGCGGCGACGAGCATCAGCAGGGTGGCCAGGGCGCAGAGCAGGAACACGCCGGCGAACCCGCCCAGGGTGTCCCGCGCCCAACCGCCGACGGCCGGCCCGACCGCCGCCAGGGTGGAGATCAGTGACATGATCGAGAATAGCTCAAGATTAGCCCGCTTCCCGAAATAGTTCAGCAGCAGCATCGTCGAGGCGATGAAGCTGAGCCCGTAGCCTATGCCGATCCCCAGCGCATAGACCAGCATCAGGCTGTAGCCATGGGCGTAGGCCAGGGCGGTCATGCCGATCACGAGCGCCCCCAGGGCCACAGACATAAGGGCCTTAGGCGAGACCTTCTCGCCCGCAATGCCTCCGGCCACCGCGACAAGGGCGCCGATCAGCGCCTCCAGGCTCAGCATGCCCGCGGCGTACTTCGGATCGATCCCCCGCTCACGCAGGTGCTCCACCGCAAAACCGTGAGCTGTCGTGTTGATCAGCAGGTACATCGTGTAGCCACCCACGATAACGTAGAACTGGGACGTCTTCAGCGCGTGGCGCACCGTCCAGTCCTGCAGGCCCTTAAGCAGATCGGCCGGCCCCACCTGTTCGGGAGGCCGGTCGGAGGCGGGGTCGATGACGTCCTGCCGGGCCGACGTCGTGAGCGCCGCGAAGGCGCCCAGCCCTGCGCAGGCGACCACGAACACCCACCAGTAGTAACGCCATTGGTGCGTGGCGGCGTTGATCGCCACATATACCAGCGGCCCCGCCACCTGGCCGAGCCCTCCGATGGTGAAGTAGGCCCCCAGCATGGTGGAACGCTTCTCGAACAGTGCGGTGATCACGTGCACGCCGGGCACCGTGGTGGTCAGCGAGAAGCCCACGCCGATGAGGATTTCTGAGACCAGGTAGAGGCCGATGGAGTGGGTCAGCGCTAGGCCCGCGAAGCCCGCGCCGCAGAGCAGCGTCCCTGCCGCAATCGCCCCGCGCACGCCAACCCTGCGGATGAACACGGCAGGAGCCAGGCTCGACAGGCCGCAGGCTACGCCGAGCAGGGTGTAGCCGAGCCCCGCTTCGGTCCAATTCCAGTGCATTTCGTCCACCATGGCCGGCAGTACGACTCCAAGTGAACTGAAGGTGCCGGCGGAGACCAGGAAGAAAAGCAGGCTGAGCGCCAGGAACGGGACCCAGGCCGGGAGGGGCTTCGATGGCATGTCGCGGTCTCCAGCGGCGCGGAACATGGTGATCAGGCCGCGGTCGCGGCGAGTTCGCTCAGCCGCTTGGTCACGGACTGCATGGGTGCGTGCGCGGGCGCGGCGCGCCGCTCGGCCCAGGTGCGGCGGTAGCGCTGCACGAGCCAGGCGTTCAGGTCCCGCTGGGCGGTCTCCTGCCAGGAATAGCGGCCGCGAGGAGCGAACTTGGAGTTCAGCCCCACCTGGACGAGCTCGTCCACATGCAGGTCCTGGGAGGTGATCTCCATGGCCGCGCTCATGTTCATGGCCATTCGCGCCTCGAACAGCGGCTCCTCCATGGCGCCCGGGCGCACGAGATAGCCCATCGCCATGCGGTGCGAGCCGGCGCTGTCGGCGTAGAGGATCAGGTAGAGGACGAAGTCGCTGAGCACGACCAGCGACAGGGTCGGCGGCAGGTTGGCGAAGATCACGCGGTTGCGGTCGGCCTCAGTGAGCTTGGGGAAGATCGGTAAGACCGCCTTCTGCAGGGCGTTGAAGCCCACGTCCTGGTGTGTGGTGCCGTTGAACCGGAGATAGCCCGCCGTGTCGGCCGGGACCTCGGGGAAGACCGACAGCTCGCTCGGAATGAAGTCGTGCAGCGGGCCGCGGTGCAGGCGCGTGGCGTGATAGCCGTCGTTATTGTTCTCCATCATCACCTTCCAGTTCCAGGGAAAGCTGGAAGGCGCCTCGGGCTGCGGCCCCTCGGCGATACCGAGTTCATGGTTGGCGAGCGCTGCGGTGACCTCCCGCAGGCGGGGCGCGAGGGGCGCAGCCTGCGGGTCCAGGTTGATGAAGACGAAGCCGTTCCAGACCTCGAGCGCCAGCCGTGGAAGGGAGACGTCCCGGCGGTCGAAGCCGCAGCTGCGCTCCATCGCCGGCGCGCCTACCAGCCGCCCGTCCAGCCCGTAAGTCCAGTGATGGTAGGGACATACGAAGGCGCGCGCATTGCCATGACCCTCCGCTACCAGCATGGCGCGGTGCTGGCAGACCGCCGACATGGCCGCGATCTCGCCCACCTTGGTCATGACCACGATGATCGGCTCGTTGGCGTGGGAGAGGGTGAAATAGTCGCCAGGCTTCTGCAGCCACGACGCCCGGCCCGCGCAAAGCCATTCCTTGTGGAAGATGGCCATCTTCTCGAAGGCGTAAAAGGCCTCGTCGGTGTAGCAGACCGGCGGCAGGCTCTCAGACTCCTCCACCCGGCCTATGGAGCTGGAGAAGCTGTCGAACAGGGCGTCGTCCAGAAGCGCGGTGGTCATTCGACTACGTTCCGATGCTATGGCGGAACGATAGGGACCGGGGTCGCCGCCGTCTTGGAGGGCGACGGGCCTTAACTTGTCAGAGGACGACCAGGCCACCCTGGGCGCCTCTTCGGCGAGCGCGGCGCCGGAAAAGCAGGCGCGTGGACGTCTTCTCCTTCGCTGGTGCAAACATGGGTCGTGCGATGGACAGGACTTCGCCCCAAAGAACGGAGCTAATAAGCGAATGACCTACCCACTACGCCCGGTTCCGGCCCGAGGCGCGAGCAGTCCGGCGCGCGTTCGGTGAACATCCGCCACTTCAGCACCGACGCCTACAGCCTGGAGCGGCGGCGCGACGCCTGGCAGGAGGTGATAGCCGCCCATTCGATCCAGGCGAGCTACCCGAACGAGGCGGAAGAGCCGTTCTACGGCCACCTTTCCACGGTGGTGTCCTTCGCGGGGGTTCGCTTTGCGCGCGCCCGCTCTCGCCGCCAGCTCCTGAGCGAAGGCTTCACCGAGCAGCGCGACACCATCTGGCTGGTCCAGCTGATCGAGGGGCGCGCCAGCTACCCCCAGGATGGCGAGGCCGTGCTGATCCGGCCCGGCGACATCCTGTGCGGGCGCACGCGGAAGGCTGCCGCCCTGACCCTGGAGAGCGACTTCACCGCCCTGCTGGTCGACGTGCCGCCCCAGCTGCTCAATCCCAGCCTGCTGTCGCCGCTGCCGTCCCAGGCCATCCTGGTGCCGGGCGACCGGGGTGTCGGCCGCGTCTTCTCCGGTATGCTGACCTCGGTGGCGGACGCCATCGAGACCCTGGAGCTGGACGAGATCCGCCCCGTGGAGATCGCCCTTCCGGAGTTCCTGCTGACCTGCCTGTTCAGCGAGGCGGCGGAGGGCCCATTGGGGGGTGCGGCCAGTGTGCGCGCCGCGATCCTGCACAAAATCCTGCAGACGGTGGAAGTGAAGCTGGCCGAGCCCGAGCTCAACCTGGCCGAGGTGGCGCGCGAGCACGCCCTGCCCGTGCGCTATGTGCAGAAGCTTTTAGGCGGCACCGGCCAGGGCTTCTCCGCCTACGTGCGCGACCGCCGCCTGGATCGGGCCAAGGCGGACCTGGCCAGTCCTCTGCACGCCCAGATGTCCATCACCGACATCTGCCTGCGCTGGGGCTTCAACGACATCGCCTATTTCAGCCGCTCCTTCCGCGAGCGGTTCGGCATGTCGCCGCGCGAGCACCGCAAGGCCGCTGGCCTCAGCGCCGCCATCAGCGAGGATGGTCCGCGTCGGGGCTCCCCCACCTTGCGCCGCCCCCGCGACGTCGAGGACGGCCCGCGCACGGACGCCGATGCTGCGCCCGTCGTCCAGGCAGAGACGCCGCCGACCCTCGCCTCCCGGATGGATATCGCGCTCGGCGCGCACCACCATCTGCCCGTCAACCGCACCACGGTGCACTGGGGGTATTTCAGCCGCCATCTCGCCCCGGTGCTGGACGTCGACTCCGGCGACGTGGTCACCATCGAAACCCTGACCCATCACGGCGGCGACGACTACGAGCGGATGGTGGAGGGCGACGAGGGCGCCGAGAGCGTCTTCGCCTGGAGCGCCGACCACAAGGCGGTGGACCGCCGAGGCGCCGGCCCCATGAACGCGTCCATATACGGGCGCGGACCGGGGGAGGGCTTTGGCGTGCATATCTGCACTGGCCCCGTTTTCGTGAGGGGTGCTGAACCCGGCGACGTGCTGGAGATCGAGGTGCTCGACATCCTGCCGCGCCCCAGCCGCCATCCCCGCCACCACGGTCGCAGTTTCGGCAGCAACGCCGCCAGCTTCTGGGGTCTGCATTATGACGACCTGCTCACTGAGCCGAAGCCTCGCGAGGTGGTCACCATCTACGAGGTCGAGCACCGGGATGCAGGGCTCGGGGAGGCGGCGCACGGAGCGCCCTGCGGCTGCGCCCACGCGGTTCACAGCTACCGCTGGACGCCCCAGCTCGACCCCTCAGGCGTCGTCCACGCGCGCATGGACTATCCCGGCGTGCGGGTCGATCCTTCAACCGTGGACTACCGCAAAGACGTGCTGCAGGACATCGAAGTGCCGGTCCGACCCCACTTCGGCGTCATGGGCGTGGCTCCGGACACCTCGGGACTGGTGGACTCCGTGCCGCCCATGAAGACCGGCGGCAACATCGATAACTGGCGGCTCGGCGCTGGCGCCAAGCTCTACCTGCCCATCGAGGTCGCCGGCGCCCTGTTCTCCGTCGGGGACCCCCACGCCTCCCAGGGCGATGGCGAGCTGTGCGGGACGGCCATCGAGTGTTCGCTCACCGGCGTGTTCCGGCTCACGGTGCACCCACGCGCCGGTTCCGGGCCGGCGCTGCGCGACCTCGACTTCCCCCTGATCGAGACGCCCGACGCCTGGGTGGTGCTGGGCTTCAGCCACCCGGATTATCTGAGCGAGCTCGGCAAGACCGCCCAGAGCAGCGTCTATGGCCGCTCCACCCTCGACGCCGCCATGCAGAACGCCTTCCGCCAGGCGCGCCGGTTCCTCATGGCGTCACAGGCGTTGAGCGAAGACGAGGCCATATCCCTGCTGTCCGTCGGCGTGAACTTCGGCGTCACCCAGGTCGTCAACGGCAACAAGGGCGTGCACGCCGTCATCCCCAAGGCGCTGTTCGAGAAACGCCGGCCACCGGAGAGGACTGCGCCCGCATGAGTGTGTGCGTGGTTGGCGCGATCAATCTGGATCGGGTCGCTCGGGTGGCCGAGCTGCCCCGGCCCGGCGAGACGGTGCTGGCCTCCGGCCTCTCACGCCACGCCGGCGGCAAAGGCCTCAACCAGGCGGTCGCCGCCGCGCGCGCGGGCGCAGACGTCGCCATGATCGGCCTCGTCGGCGGCGATGAGGCGGGCGTCTGGCTGCTCGAGGTGATGGTCCAGGCGGGCGTGGACACCACCCATGTCGGCCGTCATCCCACCGCACCGACCGGCCAGGCGTTCATCACCGTCTCCGAGGCTGGCGAGAACACCATCGTGGTGGCTCTTGGCGCCAACGCCGCTCTCTCTCCGGTTTCGGTAAGCCCGGTCTGCGGCGCGCGCGTGCTGCTAGCCCAGCTGGAGACGGAGCTCGCTCCTGTCGCCAGCCTACTGGAGGCGGAACTGCCGGGCTGTCTGAAGGTGCTCAATGCGGCCCCGGCGCTTCCCGCTGGAGCGCAGATGTTCGCGGTCTGCGACGTGCTCGTGTTCAACCAGACCGAACTCGCCGCCTACGCCGGGCTGCCCGCGCCGCTCCAGGGGGTCGATGCGGCGGCGCAGGCTGCCCGCCGCCTGCTGGCCCGACCGCGCCAGAGCGTGGTGGTGACACTGGGAGCCGAGGGCGTCCTCATCGTGGACGCCGTCCGGGCCGAGCACCTACCTGGCCGCCACGTCCCGGTGGTGGACACGGTCGGCGCAGGCGACTGCTTCTGCGGCGTGCTGGCGG
>CALMGB010000097.1 GCA_937863535.1 uncultured Caulobacteraceae bacterium
CCGCTGAAGTCCGCGTAGATCTCGAAAACGGAGCCGATATCGCAGACGATGAGGAACGGCGGCGCCTCGTGATCGGGCGGCAAGTGATCGACGTAGCGCTCCGCCTGTTGACGAGCGTGGCGCATCAACTTGTCCCAGCCCCGCGCACCCAGGCGGCGGCCCCAAGGGGGGGGCTTGTCCGCTTCGCCCGGGGCTAAGCCGGGCGGGCGTTTCTGGCCTCCTGTAATGCGCGACTGCTTGGCCTCAAGGATGAAGCAGCCTCGCTTGTAGAGGTCGATCCAGCCGTGGACGCCTTCGCCCTCGCTCTCGCGCGCGCGGACGACCCGTTCGAATACGTAGTCTCCAAGCCCGCCTGGCTCCGCCGCCGCAGGGCGGGGCACGCCCAGCAGACTTGAGACATCGCAGAAAAACAGGTGCGAGTTCGACCGCTCCGCCCCGCCGGGCTTGCCGAGCCATGCCGCGAGGAAGGCTTCGATCTCCACGTCTGGACGCACCTCCCGTCCCGAACAACCATAGAGACATCAGGGTCGTCAAGGTTGAGCTAAGGTAGAGGACGCTTGCGATCGCCTTGCGCGGCGCAGCTTTGAGCCGCAGGAACGGGGGATGCGTCGCTTGGCCGTCCTCTGCCTACCAGCTCTCGCGATGGCCGGGACCGTACATGCCGCGCCACAGTCGTCGGCCAAGCCGGCGCAGGCCTACATGGACCTGCAGCCTGTGGGGCTCCCGGCGATCGTTCACGGACGGCTGGTGAACTACATCTTCGCCGACGTGCGGCTGGTTCTGGCCAAAGGGGTCGACGTAGCCAAGCTGCAGGAGCACGAACCGTTCCTGCGCGACGCCCTGGTGCGCGCGGCGACCCGCACTCCGTTCAACCCGCCGCAGGACGGCGTCCACCTCGACGAGGCGCGCTTGAAGGCCGAGATGTTGCGCGATGCGGCCGGCGAGGTCGGACCCGGCAAGGTGACAGGCGTCGAGATCCGCTCACAGACCCCCCAGCGGCGCATGGGCGTACCGGGCGGCTAGCCTGAAGGCCGACGCCGCCCGGGGGCCAGCTTTCAGGCCTTCGGCGTGCCTTTGGCGCGCTCGATGCTCTGGAGGATCAGGGCTGCGGCCTCCTCGACCCCGTCCCAGCGCACGATGTCAACCGACTTGCCCTTTTCCAGGTCCTTGTAGTGGGCGAAGAAGTGGGAGATCTGCTCGGTCAGGATGCTGGGCAGCGAGGTCCAGGACGACACGTCCTTGTAGAAAGGGTGCAGCTTGTCGACCGGCACGGCCAGCACCTTCTCGTCGTTGCCGGCCTCGTCGCTCATCAGCAGCACGCCGATCGGACGGCAGCGGATGATGGCGCCCGGCACCACGGGGGTAGAGCTGACCACCATGATGTCCATGGGATCGCCGTCCTCGGCCAGCGTGTGGGGGATAAAGCCGTAATTGGCCGGGTAGAACATGGCGGTATGCAGGAAGCGGTCGACGAAGATCGCTCCGGAATCCTTGTCGATCTCGTACTTCACCGGCTCTCCACCCTGGGGAATCTCGATCACCGCATAGAGGTCGTAGGGCGGGTTCGGGCCGATGGCGATCTTGCTGAGGTCCATAGGAGTCCGGTGGTCCTTCCAGGTTGGTGCGGCGCTATAGCATGCCCGCGATGCAAGGGAAGGCGAGGGACAGGGGGCCGACTGGCGCTGGTCAGGGTTGCGGGTCTGTCGCGGCAAGTCGTTGAGCCAGGACAGCCCCTCGTTGCGCGACCGCGCGTTCGGTCGCCCGGGAACGGCGGCTGCAGCCGACGAACTGGGCCTGCCGGGCGGCGAAGCCGGCGTTGAAGCTTTCCACCAGCTGCGCCCGTGCGGCATCATCGGCCGCTTCCTGGGACTCTAGCCGCTGCATGTGGGCGTACCAGGTCGCATCGCCCGGCCCGGCGCATAGCCGACGCAAGGCGTGGGCCTCCCCCAAGGTGTAGGCGAGTTGCACCACGACCTGCCGGTCGGCGCCGGAGCGGCGGGGCGGCTCCTGCGCCTGGGGGACGCCCGCGAAGGCCAGCATCAGGGCGGCCATGCCGAGGGCGACCGACGGACCCCGTCGGACGGGCGGAAAAAATGGGTCTTGCATGAGCGGTCACGAAGCTTTTGCGGCGCTTCGCACCCTAAAGCGAGCACAAGCACCTCGCCAAGGATTCCCAAGATGGCCGAGTCGAGGCACCTTCGTGGCAGGAGGCCGATCATGCCCATGCAGCCGCCACACCGCAGACCCTACCGGATCACGCCGGCCCTTCCGCTCTGGATCAGCCTCCTCGCCTTGGCCGGATGCGCTCAGCCGCCGACCTACACCGCGGTCAACCACCAGCGGGTGGTGCCGCTCGCCGCCTCTGACGTCTGGCGTCGGTTGCACGCCTTCCTGCAGGACCAGGGGATCTCCGTGGTCTCGGAGGATGCGGCGGCGGGCGTCATCGATGCGCGCCAGGCCGCCTCGGGCAAGGGGCTGCTGGCCTCCTACGCGGATTGCGGCGGGGGTATCGATCTCATGCACGCCCTGCAGCGGCAAACGATGGACCTGACCATCCTGGTCAAGCCGGGCCAGGACGGCGCGCAGGTCACCGCCAACGCCGCTTTCAGCCAGACCTTGAGATCGCGGCGGGCGGGCGCGTTGACGGTCGCCTGCCACAGCAACGGGGTGCTCGAAAACGCCGTGCTGAACGTGGCGTCCGGCCAGCCGATGGAGGCCGCCGTCGTGCCGCAGTAGGCGTCGCGGCTTTCAGCCGACGAGGTCGGGCATGTCGCTGCGCCCCCGGTCCGCCAGTCCGGCATAGGGCGCCGTCAATCGCCAACTTACGCCGCCCGGGGCGTAGTCGAGCTTCACTTCGCCCGCGAACTCCGCCGCGGTCACGCGTTCGATCAGGCGAGAGCCGAAGCCCTTGCGGCTGGGAGGCGCTACGGTGGGGCCACCCGTTTCGGTCCAGCCGAACTGGAACTGATCCGCTGAGCCTCCGCTTGCCCCGCTCCAGTCGAGCCGCACCCGTCCGGTCCCGTTCGACAGGGCCCCGTACTTCAAGGCATTGGTCGCAAGCTCGTGAAGCGCCAGGGCCAGTTGCAGCGCTGGCTTGGGGCCAAGCTGCACCGGACCGCCGCAGATATTCAGCCGGTCGCGCGGCAGGCTCAGGGAGGCGACCACTTGCTCGACCACCTGCGCCGTCGAGGCCGCCGACCAGCTCTGCAGGGTGAGCAGGTCATGCGCGCGGCTGAGCGCCTGGATGCGCCCGGCGATGTCGGCGCGCACGGAGACGATGTCGGTCGCACCGCGCAGGGAGGCGTCCACCAGGCTCTGGACCAGGGCGAGGGTGTTCTTGACCCGATGATTCAGCTCATGAACGAGCAGCAACCGGTGCGCCTCCGCGCGCTTGGCCTCGGTCACGTCCTCCAGCACGCCCATGAAGCGGGTGCAGACGCCGTCGCTGAAGCGGCTCCGGCCCACGCCGGAAATCCAGCGCTCCTCACCAGTTCGGGCGTTCTGCACGCGGTAGACCTCGCGGTAGGGCCCGCGCCGCTCGGGGTTGGCGGCGGCCGCCTGGGCGTCGATCACCCGCTGGCGGTCGTCGGCGTGCATGCGTGAAAAGACCAACGCCGTGTCCTGCGCCTCCTCCAGCGTCAATCCGAACATGTCGAGCGCACGGGCGTCGTAGAAGCGCTGCCCATTGACCAGGTCGTGATCGAAACGACCGAGGCGAGCAGCGTCCATGGCCAGCTCCCGCCCCGCGTCGGACTCCCTCAACCTCTCTTCGGTGCGCTTGCGCTCGGTCGCATCTGCCGAGATGCCAGGAAATCTTGCGGGTCGGCCCTCCGCGTCGTGCAGGCAGCGTCCCCGGGCCGAGGTCCAGCACACCTGCCCGTCCGGTCGCAGCAGCCGGTACTCCTCCCGGAACGGCTCACCAGAGCGTCGCGCCTCGGCGATGGCGTCAGCCAGCCATCTCTGATCGTGGGGATGGACGTTTGCCAGGAAGGCGCCGAGCGGCATGCCGGCCGCCGCCGCCGCCGGATCAAGGCCGTATTCGCGCGCCGTCGCCACGCTGGCGACGACCCTGTCGGCCTCCACGTCCCAGTCCCACCAGCCGACCTCGGCGGACTCCAGCGCGCTGAGCAGGCGGCCTTCGCGCCGCAGGCTCGCCAGGGCGACCGCCTGCTCCCGCTGGGCTACGGCTTCCCGGTTGCGGACAGTCAGGCGGAGCTGAAGCTGGGGCTCCACCTGATCAGCCAGCACCAGAAGCACGCTCGCCTGCTCCGGGGTCAGCCCCTCGGGACGGGGAACGACATCCAGCACGCAGAGCGCGCCGAGCGGCGCACCGTTCGCGGCCTTTATCGGCGCCCCGGCGTAGAAGCGTAGGTAAGGCTCGCCCACCACCAGGGGATTGTCTTGGAAGGACTCGTCCAGGCGAGCGTCCGGGACCACGAACAGGCCGTCGCTGTACATGGCGCGGGCGCAGAAGGAGATTTCGCGCGGGGCCTCCGCGATCTCAACTCCCACGCGCGCCTTGGACCAGCCCCGGTCTGCGTCGACGAGGTTGAGGGCGGACATGGGCGCGCCGCAGATGGCTGCGGCCGCCTTGGCCAGACCGTCGAACGCCGCCTCCGGACCCGAGTCCAGCACATCGTAGCCGTAGAGCGCCTGCAGGCGGCCGGCTTCGCTGAAGCTTTCGTACGTGTCCATGGTCCCGCGCGCCGACTGCGCCGAGCGGCCGGTGGAGGCTACCTAACAGTCAGGCTTACACCCGAATAGCGGGAGCAGGGCGATCCCTTGCGCGTCGTCGTCGCACGCGCGATAAACCCGGCCGGAGGCTGGCGGCGGGCGGAGCCCTCGCCAACCCGGTCAGGTCCGGAAGGAAGCAGCCGTAACGAGCCAAGTTTCGGGTCGCCGTCCAGTCTCCACCCACTACTCATCCGCTCATCCCGGCGAATGCCGGAACCCAGATTGCAGGACGCGTCCGTCTTGGCGTCAGCTGTTGGGTGGCCCGCGCTGCGACCTTTGATCTGGGTCTCGGCATTCGTCGGGATGAGCGGATGAAAGTCATGCAAGACTGGCTGCGATGAGCGACTTCGATGATCTCGAACGCGACCTGACGGAGCGCGATCCCGACACCTCCGACATGTTCGGCGCCCCGCCTGCGCCAGTCGTCCCCGCATCGTCAGCCGCCTACCAGGTGCTGGCGCGCAAGTACCGCCCGCGCCGCTTCGAGGATCTGATCGGGCAGGAGGCGATGGTCCGCACCCTGGCCAACGCCTTCACCTCCGGCCGCATCGCCCACGCCTTCATGCTCACCGGTGTCCGCGGGGTGGGCAAGACCACCACCGCCCGCCTGCTGGCCCGCGCGCTGAACTACGAGAGCGACACGGTGCACGCGCCCACCGTCGACCTGTCGGTAGAGGGCGTGCACTGCCGCTCCATCATCGAAGGCCGGCACATGGACGTGCTGGAACTCGACGCCGCCACCCGCACCAAGGTGGACGAGATGCGCGAGCTGCTGGACAGCGTGCGCTACAGCCCGGTGGAGGCCCGGTACAAGGTCTACATCATCGACGAGGTGCACATGCTGTCCACGGCGGCGTTCAACGCGCTGCTGAAGACGCTGGAGGAACCGCCGCCCCACGCCAAGTTCATCTTCGCCACCACCGAGATCAGGAAGGTGCCGGTCACCATCCTGTCTCGCTGCCAGCGCTTCGACCTGCGCCGGGTGGAGCCGCAGGTGCTGGTCAAGAACCTGGAGGCGATCTGCGGGCAGGAGGGCGCCCGGGTCGAGCCGGAAGGGCTGGCCCTGATCGCCCGCGCGGCCGAAGGCTCGGTGCGGGACGGCCAGTCGCTGCTCGACCAGGCCATCGTCCAGGCCGAGCGGGGCGAGACCGTCTCCGCCGCCGTGGTGCGAGACATGCTGGGCCTGGCGGACCGCAGCCAGACCATCGCCGTGTTCGAGCATTTGATGGGCGGCAGGGCGCGCGAGGCGATCGAGGCCTTCCGCACCCTGTACGGCTACGGCGCCGACCCTGTGCAGGTGATGCTCGACCTGCTGGAGCACGCCCACGCCTCGTCGGTCGCGCGGATGCTCGGCCCCGAGGCCCTGGCGCTCCCCAGCGAGCAGGCCGCCCGTCTGACGGCCATCGGCGCCCAAGCATCGCCGGCCATCCTCGCACGCCTATGGCAAATGCTGCTGAAGGCGCACGAGGAGGTGCGAACCGCGCCCCAGCCGGTCGCCGCCGCGGAGATGGCCCTGATCCGGCTCTGCTACGCCGCCGACCTGCCGAGCCCGGAAGAAGCGCTGCGGGCGCTCCAGCTTGGCGAGGCGCCCGTCGCCTCGCCCGCACCCATCGCCCCTTCAGGCGGCGGCGGCAGTCGCGCCGTCGCGGGTGGAGGCGCGACCCACACCAGCCTTCGCGCCGTCGACCAGCCCGAAGGCGCGGCCCTGCTGCAGACCTTCGAGGACGTGGTCAAGCTGATCGACGCCAAGCGCGACGTCACCTTAAAGCTCGACGTGGAGCGGTTCGTGCGGCTGGTGGACTTCAGGCCCGGCGTCATCAGCTTCGAGCCTGCGCCGGGCGCTCCCGCCAACCTGTCCCAGCGCCTCTCCGGACGGCTCCGGGAGTGGACGGGCCAGCGGTGGATGATGGACCTGCAGGTCGGGGGCGCTGAGAGCGTGCGCGACCGCCAGCTCCGCCGGGACGCCGAACAGCGCACCCGCCTGGAAGCCGATCCCTTCGTCGTGGCGATGATGGAGGCCTTCCCCGGGGCCGAGATCGTCGGCGTGCGGCGGCTGGAGGCGGACGCGCCTGAGACCCTGAACGACGACACTCCGGCGGAGGACTAAGCTCCCCACCTCGCGAAATGAAAGCAGATCTCGATGAAAGACTTCGGCCAGATGATGCAGCAGGCTCAGGGCCTGCAGCAGAAGCTGCAGGACGCCCAGGCCCGGCTGGCGGAGACCACGGGCGTGGGCCAGGCCGGAGGCGGGCTGGTCAAGGTGACTTTGAAGGGCTCGGGCGACCTCGCCGCTGTGGCGCTCGACGAGAGCCTGCTCGCGCCGGGCGAAGCCGAAATGGTGTCGGATCTCCTGGTCGCCGCCCACACCGACGCCAAGCGCAAGCTCGACTC
>CALMGB010000098.1:0-2143 GCA_937863535.1 uncultured Caulobacteraceae bacterium
GCAGGTGGGCGCGCTCGGCCTCCTGCTTCACCCGGGTGGCGGCCTGGAGCCGGGTCTTCTCCGCCAGCCGGCGTTCGAAATCATCGTAGCCGCCGGTGTAGAGTTCTAATTTCCCGGCCTGGACGTGCAGGATGAAGTCGACGGAGTTGTTCAGCAGCTCCCGGTCGTGGCTGATGATCAGGGCGGAGTGCGGGTACCTCTTCAGCCGCGCTTCGAGCCACAGGGCGCCCTCCAGGTCGAGGTAGTTAGTGGGCTCGTCCAGCAGCAGCAGGTCGGGCTCGGCGAACAACGCCGCGGCCAGCGCCACGCGCATGCGCCAGCCGCCGGAGAACTCGCTCATGGCGCGCGCCAAGTCGTCTGTGGAGAAGCCGAGGCCCGACAGGATTTCGGCGGCGCGGGCGGGGGCGCGGTCGGCGTCGATCTCGATCAGGCGGGCCCAAATCTCGCCCATGCGCTCGGGTTCGGCGGTCTCCAGCTCGGCGTACAGGCCGCTGCGCTCCACGTCGGCTTCCAGGATGGTGTCGAGGAGCGAGACGGGGGTGGCGGGATGCTCCTGGGCCACTGCGCCGATGCGGGCGGTGCGGGGCAGCTCGATGGTCCCGCCGTCGGGCTGCAGCTCGCCCAGGATCAGCTTGAACAGGGTGGACTTGCCGACCCCATTGCGCCCCGCCAGGCCCACCTTGGCGTTGGCTGGGAAGGACACGCTGGCCCGGTCGAAGAAGCGGCGGCCCCAGGCGTTGAAGGTCAGCTCGTCGATCTGCAGCACGGTCAGAGGCCTCAAGAGATTGCGCGGCTGACCGCCTTACCCCCGGCGATGCGGGAAGATGGTCGGGCATGTATGGAACCTGGCTGCGGCCCACAAGCGCTGACGCTTGCGGGGGCGCGATGCCGCGCGCCGCCTGGACATCCCCCCGCTGCGCTTTGCCGTCCTTGGGCTTGTCCCGAGGACCGAGTCCGGCCGTCTAGCAACGCCTGCGGTGCAACCGCCGAAGGAACGCTTGATCCTTGGGACGAGCCCTAGGATGACGAGGAGGAGAAGCCAGAAGCGCCTTCTCACCGGAGTCCGCCGATGCCCAATCTCGACAAGTACCTGGAGGACATCTCCGTCGGCGACGTCCTCGCCGGCCCCCCCGTCGAGATCGAGGAGGCGGACTTGATCGCCTTCGGCCGCGCCTATGATCCCCAGCCCTTCCACATCGATCGGGCCGCCGCGACGGACAGCGCGTTCGGCGGGCTGATCGCCAGCGGCTGGCACGTGGCGGCCCTGATCATGCGCCAGCTGGTCGAGATGCGCCCGTATGGCGCGATCCCCATGCTCGGCATGGGAATAGACGAGCTGCGTTGGCTGCACCCGGTGCGGCCTGGCGACCGGCTGAACGTAAGGCGCGAGGTCTTGTCGGTGACGCGCTCGAAGAGCAAACCGGATCGCGGCATGGTCCGTACCGCCGTTACCGTGATCAACCAGGACGGGGTGAAGGTCATGACCATGATCAGCCTCGGCCAGATGCCGGCGCGGACGAGGGGAGAAGCGTAGGCGGGCGGCGATCCGCTCAGGATGAATTTGAGTTGTGGGGATGCACCATAGCGGTGGCTCTCGCGCCGTTCAGCCGTACAGGGCGACCCGCTCCTGTTCATACGACGCGTAGGACTCCTTCAGCGTGGCGAGATTCAGCAGCATAGAAGCCACTTTGCGATCCGTCCCCGCCGCGAACAGGGTCGAGCGGACCCAGAGGCTCTCCGTGCGGCGGCTGCCGCTCATCGCCACCACCTCGCGCTCGACCTCGTAGGCCTCGCCCACGAACACCGGGCCGTCGAGCAGCCTGATCTCCTGGTCGGCGAACAGGCCCACCGCCGGGCCGCGAACGGGGAAGGCGCCGTCCCGGGCGGTGTACTGCATCAGCCCGCTGATCATCTCCATCGGCACGATAGCGCGACCCCATGGCGAGGCGTCACCTGCGTACCAGGGCGAAGGCTCGGTGATCCGCCCCAGCTTCTGCGCCAGGCTGAAAGGATAGAGTGCGCCCATGGGCTGGCCAGCGTCCATGCGGACCGGCGCGCGGGGCGAGGTGAGCCCCACCTCCACGTCGGCCAGCACCACGGGATCGGCCAGGGACGCCAGGTCCGCCAGCCGCCGGTCCGCATG
>CALMGB010000098.1:2153-2559 GCA_937863535.1 uncultured Caulobacteraceae bacterium
GTCATGACGCGGCAGGGGAACCGGGATGAAGCCGTCCGGCCCGAGCGAGGCCGTGCCGCGTAGGATTTCCGTTCCGTCCGCCCGCAGCATCCAGACCTCCGCCCGCCGCTCGGCGGCGGCCGGGCGGCGGAGATGGGCTTGCACCTCTTCGCCCTCGAAGGCGGCGTTCCTGTAGTGCGCCGACAAGCATCCGTGGGCGAACCAGGCGTCGCCCCACACCGCACAGCCCAGGGGCGCGAACTGGCTGAAGTGGGTCGGCCCCTCGATCGTGCCGCCCTTGAAGCCAAGCTTCTTGGCCGTCGCGTCATCGTGGATGGAGGCGTGGCCGTCGTATTCCTGAACGCTGAGCATCTGGCGGGGCGCGCGCAGCGGGATCGGCCGGGCCATGGAGGCGATGCGCGAGGAC
>CALMGB010000098.1:2569-5437 GCA_937863535.1 uncultured Caulobacteraceae bacterium
GCCGTCGCTCTCATGGATCGGGGTGTCGAACGCCGCCAAGTCATTGCCTCCATCGCCTGGACGTTGTTGTAGAGCCCCGACGAGGCCGACAGAAGCGCCGACGCAAGGCGCACGCGGCGAAGGACGAAGCGCCATGAAGACCCGTATCACCGAGCTGTTCGGCATCGAGCACCCGATCATCCAGGGCGGCATGCACTGGGTCGGCTTTGCGGAGATGGCGGCGGCGGTCTCCAACGCCGGGGGCCTGGGCCTCATCACCGGCCTGACCCAGCGCACGCCGGATGCCCTGGCCAGGGAGATCGCCCGCTGCCGAAAGATGACGGACAGGCCGTTCGGAGTGAACATCACCTTCCTGCCGGCAGTGACGCCGCCGGATTATCCGGGCTTCATCCAGGCGATCATCGACGGCGGCGTGAAGATCGTGGAGACCGCCGGCAACAATCCGCAGAAGTACATGCCGGCGTTAAAGGCGGCCGGGATCAAGGTGATCCACAAGTGCACCGCGGTACGCCATGCCCTGAAGGCGGAAGCCGTGGGCTGCGACGCGGTGAGCGTGGACGGCTTCGAGTGCGGCGGCCACCCGGGCGAGGACGACGTGCCCAACATGATCCTGCTGCCTCGGGCGGCGGAGGCGCTGAAAATACCCTTCGTGGCGTCTGGCGGGATGGCCGATGCGCGTTCCCTGGTGGCGGCGCTCGCCATGGGGGCGGACGGCATGAACATGGGCACCCGCTTCATCGCCACCCAGGAGGCGCCGGTCCACATCCACGTGAAGGAGGCCATCGTCGCGGCCTCGGAACTCGACACCCGCCTGATCATGCGCCCGCTCCGCAACACCGAGCGGGTGCTGAACAACGCCGCGGTTGAGCGCCTACTGGCCAAGGAGCGCGAGCTGGGGCCAGAGCTGAAGTTCGCCGATATCGCCGAGGAGATCGCCGGCGTCTATCCACGCATCATGAAGGAGGGCGACCTGGACGCGGGCGGCTGGTCCTGCGGCATGGTCGCCGGCCTGATCCACGACATCCCCACCTGCAAGGAGCTTATCGACCGCATCATGAGCGAGGCGCAGACGCTGATCCGAGGCCGGCTTGAGGGAATGCTTGGGAAGGCGGCATAGCAATCGCCGGGGCCTATGGGCGCTCACGGAAAGCTGATGCAAGCGGTGGCGGGATTTCGGCCTATGCTGCAGGCAGGGAAGAGGTCTGACCGCAGGAGCTGAAGGATGAGTACGTCCGAGACCCGCGTTGCTTCTGTTGAGGGCATGGAAATCTGGAAGCTGACCGCCGGCGGGGTGGATCGGTTCGGCGTGCGGATGGGCGGCCGCCGCGCCCGCCTGGTCAGCTCGCTCGACGCCGCCCACGCGTTGCTGGCCCGCATCGTGCGCGAAGCCAGGATCAACCGCGCGCATTAGAGCGCGACCAGGTCTGCCCGATCGCGCGGATTCTGCCGACATAATCCCGGGACTCAGTCGATAGAGGTGTGAGTCCGTCCCGTTGGCGCTCGGGTTATGACGCGCTTTCGGCTGGCGCGGGCGCTCTTTTGACCGGATTATCGTCGAGACGTAGCGCAAGCGCGTCGCGGCTGGAAACGAGCGGCATGCCATCCAACCCCGGGCTCATCTCCAGGCTGCCCATCGGCCCGTTCGCCTCGCGGCCGCGGCTTGTGGGCTCTGTTGCGGTGGGGATCGTCGCCGGCTTGGCCCTGACTTTCGTCCCCAACGACCTGAAGCCGAGTACGCGAGTCATCTCAGCCTGGGACGCCAGCTGCATCTGGTTCATCGCCGCCAGCCTGCTGGCCATGTCCGGCCAGGATGGGCGCGACATCCGTCGCCGCGCCGCGGCCCAGGACGACGGGCGCGGCATGATCCTAGGCCTAGTCCTGCTCGCCACCGCCGCCAGCCTTGCGGCCGTTGGCGTGGAGCTGTCCCTGGCCAAGTCGGACCACGGGCTGTTCAAGGTCGCGCGCGTGGCGCTGGCCTTCGTCACCGTGGTGTCGTCGTGGTTCGTGGCCCAGCTGATCTTCGCCCTGCACTACGCCCACGAGTACTACAGCGCCTCCGACACCGATCCGGCGCCGGCCGTCCGCGGCGGGTTGAAGTTCCCGGAAGGGGGCGAGCCGGACTACTGGGACTTCCTGCACTTCAGCATCATCATCGGGGTGGCGTCCCAGACCGCCGACATCGCCTTCGACTCCCGCACCCTGCGTCGGATCGGGACGGTGCACAGCCTCCTGGCCTTCGCCTACAACACGGTGGTGGTGGCGCTGACCATCAACCTGTGGGCGGGGATATTTTGAGCCGGCGAGGACGCCGCGCCCGGTTCACCCTCGCCGCCTTCCTAGCCGCTGCGAGCCTCGGCCGCCCTCTGGCGAGCCTGGCCGAAGACGGCGATCCGCCCAAGCCGCAGGCGCTGCCCCAGGGCGGCGCTTCTCCTGGCTCGGCGGACTCCATCCCCACCGACAAGCCCAAGCTCCGCGCCTTCTGCGCCGACCGGCCGGCCCAGGCCACCTTGCCGTGCACTGTGGACAAGGGCCACTTCCAGCTGGAGACGGACCTCTTCAGCGCCACCTACGACCGCAGCGGCGGGGCGGTCACCGATACCTACCTGTTCACCAACCCCACCCTGAAGCTCGGCTTGGCCGACCGTACCGACGTCGAGGTCAACATCGCGCCATATGAGGAGGTGCGGACCCACGAGCCCGGGGCCTCCTCGTCACAGACCCTGTACGGTCCCAGCGACCTGATCGTCCGGCTGAAGCAGAACTTCTTCGGCGACTACCGCGGCCCCCTTGCTCTGGCGGTAGAGCCCTTCGTCAAGGTCCCCACCGCCCGCGCAGGGATCGGGAACGGCGCATGGGAGGGCGGGGTGG
>CALMGB010000098.1:5447-8602 GCA_937863535.1 uncultured Caulobacteraceae bacterium
GGTGCTGCCGATCGCGGCCGCCATCAGCAAGTCGATCATCCTGAACCTCAGCGCGGAGGTCGACATCTCCAAGGACATGTTCGGCGGCGGCGTCCACCTCGCGCCCGTGGAGATCATCAACGTCACCTGGTCGCTGCCGAAGAACCTGACCCTGTCCACGGAACGCTACGCGCGGGAGGACCAGGACCCGGTCGGCGTCGTCACCCAGTGCTCGGCCGACGTGGCCCTGTCCCTAGGACTGCGCGACGACCTGGAGCTCGACGTGGGGACCAACCTCGGCTTGAATCCCCAGACGCCCGCAGTGCAGGGCTACATCGGCATGGCCAGGCGATTCTGAGCTGCCCGGGTTCTGCGCGGTCTCCAGCCGAGATCAAGCAGGAGGCGTAAGCCGCGTCGGCGCCTAAGTCTGAGGCAGACCCGCCCGACCTTTTCGCCGCCGCATGGGCGGAGCGGTTTGTTAAACGTCCCGGCGCGTCGATGATCGCAGTCTCAGGGAGCATCGTCACAGGAGGTCGGGGGTGATCATTCAGTTCGAGGGGCCGGACGGCGCCGTGCTCGAGCGCTCGGAACAGTCGCACATCAGCGGCTCCCTGCCGCTCGCCATAACGGGGCCCGAGGGGTTCTACTGGCTGGTGGGGATCAGGGTGGACCGCGAGCACAGCTATCTGCCCGCCTATCGGCTGGCGCGAGAGGTCAGCGCCTCCTACCACTGAACGTCGCTCAGGGTCGTCACGGAACGGTGATGGCGGCCTGCCGTTTAACCTTTCGGGCGGCGGCAGATCGCCGACGAGGAGGCGATCATGAGCGACGTTGGACCGTTAGACCGGCATTATGCCTATCCCCTGGTAACCTGGGGTTCGACCTTCCTGGGCGCCGTGGTCGCCGTGGTGACCGCCTTCATGCTCAACGTCCTGGGTGCGGCGCTCGGCGTCGCGGCCGTGGCGATGGTCCCCACGACCCAGTCCGCCGCCATCTCAGGCGTCATCGGCATGCTTTGGGTGGCGATCGCCAATCTGGTCGCGCTGGGCTTCGGGGCCTGGGTAGCCGGGCGCTCCACCGCCAATCCCGACCACCATGGCGGCACGCTGCAGGGCATCGCGGTCTGGGCGGTCACTTCCGTAGCGGTGCTGTTCATCGCGGGGTCGGCGCTGTCGGGCCTCAGCCACGCTGCAATGGCGACCGCCGGCATGGCGACGGCTGGCGCCAATGGGTCCACCTTCGGCCAAGCCGATGGCGCCGGCACGACCCAGTCTCCCGCCGCGACCCAGTCCTCCGCCGCCAGCCAAGGCGACGCGGCGACCCAGCAACAGGACGCGGCGGCCATCCAGTCCGCAGCCACCAAGACGGCGGCGGCCACCGCCAGTGCAGCCTTCGGGACCTTCCTGGCCATGGTGCTGGGCCTCGTGGCCGCCATCTTCGGCGCCCGCGCTGGCGCGCGTCACCCCGGCTGGACGGAGCGACCGCGCTTCACGTATGTCGAACGTCGTCATTCGGGATCGACGACGCTCTGACCTTCAACGGTCCCACGCCCCTCGGCCCTTGTGGCCGAGGGATCGGGCTGAAGTCTGGGCCGCGTCTCCAGGCCGCGCGACGTCCAAGTCGCGTGGCGTCTTTTTGCGTGTTAAGGACGTAGCTTCTCGCGCCTTCACCGTCGGTGATCCGACCGCCCGAGACCACCGCACGGGCCAATCCGCCGCAGTCCGCTAGGCGCTCGGACCTGTCACGTGCAAAAGATGTGTACCTCGTCGCCGGGCGGAGAGATAAATGGGTAGCGTTCTTGCGTCGGTCGAGGAGTGGGCGGTTCGCCAGCCGGACAAGCTGCTTTACGTGTTCCTCGACGCGCATGGCGAGATCGCCGATCGCCTGACCTACGCCACCTTCCTGGACCGTGTCGCCCTGCTGGCCAGCCACCTGGGCGCCGACCCGCGCCTGACGCCCGGGGACAGGGTGCTGCTGGCCTATCCACCGGGCGTGGAGATGATCTGCGCCTTCTTCGCCTGCGCGAGGGCAGGGCTGATCCCGGCGCCCACTCCCGCTCCGATGGGCGCGGGCGGCCCGGCGGCCCTGTTCCGCATGGCGCACGTGGCCCGCGACTGCGGCGCATCAGGCGTGCTGGCCACGCAGGAGGGCGTCGACCAGCTGAAAGCCCACACCAGCCCGGACTGGGCCTCGCTGAACGAACTGCCCTGGATCGTCACCGAGGAGTTCACCGCGCCGGCCGCCGCGCCCTACGACGCGCGCAGCGCCGACACGCTGTTCCTGCAGTACACCTCGGGCTCCACCAGCGCGCCCAAGGGGGTGATCGTCAGCCACGACAACGTGCTGGCCAACTTTTCGATGGTGCTGGACCACGACGAGCCGGTGACCGTCTGCTGGCTGCCCCAGCACCACGACATGGGGCTGATCGGCTACTACCTGAACACCGCCATCGGCGGAGGGACGCTGTACGGCTTCTCCGCCTCCACCTTCATCCAGCGGCCTTCGCTATGGCTGGACACCATCTCGCGCTATCGGGCCACGGCGTCCTCGGCCCCGAACTTCGCCTACGAGCACTGCCTGCGTCCCGGCCGCATTCCCTCTGAGGTGCTGGAGCGGCTGGACCTCGGCTCCTTGCGCGTGCTGATGGCCGCCGCCGAGCCGATCAAGCCGGACGTCTACAACAGCTTCCTGAAGACCTTCGAGCCCTACGGCCTGAAGCCGGAGAGCTTCGTGGTGGCCTACGGCCTGGCGGAGAACACGCTGGCGGTGTCGAGCTGGGGGCGCGAGGCGCTGTCGGTGAACAAGGACGCCCTGGCCCAGGGACGGGTGCGGGTGACCGACAAGGTGGCCGACGTATCGTCCGCCATCCACATCCTCAGCTGCGGCCGCCCGCTCGGCGACGTGGAAGTCGCCATCGTCGACCCCGACACCGCGGTGAAGGCCTGCGACGGCGCGGTGGGTGAGATCTGGGTCGCGGGCCGCAGCAAGGGACAGGGCTACTGGAACCGGCCTGAGGTGTCTCAGGAGGTGTTCCGGGCCGAGATCGCCAACGACGAGGGCGGCCGCCAGTACCTGCGCACCGGCGACATGGGCTTCCTGCACAAGGGCGAGCTGTACGTCTGCGGCCGGCGCAAGGACATGCTGATCGTCCGCGGCCAGAACTTCTACCCCCAGGC
>CALMGB010000099.1:0-982 GCA_937863535.1 uncultured Caulobacteraceae bacterium
GCCCGCGCCCCGATGTATCTGCACACCTCGCCGGAGTTCGCCGCCAAGAAGCTGCTGGCGGCGGGCGAGACGCGGTTGTTCGATTTCGCCCGGGTCTGGCGCAACCGGGAGCGGGGCGCCCTGCACCACCCGGAGTTCACCCTGCTGGAATGGTACCGGGCGAACGAAGACTATGGGACCCTGATGGCCGACTGCCACGCCATGCTGGCCCTCGCCGCCGATGTCGGCGGCGCGCCGAGCTTCGCCTTTCGCGGCCAGACCTGCGATCCTCGCGCGGAGCCGGAGCGGCTGACGGTGGCCGACGCCTTCGAGCGCTACGCCGGGATCGACCTGCTGGCGACACTGCAGGACGCGGGGGACAGCGACCGTGCCGCGTTGGCGGCCGACGCGGCGCAGGCCGGTGTGCGAACGGCGGATGACGACACCTGGTCGGACGTGTTCAGCCGGGTGCTGGTGGAGCGAATCGAGCCCCGGCTCGGCCGCGGCGCGCCCACCATCCTCTACGAATATCCGACGGTGGAAGCGGCCCTGGCGCGGCCCACCGCACACGACCCGCGCGTGGCGGAACGCTTCGAGCTCTACGCCTGCGGGGTGGAGCTGGCCAACTGCTTCGGCGAACTGACCGACGCCGCGGAACAGCGCCGCCGGTTCGAGGCCGAGATGGTGGAGAAGGACCGCATCTACGGCGAACGCTATCCCATCGACGAAGAGCTGCTCGCCGCCCTCGCCCTCATGCCGCCGGCCAGCGGCGCGGCGCTGGGCTTCGACCGGCTGGTGATGCTGGCGACCGGCGCGACCCGGGTGAGCCAGGTGCTGTGGACGCCGTGAGGTGTTCTCCGCCATACCCCGCCGGTGAAACCGCTCCGCACCCCTGCCGACCTGCTGAACGCCGGGCTCGTTACGCCCGGGGCGCTGCCTGACCTCGAACGCGTGGCGGCCCGCTACGCTGTGGCGTTGACGCCCGCCATGGCGGAGCTGATCG
>CALMGB010000099.1:992-3880 GCA_937863535.1 uncultured Caulobacteraceae bacterium
GTTCGCGCCCCAGGCCTTCGAGCTGGAATCGACGCCTGAGGAACGCGCCGACCCCATTGGTGACGAGGCGCACAGTCCGGTTCCGGGCGTGGTGCACCGCTACGAAGACCGAGTGCTGCTGAAGCTCACCCACACCTGCGCCACCTACTGCCGCTTCTGCTTCCGTCGCGAGGTGGTGGGGCCTGGCGGCGGGGGCGAGCTGACGGCCGAGCGGCTTGAGGCGGCGCTGGCCTACGTCGCCGCCGATCCGGCGATTTGGGAGGTCATCCTTACCGGCGGCGACCCGCTGGTCCTGTCCGCGCGCCGGCTGGGTGAAGTGCTGGACCGGCTGGAGGCCATCGACCACGTGAAGGTCGTGCGCCTGCACACACGTGTCCCCGTCGTCGATCCGGCCGCGGTCACGCCCGAGCGGGTGGCGGCGCTGAAGGGACGGCGGACGGCGGTCTATGTTGCGCTGCACGCCAACCACCCGCGCGAGCTGACGCCCGCCGCCCGGGCCGCCTGCGCTGCCCTGGTCGACGCCGGCGTGCCCATGCTGAGCCAAAGCGTGCTGCTGCACGGCGTCAACGACGATCCGGCCACGCTCGAGGCTCTGATGCGCGCCTTCGTGGAGACGCGGATCAAGCCCTACTACCTGCACCATGCCGACTTGGCGCCTGGCACCGCCCCGTTCCGCACCACGCTCCAGAGCGGACAGGCGCTGATGAGGGGGCTGCGAGGCCGCGTCTCGGGCCTATGCCAGCCGACCTACGTGCTCGACATCCCCGGCGGTTACGGCAAGGCGCCGGTGGGGCCGTGCTACCTGCACGACCTGGAAGACGGCGTGGAGGTCGAGGCGCCGGGCGGCGTACGTCACGCCTACCCGCCAAAGGTATAGCGGTGAGCTGCGTCCGCATCTGACGCATGCATGCTCCATCCTGGTACCGCCTTACCTCTTTATGTACGTTGAGCGTAAATTTGAACACCGCAACGTGGGTTTCCGGCATGGCCATGAGCGTAAGGGTCTCAGGCCTAAGCTTACGCCCGAAGAAAGTTCCGCCTTACCCTCACGCGACCGCACGTGTTCGGTGCAGGGCCTTCATCACCTCCACGGCCTGGGCGCGCTCGCGGGGCTTCAACTGCTCCCAGATGGTCCAGAGCCCGTCGGGATCCGAGGGGTCGCGCATGATCAGGCTCGCGCGGTCGGTGCGGTAGACCTGGGCCAAGAGTTCAAGCAGAGCCTGGTTGTACGGCAGCTTCCCGCGCTCGATCCGACTGAGGGTGGAATGGGTCATGCCGATGGGCCGGACCTAAGACGCGGCGTCGAGGCGCGCCTCCTAAGCGCGCTCTACACGGTCGGCGGCCTGCTCCAGGGTCAGGCCGCACGCCTTGCGCCATTCACGCAGATAGTGGCCCGGATGGGCTTCGGAGTCCGCCGCCATGTGCGCAGGATGCAAAATGTCGCTCCGACTGTCCAGCCTCCTTTCCACAGCCCGCGCGGGTTGACTCACATGTACGTCGAGCGCACACACAGATAGTGTTCTTGTTTAGTTCTGTGGAGCCGTACAGATGTCCAAGCCGTCCCAGGGGCTGCGCGCCCTCGCTTCCATGCTGGAGACCGTCACCCCCGAACTCACCCCTGCCGCGCAGACGGCGCTGGGCGGCGCCGCCTCCAGCCTTCCCCCGGCCGCCGACGCCCAGGCGGCGGCGGAGGCGGCGCGGTTGGGCGGCCCCGTCGCCGGCCCGCTGCTGGGCGTGTTCGCCAGCGCCATGGTCGACGGCTTCTTCTCCCTGTTCCAGGCGCGCGCCACGCCCGCCGCGCCCCCGGCAGGTTGAGCCCGGGAGGCGCCCAGACGATGATCGCTCCCCGCTATCGCCGGCCCCGCAACAGCCTCTCTCCAGAGGACGTGGCCCGCTTGGTCCGCATGCGCGAACAGGGCGCCACCTGGAAGGAGATCGGGCGCGCCTTCGCCAAGCAGGACGGCGCCTGCAAATCCATCTTCGACAAGGCCAAGGAGCAGGCGCTCCAAGGCTATGGGCCCGATTCGCACGCCAGCGCGCCGGCCTGATCCGCTCCGGCCGCAGCGCCGGGGATGCACGGGGCGGCGTCGAAGGGCGCCGCCCCTTTTTTCCTCAATCTTCCAGAGGCAGGGGGCGTGGCCGTCGTTCGCCGTCGATGGCGATGTAGACGAAGACACCCTGGGTCACCTTGTAGACGTCCCGCCCGTCACGCCGCCGCCGCCACGCCTCCACCGACACGCGGACGGAGGAGCGGCCCACATGCACCAGGCGGGCGAACAGGCTGACCTCGTCGCCCACGAACACCGGGCTGATGAAGCTCATGCCGTCGATCGCCACGGTCACGCAGCGCCCCTGGGCCCGGCGGAAGGCGATGGTGGCGCCGGCCAGGTCCATCTGCGAGACCAGCCAGCCGCCGAAGATGTCGCCCTCCGGGTTGGTGTCGGACGGCATGGCGATGGCGCGCAGCACCGGCTCCTCCGCCGGCCACGCCGCGCCTTGCGCCTCGCCGGTCAATGCGGAAAGCTCCTCGAAAAGACGCGGATCGACGGTGGGGGAAGCGCCGTCGGCGCGGCCGGGTCCAGTTCGGCCGCGATGAGCGGAGTTTCCGCCTGGGTCCAGTCCACCACCTGGGCCAAGACGCTCTGCACCGCGGCGTCATAGGCCTGGACGATGGCGGAGACCCGGTCCTGCGAGGCCGCGCGCCGTTCGGTGAAGACCTGCTGCACCAGCGTGCGCCCATCCGCCCGGGTCAGGGTCGCGCGCAGGCTGACCACCGCAGTGGGGGGCGCGCCCGCGGCGGCCGGATCGTAGCGGGCGTCGAACTCGGACACGTCGAGGCGCAGCAGGGCCGTGGCCGGCCGACTGTGGTGGGGCCAAGCAGTGGAGGG
>CALMGB010000100.1 GCA_937863535.1 uncultured Caulobacteraceae bacterium
GTGGAAAATCTTGTCCATGATCGCGCCGAAGATGCTCATCGGTCCGCTCCGTCAACGCCGGCAGGGCGCCGACGCCCTGCCAACCCCGCACCGTCCCGTGCGTTCCGGGAAGCGCCGTCCGCTCCACCGCAACATTGACGGACGCGGGGAGTTGTCCCTGCATCCACTGGGTAAGGAGACTCGGCATGAGCGTTTCCAGACGACAGATGCTGGCGGCGGGCGCCATCACCGGCGCTGCGCTGGCTGGCCCTGCCGCGGCCCAGACGATCGGGAATCCGGACCAGCCGCCGCAGGGACTGATCAATACGACGAAGACGCCGCGCAGCCCCGTCGATCCGGGACCGCAAAACCCCGCACTCTACAACCAGTTCCCCTCCGCCTATACGCCGCCGCCCACCGATATCGGCGACCTGCCGCTATTCTGGGCCTCCTTCAACGACGCCCCGCGCCGCATCCAAGCCGGCGGTTGGGCGCGCCAGGTCACCCAATCGGACTTCCAGGCCTCGGAGGAGATCTCAGGCGTCAACATGCGGCTTGCAGCCGGGGGTGTGCGCGAGTTGCACTGGCATCAAGCCGCGGAGTGGGGCTACGTCAGCTACGGCGAATGCCGCGTCACCGTAATCGATCTCGAGGGCCGCGCCTCCGTCTCCGACACCAAGGCGGGCGACCTGTGGTACTTCCCCGCCGGATTCCCGCATTCCCTGCAGGGCCTTGGACCCGATGGTTGCGAGTTCATCCTCTGCTTCGACAGCGGCAAGCAGTCAGAGTACAACACTCTGCTCGTCACCGACTGGATGGCGCACACGCCGTTGGACATCCTGGCCCAGAACTTCGGCGTGGCGCCCGACACCTTCAAGAACATGTACACGCACGACCTCTGGATCTATCAGGGCGAACTGCCCGGTCCGCTCGCCGCCGATCAGGCGGCGGTGAGGAGCGCCCAAGGGCTTCCGCCGAACCCCTTCACCTTCTCGCTGGGCAGCGGGCCGATCGCCAAGCAGAACCCGGGCGGCACGGTGCAGATCGCCGACAGCCAGAACTTCAAGGCGGCCAAGACGATCGCCGCCGCGCTGGTCACGCTGAAGCCCGGTGGCCTTCGCGAGATGCACTGGCACCCGAACGCCGACGAGTGGCAGTACTATGTGAAGGGGACGGCTCAGATGGGCGTCTTCAACACGGGTCCGAAATCGGTCACGAACGACTTCAAGGCCGGAGACATCGGCTACATTCCCCGCAACCTCGGCCACTACATCAAGAATACTGGCCCTGTGGACTTGGTGTTCCTGGAGGTGTTCAGGGCCGACAAGTACGAGGACATCTCGCTGGTGGACTGGCTGGCGCATACGCCGCCGGCGATGGTGGCCGCGCACTTCAACATACCGGTGCAGCAAATCGCCAAGTTCCCGAACACCGACTCCGCCGTGCGTCCTCCGCTGGCAAGCTGAACGAGAGCGGGGCGGCTTAGGGCGCCTGGTCGGCGGCGCCGGCGTCAGGCCGCTGGCCTGAGGGCCTGGAGTTTTCTATATCAAGCGAGGCGCTTCGCCGTTTCCGGACCCGCTTGATGCCCGCCCCACACCCTACCGGCACGTCACTCAACGACATCCGCCGCGCCTATCTGGACTACTTCGCCGGCGCGGGGCACGCCGTGGTTCCGTCCGCGCCGCTGATACCCCAGAACGACCCTTCCTTGCTCTTCGTCAACGCCGGCATGGTCCCGTTCAAGAACATCTTCACCGGGGCCGAACAGCGCCCGGCGCCCCGCGCCACGTCCTCGCAGAAGTGCGTGCGCGCCGGCGGCAAGCACAATGACCTGGACAACGTCGGCTATACGGCGCGCCACCACACCTTCTTCGAGATGCTCGGCAACTTCTCTTTCGGCGACTATTTCAAGGACGAGGCGATCGAGCTGGCCTGGAAGCTGGTGACGCGCGAGTTCGGCCTGCCGGTCGAGAAGCTGCTCGTCACCGTCTACGCCGAGGACGACGAGGCGCACGGCCTGTGGCGCCGGATCGCCGGGTTGCCGGACGAGAAGATCATCCGCATCCCGACCTCCGACAACTTCTGGTCCATGGGCGAGACCGGCCCCTGCGGCCCCTGTTCGGAGATTTTCTACGACCACGGCGAGACGATCCCCGGCGGCCCGCCCGGCTCGGTGGACGAGGACGGCGACCGGTTCATCGAGATCTGGAACCTGGTCTTCATGCAGTACGAGCAGTTCGCCGGCGACCGCGGGCGCGAGGCCCTGCCCAAGCCCTCCATCGACACCGGCATGGGGCTGGAGCGCATCGCCGCCGTGCTCCAGGGCGTGCACGACAATTACGACGTCGACCTGTTCCGCGCCTTGATCGCGGCGTCCGTCGACCTGACCGGTGTGCCGGCGGCAGGCGAGGCCAAGTTCTCCCACCGGGTGATCGCGGACCACCTGCGCGCCTCATCCTTCCTGGTGGCCGACGGGGTGTCGCCCTCCAACGAGGGGCGCGGCTATGTGCTGCGCCGGATCATGCGCCGCGCCATGCGCCACGCCCACCTGCTGGGCGCCGCCCAGCCGCTGATGTGGCGGCTCGTGCCCGCGCTGGTGGAGCAGATGGGGCCGGCCTATCCGGAGCTGGTCCGCGCCACGCCGCTGATCACCGAGACCTTGCGCCAGGAGGAGGAGCGGTTTCGCACGACGCTTGGCCGCGGCATGGGGCTGCTGGAGGAGGCGACCAGCGGGCTGGGGAACGGCGGCGTGCTTTCCGGCGAGACCGCGTTCAGGCTCTACGACACCTACGGCTTTCCGCTCGACCTGACCCAGGACGCGGTGCGGGCGCGCGGGATCACCGTGGACCTGGAGGGCTTCGACGCCGCCATGGACCGGCAGAGAGCCATGGCGCGTGAGGCCTGGGCAGGCTCCGGCGACCGGGCGCAGACGGCGGAATGGTTCAAGCTCCGCGACCGCCTCGGCCCCACCGACTTCGTCGGCTACGAGCAGGCCGAGGTCATGGGCGAGGTGATCGCCCTGGTGCGCGAGGCGGCGGAGGTGGACGAGGTCACCGCCGGGGGCGACGATGGCGTGACCGTGGAGGTGCTGTTCGACCACACGCCCTTCTATGCCGAAAGCGGCGGCCAGGCCTCCGACATCGGGGAGGTGGAATGGCCCGGAGGCGGGGGAAGGCTGGTCGCCATCGCCAAGCAGGCCGGCGACCTGTTCGTCCACACCCTGCACATCGACACCGGCCGGTTGAGCCTCGGCGACCGGGTGCGGCTGGCCATCGACCCCGACGCGCGGACCCGAACCCGCGCCAACCACTCCTCGGCCCATCTGGTGCATGCGGCGCTGAAGAACGTGCTGGGCGGCCACGTGGCGCAGAAGGGCCAGCTGGTGGACGCCGAGCGCATGCGGTTCGACTTCTCACATGGCCAGCCCCTGAGCTCCGATCAGCTCGACCGCGTGGAGGCCGAGGTGAACGCCGTGATCCGCCAGAACCTGCCGGCCGTGACCCAGAGCATGGCCCCGGCCGCCGCCATCGAGGCGGGGGCGGTGGCCCTGTTCGGCGAGAAGTACGGAGAGGAGGTGCGCGTGCTGACGCTCGGCCGCGCGCTGGCGGGCGAGGGCGCCTATTCCGTGGAGCTGTGCGGCGGCACCCACGTGGCGCGCACCGGCGACATCGCGCTGTTCAAGATCATCGCGGAAACGGGCATCGCCTCGGGCGTGCGCCGGGTGGAGGCGCTGACCGGCGAGGCGGCGCGCCGCCACCTGCTCGACCGGGCCGGCGTGGCGGAGGGCCTGGCGGTCCAGTTCAAGGTCCCGCCGTCCGAGGTGGCGGCCCGGGTCGAGGCGCTCGCCACCGACCGCAAGCGGCTGGAGCGGGACCTCGCTGACGCGAAGCGGAAGCTGGCCCTTTCCGGCGGCAGCGGCGGCGCGGCCTCCGAGGTGGAGGAGGTCGGCGGGGTGAGCTTTATCGGCCGGGTGCTGGACGGCGTCGACGGGAAGGGCCTGCGGCCGGTGATCGAGGACTTCCGCAAGCAGGTCGGCTCGGGCGTGGTGGCGGTTGTGGGCGTCAGCGAAGGCCGGGCGGCCATCGCCGTCGCCGTCACCGCAGACCTGGTCGGCCGCATCTCCGCCGCCGCCCTGCTTCGCGCCCCCGGGCCCGGCCAGGGCGGGCCCGGGGGGGGCGGG
>CALMGB010000101.1 GCA_937863535.1 uncultured Caulobacteraceae bacterium
GTTAATAGATGCGCGCCCGCGATGCGGTCCACTTCTCGCCCTCTTGCGCGGCTATCTGCGCTCCACGGGCCGGCGACCCGGGCAGAGCGGCCTCGCTCACCGGAGGCTCGGCGACATGGGCGCATGTGCTGTCCATGCCACTAGGTTGGGCAAGTGCGAGCCGGGACGCGAGGCCGGCGATCGTTGCCTTGACCCGCAGGGACACTCCCCGTATCGGCGTCGCAGCAATGGCGTTACAAAGTAACATAGACGCCATGCCACGAAGTGGAACGCCCATGAAGTTGAAGATCGGGCTGCTCGCGGCCGTGAGCGCGATGGCCGGCGCAGCCACCACGGCCTACGCCCAGGTGGACCCAGCCACCCCGCAGGCCAGCCAGGTGAAGCCCACCCACGCAACCGCCGCCGCTCCCACCGCGCCATCTCCTGCAGGGACCGTGTCCGAGGTGGTGGTCACCGCCCAGCGGCTGAACGCGGCGAGGCTGTCCATCGAGCCGAGCCTGGGCGCCTCGACCTACACCGTCAACAACGCCGCCATCCAGGCGCTCCCGGGTGGCGACGACCAGCCGCTGAACGACGTGATCCTGCAGCTGCCCGGCGTGGTGCAGGACAGCTTCGGCCAGTTCCACGTTCGCGACGACCACAACGGCATCCAGTACCGCATCAACGGCACCATCCTGCCGGAGGGCATCAGCGTGTTCGGCCAGACGCTCTCGCCCCGCCTGGTGGACAGCCTCAGCCTGATCACCGGCGCCCTGCCCGCCCAGTACGGGCTGGAGACCGCCGGCATCATCGACGTGACCACCAAGAGCGGGCTGAAGAACGGCGGCGAGATCTCACTCTACGGCGGCAGCCACGGGACTTATGAGCCCAGCCTGGTCTATGGCGGCTCCAGCGGCGGCTCGAACTTCTTCGTCTCCGCGGAGTTCAAGCGTACCCAGCTCGGCATCGAGAGCCCGGACGGCAGCTCAACCCCCGACCACGACCGGGCGGACCAGGGCAACGTCTTCGTCTATGCCGATCACGTCCTCACCCAGCAGGACAAGGTGTCCTTCATCGGCGGCTATTCCGATGACCGCTTCCAGATTCCCGACACGCCGGGCCTTGGGCCAGCCAACGGCTTCGCGGTCGGCTCCACCACCGACTTCCCGAGCACGCTTCTGAACGAGACCCAGCGCGAGATCACCGGGTTCGCCATCGGCAGCTGGCTGCACGACCAGGGGCCGTTCACCGTGCAAACCTCGCTGTTCAGCCGCTACTCCACCCTCGACTTCCGCCCCTCGCCCGTGGGCGACCTGCTCTACACCGGCATCGCCCAGAACGCCTTCAAGCGCGACGTGGCGCTGGGCGTGCAGACCGAAGGCGTCTACCGGCTGGACGCCGCCCACACGCTGCGCGGCGGGATCATCATCCAGGGCGACCGCGGCACTAGCGACACGAGCACCCAGGTGCTGCCGGTAAATGCCGACGGCACGACCGGGACTGTGCCGGAAGTCATCGCCGACAACGGCGGCAAGACCGAATACACCTATAGCGTCTACTTGCAGGACGAGTGGAAGCTGCTGTCGAACCTGACGCTGAACTACGGCCTGCGCGGCGACGACGTGAACGGCTATCGCGACGAGAAGCAACTCTCGCCGCGCGTCAACCTGGTCTGGCTGCCGACGCCGCAGACCACGCTCCACGCCGGCTATGCCCGCTACTTCAACCCGCCGCCCTTCGAGCTGGTGGGCACCGAGACGGTGTCGAAGTTCCAGAACACCACCGGCGCCTCGACCCTGACCCAGGACACCACCCCCTACGCCGAGCGGCAGCAGTATTACGACATCGGGGGAGAGCAGAAGCTGCTCGGCCGCCGGCTGACGCTGGGGGTCGACGTCTTCTACCGCCAATCGCACAACCTGATCGATGAGGGCCTGTTCGGCGCCCCAATCATCCTGACGCCTTTCAACTACCTGCATGGCGTCATCTTCGGCCAGGAGTTCACCGCCAACTATACGCAAGGCCCGCTCAGCGCCTATTTCAGCTTCACCCACCAGCGCGCGCAGGGGAAAGACATCGACTCGAGCCAGTTCAGCTTCGATCCCGCCGAGCTGGCCTATATCTCGCGCAACTACATCTACCTGGACCACGACCAGACCTATACCGGCTCGGCCGGCGCCACCTACCTGATCCGCGACGGACTGATCGGGGGGACGCGGTTCGGCTTCGACCTGTTGTACGGCTCGGGCCTGCGCCGCGACCAGACCGCGGCCGATGGGACCGACATTCCCAATGGCGACCACGTGGCGAGCTACCTGACCGCCAACCTGACCGCCTCGCACCACTTCGACCTGCCGTTGGCCGGAAAGGTCGATGTGCGGGTCGATGTGGTGAACGTCGGTGACAAGCTCTACGAGATTCGTGACGGCACGGGCGTGGGCGTCGGCGCACCCCAGTTCGGGGCGAGGCGCGGGGTGTTCGGGGGGATCACCAAGGCGTTCTGAGGGCGCGATCTGGGCGACGACGCTCGCCTGTCACGGGGAAAGCCTAGGCGTAACCCCAGCCTTCGCCTCATCCTGAGCCTGTCGAAGGACGTGGCGACCCACCAGGCGTGCCGCGGCCCCGTCCTCGACAGGCTCAGGATGAGGCCGAGTGAGAGCGGAAGTCCTACATCCAGCCTATTCAGGCTAGCCCTACTCCGGGTTCTCAAGGCTGAACGTCTGGCTCTGCTCGTCGAAGGCGAACAGCTCGGCATACCGCCCCCAGTTCACCGCCGCGTCCATGGTCTCCTCGGCGTAGTCCTGGCTCATCACATCCTCCAGCTCCTCGGAGAAGCGGCGGTAGGGGGCCATGTGGGTGGGGCGCTCGTCCAGGACCCGGCGGATCAGGGCGACGATGGGGACGTGGGCCACCAGCTGGCGGCCGAACAGGCGCTTGCGGGTGTCGCTGTCGCCGTCGACGAACTGGCGACCCGCCTCGCTCAGGGTGATGTCGCCATGGGCCACCTCGGCGAAGCGCATCAGCTGCAGCGACTCGGCCAGCGGGAACAGCTCGTCGATCTCCATCTGCAGGTCGTCAGCGATCTCGGGCAGGTCGGCGCGGCCGTTGAAGGGGGGCTTGGCCAACTCCTCCATCAGGCCAGCCAAGAGGTTGGTGGAGACGCTGGCCAGCCCCATGCCGACGCCCTGGCTGGCGGCGACATCGGGGGTGGGCTGCTCGGCCTTCAGCTTGGGATCGAAGGGGTTGGTCATGCGCCCGTAGATGTCGTCCACCAGCTGGCGGAAGGCCGGTTCGCCCCGGTCGCGCGGGTGGGCGAGGTCGACCCGGATCTCGTGGGCGATGCGGCCGGGGTTGGAGGCGAAGATGATGATGCGATCGCACATCAGCACTGCCTCCTCGATATTGTGGGTCACCAGCAGGATGGAGGAGAGCGGCAGCCTCTTCTCCTGCCACAGCTCCACCAAGTCGGTGCGCAGCGTCTCGGCGGTCAGCACGTCGAGCGCGGAGAAGGGCTCGTCCATCAGCAGCAGCTCGGGATGCACCACGAGCGCCCGGGCGAAGCCCACCCGCTGGCGCATGCCTCCAGAAAGCTCGCGCGGATAGGCCGACTCGTAGCCGTCCAGCCCGATCAGGTCGATCGCCGCAACCGAGCGCGAGCGACGCTCCGCCGCCGGCACCCCCAGCGGCTCCAGCCCGATCTCCACGTTCTCCAGCACCGTCAGCCAGGGGAAGAGCGCGAAGCTCTGGAACACCATGGCGATGCCCTGGGAGGGCCCGGTGACAGGCCGCCCCCGCCAGCGCAGCTCGCCGGAGACGGGACGCGCCAGCCCTGCGATGATGCGCAGCAGGCTCGACTTGCCCGAACCCGAGCGGCCGAGCAGACCCACGATCTCGTTTCCGCGCAGGTCGAGGTTGATGTCCTCCAGCACCAGCAGGTCGTTGCCGGACCCCTTGGAATAGGACTGCCGGACGTGGCTGATCTCCAGCAGGGAACGGCCGGTGGGAGCTTCGGCTACGGCGGTGTCGGTCATGACGATCTCCTAACCTTCTACGCCAACCCCTCTTTCCCCGGCGGGGCGAGGAGACTCAGTCCATCCTCAACCGCCTGGCGGCGTAGTTGAACAACGGCCGCCATAGCACCCGGTTGAACAGCACCACGAACAGGCTCATCACGGCGGTGCCTAGAACCACTCGGGGAAAGTCCCCGCGCTCGGTGGACTGGAAGATGAAGGCGCCCAGGCCGTGAGCGGTCAGCCGGGTATTTCCCCAGTTCACCACTTCGGCGATGGTGGAGGCGTTCCAGGCGCCTCCGCTAGCTGTGATCGCGCCGGTGACGAAGTAGGGGAAGACGCCCGGCAGCATCACCTTGCGCCACCAGCTCCAGCCCTTGACCCCAAAGCTGGACGCGGCCTCGCGCAGGTCGTTGGGGAAGGCGCTGGCGCCGGCGATGACGTTAAACAGGATGTACCACTGGGTGCCCAGGATCATCAGCGGCGAAAGCCATATGTCCGACGCCAGGTGGAAGTGGACGATGCCCACCACAACCACCGGAAAGAACAGGTTGTTGGGGAAGGCGGCCATGAACTGAGCCACCGGCTGCACCGCCTGGGTCCACCGGGGCCGAAGTCCCACCACGATTCCGATGGGCACCCAGATCAGGCTCGCCAGCACGATCAGGACCAGCACCCGGATCAGGGTGAGGCCGCCAAGCCCGATCACCGCCAGCACTTCGGCAGGCCCGACCTCGCGTCCGACATAGGCCACCACCCGCCACGCAGCCCAGACGCCGAGGAGGGCGAGGCCTGCGTACCAGACATAGTCCGCCCCACGGCTCGACCAGGCCTGCACCAGCCGGCGTGGCGGCGGCCGGCCGCCGCCCACGTGGACGCGGGTGAAGGCGCCCATCAGGTCGGCGAACGGCATCCAGACACGCCGCGCCAGTTGCGCCCGCTGCAGGAAGTTCAGCACCCAGGACTGGGGCGGCGCGCCCTGGCGGGATGACAGCTCGACGGTGAACTTCTCCGACCACGCCACCAGCGGCCGGAACAGCAGCTGGTCATAGGCCAGGATCACCAGCCCCATGGCCAGGATGGCCCAGCCGATGGCGCCCAGGTTCTGCCGGGCGATGGCCAGCCCGACATACGAGCCTATGCCCGGCAAGGCGATGGAGACGTTGCCCACCTTCACCGCCTCCGAGATGACGACGAAGAACCAGGCGCCCGACATGGACATCATGGCGTTCCAGATCAGCCCCGGCGCCGCGAACGGAACCTCCAGCACCCAGAACCGCCGCCAGGGGCCGAGCCTCAGGCTTTCGGAGACGTCGCTGAGGTCACGCGGTACGGTCTTCAGCGACTGGTAGAAGCTGAAGGTCATGTTCCAGGCTTGGGCGGTGAAGATGGCGAAGATCGACGCCAGCTCCGCCCCGAACACCTGGCCCGGGAACAGGGCCAGGAAGAAGGTGATGGTGAACGATAGGAAGGAGAAGACAGGCACTGATTGCAGGATGTCGAGCAACGGAACCAAGACCTGCTCCGCCCGCCGGCTCTTCACCGCCAGCGCGCCGTAGACGAAGGTGAAGACGGTCGAGCAGATGATCGCCGCCAGCATGCGCAGAGTGGTGCGAAGCGCATAGTTCGGCAGCACCCGGGGGTCGAGGCTGATGGCCGGGCTGTGCGCCAGGGGTTGAAGGGTCTCGTGACCGCCCACCGCGATCAGGGCGAGGCCGCCGATCACCAGGGCGAAGATCAGAGCGTCCCAGACGCTCGGCACGAAACGCCAGCTCTTGCGCACGTCCAGCAGACGCACGGCGAGGAGGGGGTGAACGGTGGCCACGACGTCCCCTCCCGTGAGCTGCGCGAACAGGTGCGCCAGGGCGTCTAGCCAAGATCGGCTCGGCGGGCAATCGCGCTGGCGTGACGACCCTGGGTCGGGTGCGTCTCCGGCGCCTCACGCCATGGTGATTAGGTCACAGTCAGAATTCGGGCCAATCTAGGTCATGATCTCATAAGCGGGTAGCGAGTTTGCACGAACGCTGATTCAACGTCCTGAACGAGGAGGTTGGTGATGGCGCGTT
>CALMGB010000102.1 GCA_937863535.1 uncultured Caulobacteraceae bacterium
CCCGGGCGCTCTGCTGGAACAGGCGGACCTGGAGAAGATGGCCGACATCCGCGAGCGGATATCCCGCATCGTAGGGGATCCGGCGACGGCGGAGGCGCTGAAGCCCTGGTTCAGCCTCTACTGCAAGCGGCCGTGTTTCAGCGACGAGTATCTGCAGAGCTTCAACCGGGCGAACGTGACCCTGGTGGACACCGCGCCACGCGGGGTGGAGCGCATCACGCCCACCGGCGTGGTGGCCAAGGGCATGGAATATCCGTTGGACTGCCTGGTCTTCGCCACCGGCTTCGAGACCTCCACCAGCTACGCCAAGCGCTCGGGCATGGAAATCCACGGCGTTGGCGGAGTGTCTCTGACCGACCGTTGGTCGGCCGGCATGTCGACGCTCTACGGCCTGCAGACCCGCGACTTCCCGAACCTCTTCATCGTCAGCCAGGCCCAGGCCGGCATGTCGCCGAACTTTCCGCACATGCTGAGCGAGCAGACTGTGCACATCGCTCACATCGTCGATCAGTGCTTGACGCGTCACATCGTCAGCGTCCAGCCGACAGCCGAGGCCGAGCAGGACTGGGTGGGCACCATCGTCAAGTCGGGAGAGAGTCGGCGCAAGTTCATCGAGGCCTGCACCCCCGGTTACTATAACAACGAAGGCCGGCTTTCCGACGCCGAGGCCCGCAGCGCACCCTTTGGCGGCGGCGCGATCGCTTTCATCAAGCTGCTACGGCAATGGCGCGAGCAGGGCGATTTCGCCGGACTGGAACTCACAACCATCGGCGCTTGATGAGCCGGTTGCATCCGATCTCTCAAGCGGGAGCTTCGATCAGCTCTCCGATCCGCCCACGACGGGCGACATAGCCCGCGCCGACCGCGGCGGTTGCGAAGCCTGCCGCGGCGCCTATGGCCAGCGCCCAACGCGGGCCGAAAGCGTTGGCCACCCAGCCGACCACAGGCGCCCCGATGGGCAGGCCTCCGAGCGCTATGGCGAGGAGAAGGGCCATCACGCGCCCTCGCATCGCGGGATCCGTGGACATCTGCACCAGGCTGGTCGTGGAGGTGGTCACGGTCTGTGACGCCGCGCCCACGACGACGAGCGTCAGGGCGAACAGGGGCAAGCTTGGCGCCACGGCGGCGAGTGCATAGGCGCAGCCGAACACCAGCGCGCCAGCGACGATCGGCGGCAGGCTCGGGCGCTCGCGCCGGGCGGCCAGCAGCGCGCCGCCCACCGAGCCGACGGCCATGGCCGAGGTCAAGAGGCCAAATCCGCCCGCACCCGCGTGGAACACGCTCGCGGCCATGGTGGAGATGAAGATCGCGAAATTCAGGCCGAAGGCGCCGAAGATGAAGAGCATCAGGAGCAGGACCTGCAGATCGCTGCGGCCGCGGACATAACGGAAGCCGTCGACCAGAGCGCCGGGCTTTCGTATCAGGCGGTCGCGCCGGTGCAACTCGTCGGTCCGCATGAGCGCGAGAGACAGCAGGACGGCGAGGAACGAGGCGGCGTTGAACAGGAACACTCCGCCTACGCCTACGGCCGAGATCAACAGGCCCGCGAACGCCGGCCCGACCAGGCGCGAGGCGTTGAACGAGGTGGAGTTCAGCGCCACTGCGTTGGAAAGGTCATCTTCGCCGACCATCTCGGCCACGAAGGTCTGGCGCGCCGGCGCGTCGAAGGCGGACGCGCAGCCGAGCAGGAAGGCGAACACGTCCACCTGCCAGGTCCGAACCAGGCCGCTGATCGTCAGCACGCCCAGCCCGAGCGCGAGCGCGCCTATGGCCGCCTGGGTGGCGAACAACAGGCGGCGGCGATCCAGGTGGTCCGCCGCCCATCCGGTCCAGGGCAGGAGCAGCACCTGGGGCAGGAACTGCAACGCCACCACCAGGCCCACGGCGGAGGCGTCGTGGTGGGTCAGGCCGGTCAGCACCAGCCAGTCCTGGGCGATGCGCTGCATCCAGGCGCCGATGTTGGACACCAGCGCGCCCGCCGACCAGACCCGGAAGTTGTAGCTCCGCAGTGCGCGCAACATGAGTGTTCGCGGGCGGGTCACGCCTGCGGCCTGGCCAGGAGGTCGATGATCTCCTGCGTCGAGCCCCGCTCGCCCAGGCGCGGGAAGATGCGCTCCAGGCTGTTGGCGTGGGCGTCGGCGTTCAGGTCGGTGACGGCGTCTAGCGCTACCGTGACGTTGAACCCAAGCTCATGGGCCTGGCGGGCGGTGGACTCCACGCCGATGCTGGTCGCAACCCCGCAGACCACCACCTGGGTGACGCCGAGGTCGCGGAGCGTCGCTTCCAGGCCGGTGCGGGTGAAGGCGCCCCAGGTGTGCTTGGTGACCAGGAGGTCCGGCGGCGCCTGCTCCAGTTCCGGCGCGAGGTCGGTGAAGCCGGAGGGGAGATCGCGCCGCCGGCTACCCTGCTCCGCGCGGCCTGGCGCGCCGCCGGCGGCGTTGACCAGCACCACGGGCAGGTCGCGGCTGCGAAATGCGAGGGCTAGGGCGGCCGCCTTTGCACGACCTCCTGCAGAGGATGCACGGTCGTATAGCCCATGAGGCCCTGCTGCAGGTCGACCACGATCAGAGCCGTCCTGGGATCGAGAACAGTGAGCGGCATGGCGGCTCTCCTTGAAGCGAAGCGGGAAGGATCGAGGCGAAGCGTCAGGCCTCGGCGACGCGCCTGAGAAGGGCCAGCGCGTCTGCCAGGCGCTCGCGTTCGGCCGGCGAAAGCTCCCGGTCGATGACACGGGTCAGCCAGTCCTGGCGGGCGTCCCGGCCGGCCCGGATCCAGTTCCGGCAGGCGGGGGTGACGGACAGCAGGGTCTGACGCCGATCGGCCGGATCGGCCATCCCCATGACAAGGTCGGCCGCCTGCAGGGCGGAGACGGTGGCGCCCATCGACTGCGGGCGGACGCCCTCGCTTCGGGCGAGCGCGCTGACGGTCTGAGGACCTTCGAGCTCCAGCCGCACCAGGGCCGAGACCTGGGACGGGGTGAGGTCGCCCGCATCGGCCTGCTCCCGCAGGCGCCGCTTCAGCTTGCCGACCAGCGCCCGCAAGTCCGTCGCCAGCGCCGCCGCGCCGCGATCTCCATCCCGTCCTTCGAACGCCATCGCCGTAGCATAACATGTACGCAGGTGAACTGTGAAGGCGTCCTTCGTATGCCTTTGTTCGCGGCCTGGCCCTCCACGATGTGGAAGGCCGCGCAGGTCGGATATTCTGGAGCCCGCTCAGCCGTTGGCGAGTGGATCTGCACCTGGCCAGCAAGCCATCGCGGCGTCGACGATCCGGAGGAGCTTGCTTCGGTCGGCGCCGTCCTTGGCGAGCGTGGACATGCCCTGGACGACCGCAAATGCATGGCCCGCGAGCATCTCCGCATCGGCCCCTGCGGGTAGCAGGCCTTCGGAGACGTCCCGCTCGATGCGCGATCGCAGCGCCGCCTCGACGCCGCGCCGGATCACCGCCAGCTCCTCACGGACCTCCGCAGCGGCCGCCGAGCTGCTGACGATCGAACTGGCGAGCAGGCAGCCTGGCGGCGTGTCCTCGCCCGTGTCGCCGATGGCGGCGGCGGTCAGCAGGTCGCGCGCGGCGTCTAATGCCGTCGGCGCATCCTTGATCGTCTGCGCCACCGCCGCGGCCCCGCCCAGATACCGGTGCACGGCTTCACGGAACAGCCGCCGCTTGTCTCCAAAGGCCGCATACAGGCTCGGCGGCGTGATCCCCATCCGCTGGGTGAGTTCGGCGATCGAGGTCGCCTCGAAGCCGTGTTCCCAGAACAGCCGCATCGCCGCATCCAGCGCCGTGTCCCGGTCGAAGGAGAGCGGGCGTCCCATCCCGCGTTTCGCCGGTGTCGCCAGTTGTTCCATAGCGACCGATATAGAACGCTTGACCCGCCTCGCCAACCGGCCCACAGAGTTCCATACTAATCACTATGGAAGTTCGCCATGTCGCTTACCGACTATCGCACCCTGGGTCGTTCCGGCCTCGTGGTCAGCCCGCCCGCGCTCGGGACCATGACGTTCGGCGTCGCGCGCTGGGGCATGGAGCGGGAAGCGGCCGCGGCGGTGTTCGACGCCTATGTCGAGGCCGGCGGCAACCTCGTCGACACCGCTGACGTCTACGCCGGCGGCCGCAGCGAGGAGATGCTCGGCGCGATGATCTCGGAGCGCGGGCTGCGCGACCGCATGGTCGTGGCGACCAAATCCGGCTTTTCGGCGGGCAAGGGACCCCATGCCGGGGGCAACAGCGCCAAACATGTTCACGCCGCGCTCGAGGGATCGCTGCGCAGGCTCGGCACGGACTACGTCGACCTTTACTGGGTCCACGTCTGGGACTCGGTGACGCCGCCCGAGGAGCTGCTGGAGACCATGGCCGGCCTCGTGCGGGCGGGGAAGGTCCGCTATTGGGGCCTGTCCAACACGCCGGCCTGGTATGTGGCCAGGGTCGCCACCCTGGCTGCGGTGCGAGGCCTGCCGGGGCCGATCGCGCTGCAGTACTTCTACTCGCTGGTCAGCCGCGAGCCGGAGATGGAGCATGTGCCTCTGGCGCTCGACACGGGGCTTGGCGTCATGCCGTGGAGCCCGCTCGCCTACGGCCTGCTCACCGGCAAGTATGATCGCGCGACGGTGGAAGCCGGCGCACCGCGCGCGGGCGGCCTGCCCAGCGAGGCGGGCGGCGGGGAAGTGCGGCCCGCCGACGACAAGCGCCTCGACGGAGCCAATCCCTTCGGCGACATGCTGTTCACCGAGCGCAACTGGCGGATCGTCAAGACGTTGCGTAGCGTCTCAGACAAGGTAGGCGAGACGCCCGCGCGGGTGGCGCTCGCCTGGGTGCTGTCCAGGCCCGGTGTGGACACCGCGCTGATGGGAGTCAGCCGCGTCAGCCAGGTCCACGACAACATCGCCGCGACAGATCTTGTCCTACCGAAGGCGCTTCTGGCCAAGCTGGACGCGGCGACCGCCCCCGAGGCGGCGATGATCTATGGCCTGTTCACGCCGGCGGGCCGCCAGAACGTCGTCTTCGGCGGGAGCGCTGTGTCGTCGCACCGAGCGCCCCCATAGATCATCGGAGAATCACGAACCGCGGACCTGTGGGCCCCACGGGGTCCTAGTCGCGATCTCTAGGCGTGGAAGCCGACTTCCCGCGCCGATCGGTGGAAATTGTCGGCGGATGCTTTGAGCCTGGCGGCGCGCTGGCGCGTTGATGGTGCAGCATCGGAGGTGGCATGAACATCGACCTGACCGGCAGAACCGCCCTGGTCACCGGCTCCACCGCGGGGATAGGCTTCGCCATCGCGGAAGGCTTGGCCGACTGCGGCGCCCAGGTGGTGGTGAACGGGCGAAGCCAGGAGACGGTGGACAAGGCGCGGGCCCGACTTGGCTCAGGCGCGCGGGGCGTAGCCGCCGATCTCGGCTCGGCGGAGGGCTGCGCGGCGCTGGTGAAGGCCGAACCCCACTGCGACATCTTGGTGAGCAATGCGGGCGTGTTCGCGCCATCGGACTTCTTCGACACCAACGACGAGGAGTGGGACCGCCACTGGCAGGTCAATGTCATGGCCGGCGTGCGGCTGGCGCGCGCCTATCTGCCCGGCATGGAGGCGCGGGGCTGGGGCCGCTTCATCCTGTTGGGCTCGGAGTCGGCCTTCAACATCCCAGTTGAGATGATCCACTACGGCGTCAGCAAGACTGCCGACGTGGCCCTGGCCCGCGGCCTCGCCAAGCGGATGGCCAACACTGGCGTCACGGTCAATTCGGTACTGCCCGGTCCTACCCTTTCGGACGGGGTGGCGTCCATGCTGGACGGCCAGGCCAGGGCCGCCGGCCAGTCGGTGGAAGAGGCGATGAGCGCCTTCATCGCCGAGCACCGGCCAAGCTCGATCCTGCGCCGCGGCGCGACGCCGGAAGAGGTGGCCAGCATGGTGGTCTATGTCGCCTCACCCCAGGCGTCAGCCACCACGGGCGCGGCGCTCCGCGTCGACGGAGGGGTGATCGATACGCTTATGTGACACACGCGGTCCGACCGCTAAAGGCCTGACCCAAGAACCCAGGGCACCCACAGGCGCGGGGTTCAGAGCGCCCGGGTCACTCCTGAAGGCTAGCCGCTCCACGAACGACGCAGTACGGGGTGACCTGCCGGTGCAGCCTTGACACTTCGGGCCTGCCGAAGCGCTTGTTCGTGTTCCGGCCGCCAACAATCGGGAGTGACGATGAGTGGTAAGTGGTTCGACGAGCTTCAGGTCGGGCAGAGGTTCGATCACGCCATCCGTCGGACGGTGACCGAGACCGACAACGTGCTGTTCACGGCCCTGACCCACAATCCCGCGCTGCTCCACCTCGATGAGGAGTACTGCCGTACCCAGACCGAGTTCGGCCGCCGCATCGTCAACAGCTGCTTCACCTTGGGGCTCATGGTCGGCATTTCCGTCGGCGACACCACCCTTGGCACTGCGGTCGCCAACCTCGGCTGGGACGAGGTGCGCTTCCCCAAGCCGCTCTTCCATGGCGACACGGTGCGTGTGGAGACCGAGGTGGTGGACCTGCGCGAGAGCCGTTCCCGGCCTGACCAGGGCATCGTGACCTTCGAGCATCGCGCCTACAACCAGCACAACGAACTCGTCGCGAAATGCAGGCGATCGGGCCTGCAGCGCCGGCGGCCGAGCGGCGAATGAACCTCCGGTCCTGGCTGTTCATCCCCGGAGACAGCGAGAAGAAGCTCGGCAAGGGGGACGCCAGCGGGGCGGACGTCCTGATCCTGGACCTGGAGGACTCTGTGGCGGCCCCGGCCAAGGCCGCGGCCCGGGTTCTGGTCCGCAGTTTCCTGGACGCGCGTCCCGGGCCGCGGCCTTCACAGCTCTGGGTGCGGATCAATCCCC
>CALMGB010000103.1 GCA_937863535.1 uncultured Caulobacteraceae bacterium
GTCCTGAGCGAATGGCCGACCTGGTGCTGGGGGCGCCCGGCGCGCCGCCCGTGGTGGACATGCTGCTCACCGACAAGCCGGCGCCCTGGAGCGGCTGGACGGCCAAGCACGCCATCCCCGACGTGCTGGAGGCGATCCGGGGCGCCCAGACCGCGCTCGTGTTCGTCAACACCCGCTTCCAGGCCGAACTCAGCTTCCAGATGCTGTGGGAGATCAACGACGACAACCTGCCCATCGCGCTGCACCACGGCAGCCTGGCGGTGGAGCAGCGGCGCAAGGTGGAGGCGGCGATGGGGCGGGGCGAACTGCGGGCGGTGGTTTGCACCTCCACGCTCGACCTCGGCATCGACTGGGGCGCGGTGGACCTCGTCATCCAACTGGCGGCGCCAAAGGGCAGCGCGCGACTGATCCAGCGTATCGGGCGGGCGAACCACAGGCTCGACGAGCCCTCCCGCGCCCTGCTGGTGCCGGCTCACCGCTTCGAGATGCTGGAGTGCCAGGCGGCGCGCGAGGCCGTCGCCGCCAACGACCTGGACGGCGACCCGGAGCGGGTCGGCGCGCGCGACATCCTGGCCCAGCACATCATGGGCTTGGCGTGCGCCGAACCTTTCGACCTCGTGCAGCTCTACGACGAGCTGCGAACCTCCGCACCTTACGCCGATCTGAGCTGGGAGGAGTACGAGCAGGTGGTCGATTTCGTCGCCACCGGCGGCTATGCGCTGCGCACCTACGACCGCTTCCGCCGGATCATCCGCACCGAGGACGGGCTCTACAAGGTGCGCGACGGGCTGACCGCCCAGCGCCATCGCATGAACGTGGGCGCCATCGTCGACACCCCCATGCTGTCCATCCGTATCGCCTCGGTCCGTTCCAACAAGAAGGTCGGCGGCCGCAAGGTCGGCGAGATGGAGGAGAGCTATCTGGAGCAGCTCGCCCCCGGCGACACCTTCCTGTTCGGCGGCCAGGTCTGGCGGTTCGAGGGCATCACTGGGCTCGACGCGCTGGTAAGCTATGCGCCCAAGGACGCGGAGGCCAAGGTGCCGAGCTGGGGTGGGTCCAAGTTCGCACTGTCCACCTATCTCGCCGCCCGGGTGCGCCGGATGATCGCCGACCGCGACCACTGGCACGTGCTGGCTGCCGACGTGCAGGAGTGGCTGCAGGTTCAGGACGCGCGCTCCCACATCCCCTCCACCGACGAGATGCTGCTGGAGACCTTCCAGCGCGGCAAGCGCTGCTATCTGGTCTGTTATCCCTTCGACGGGCGCATCAGCCATGGAACCCTGGCCCAGCTGCTCACCCGCCGGCTGGAGCGGCTGGGCAAGCGGCCGCTGGGGTTCGTGGCCAACGACTACGCCTTGGCGATCTGGGCCATGAAGCCCATGGACGACCTCGACCTGGACGAACTGTTCCAGCAGGACATGCTGGGCGACGACCTGGAGACCTGGCTGGACGAGAGCTTCATGATGAAGCGCACCTTCCGCCACTGCGCCATCCTGTCGGGCCTGATCGAGCGGCGGCTGCCGGGCCACGAGAAGAGCGGCCGCCAAGTCACCTTCTCCACCGACCTGATCTACGACGCGCTGCGCCGCCACCAGCCGGACCACCTGCTGCTGCAGTGCGCCAGGGCGGATGCGGCGACGGGGTTGCTGGATGTGGCGCGGGTGGCCAAGCTGCTGGAGCGCATTCGCGGGCGGATCGTGGCGCGCTCGCTGCCGCGGGTGTCGCCATTCGCGGTGCCGGTGCTCTTGGAGATCGGGCGCGAGACGGTGTCGGGCGCTGCAGACGCGCTGATGGAGGAGTCCGCTGAGGAGCTGATCGCCGAAGCCATGGCGCTCGATCCGGCGTGAACCACAGGCATGACGCATCACTCGGCCGACGAGAGGCGCCGCGACTTTAAGTCGTTCCTAGAAACTTAGTCGTCCCACTCTCGCAGCGCCTCCAGGCACAGCTCCAGCCCGGTGAGGTCGCCGAGCGGATCTGGCGTGACGATGACGAACAGCCGGCGGGCCTCGGCCCACAACAGGGGGCTCTCCGGCAGGTCAAGGTCTTCCACCGCGCAGCCGTTGGCGTCGCGCCAGACGCCCGCCTCGTCCGGCATCGCCCCGAGCCACGCCTCCACCCGGCTGCGATAGTCGGCGTCGTCCTCGTCCTCGACGTTGAGGTAGGCCAGCACGGGTTTGCCGAGCGCGCTGGCGAAGCCGACCTCGAAGGCGGTGGCCGGGTCGCAGGCCGGCCCGCGCCAGGGCGTGAGGTTGGCGACCACGGCGTCGCAGGCGCGCAGGTTGGCCAAGGCGCCGGCGTAGATCTCGCGCGCCTGCAACTCGCCGGCGTTGGCGCTCAGGCTCACCTCGTCGGAGGCCAGCCTGGCGGTGAGATCGGCATCCTTGCAGAGCGCGCGCTTGCGGGCGATCAGCGCGTCTGCGTCCGGGTAGTCCCGGTCGGGGCCGGAGAGATAGAGGGTCTTCAGGCGGCGCATGGGCGGACCAAGCCGACGTGCCTGCGTATAGTCAAGCTATGCCCGCTGGAGCAGGCGCTGCAGGTCGGCCCATTGATCCGGCGCCTCGAGCGCTTCGATCCGCGGCCAGCCGGGTGACTGGTTGCGGAACCAGGTCGATTGGCGCTTGGCGTAACGGCGGGTCTGGAGTTGGGCCTCGGCGAGCGCCTCGTCCAGCGAGCAGCCCCCTTGCAGATGTCGACCGAACTCGCGCACGCCCAGCGCCTTCATCGCCGGCAGTTCGGCGGGAAGATTGCGGTCGAGCAGCGCCGCAACCTCCTCCAGGACGCCTCGCGCGGTCATTGACCGAAGGCGCGCGTCGCAGCGGGCGTAGAGGACGGCGCGGGATGGGTCGAGGACGGCGCTCCGATAGGCGCTGGGCGCAAGCACGGGGGGAGCGGCGGCTCGCCAACCGGACAGCGGACGGCCGGTGGCCTCCATCACGCTTGCGGCGCGGATCAGGCGTTGGCGGTCGCCGGGCTGGATGCGCTCGTCTGATGCCGGGTCGAGCCGGGCGAGCGCCGACCTGAAGGCGTTCTCGCCCATGGCTACGTACGTCGCCGTCACCGCCTGGCGGACTTCGGCGGGGACGGGTGGGATGTTGGCCAAGCCGATGGTGAGCGCGCTGAGATAGAGCCCCGTCCCTCCGACGATGACCGCCGGGCGGCCTCGACCTCTGATCGCGTCCAGTGTCTCGCAGGCGGCGGCAAGCC
>CALMGB010000104.1 GCA_937863535.1 uncultured Caulobacteraceae bacterium
AGCGAGACTGCCAGCAGCAGGTCCAGCATCATCGCCGGCAGCGGCAGGATCAGCAGGGTGACGATGCCGACGACGCCCAGCGCCAGCGCCACCTCGCCGCGTCCGACCACGCCCCAGACCTGGCCGGGAGTGGAGCGGGAGAGGCTGAACTTGGGCAGGGCGAGGCTAGCCACGGGCCTGCACCCATGCGGCGACCTGGCGACCAACTTCGGCCAACGCCGTTTCACCCGCCGCCGTGCTCGGGTGGTCGGTGACGAAACCGGCGATCACGACCGGCGGACGGCCCGGCGGCCAAGCCACGGCGACGTCGACAGTGCTGAACCAGCCCTCGTTCCAGGTGCCGGTCTTGTCGCCTACGCGCCATCCCGTGGGCAGGCCGGCGCGCAGGCGCTTGTCGCCCGTGGTGTTGGCCACCAGCCAGTCGATCCACTGCACGCGGGAAGCGGGCCTCAGCACCTCGTCCAGCGCAAGACGGCGAAAGCTCTCGGCCATGGCGCGGGGCGTGGTGGTGTCGATCCCATCCCCGAAACGCGAGTGATTCAGCTCCATCTCCGCATGGGAGAGCTGGAAGACGGCGTCGCCGCTGGCGCGCATCCAGGCGGTCAGCGCGGACGGGCCGCCGGTCTGGCGCAACAGCAGGTTGGCGGCGCCGTTGTCGCTGTAATCGACCGCCGCCGCGCAAAGCTCACGCACGCTGAGCACGCCCTCGGCCACATGCTTGCGGGTCACCGGGGACCAGCCGACGAGGTCCGCCTCGCCGTAGCGGACGGGCTGGTCGAGGCGCAGCGCACCCTGTTCCGCCTTCCAGAGCACGAAGGCCGCCAGCGGCGCCTTGAAGCTGCTGCAGAAGGGGAAGCGGCTGTCGGCTCGCCACGCGAGGGTGCGGGCCGAGCCGGTGTCGATGACGAAGACGCCGAGCTCGCCGCCGGTCGCGCGCTCGATGGCGGCGAAGTCGGGGGCGGCGGCATAGACTGGAGCGGCGAACGCCAGCGGCGCTGCCAAGACGAGTCTGCGGGTCAGCGTAGGGAACCCTTCCCCCATCAAGGGAGAACGGTGCTTAACCTTGCCGCCCGGGTTATGATCCGCCTTACGCCGCATAGGCGCCCTGCGGAGCCGGCACCGGCACGCCGCTCTCGGTGTATTCCTTCAGCTTGTTCCTCAGCGTCCTGATCGAGATGCCCAGGATGTTGGCCGCATGCGTGCGGTTGCCGAAGCAGTGGACGAGCGTGTCCAGGATCAGCTGCTGCTCCACCTGGGCCACGGTCTGGCCGACGAAGGCGCGGGCGGCGGTCTCAGCCATGTGGGCGCCTCTGTCAGCGGTGCGCTGGCCGGGGTCGATCATGGCCGGAGCGGCAAGAGGCTGGCCGTCAGGGAGGCGAATGGCGCTCTCCTCGATCTCGGGGCCGACGGAGAGCAGCACCGCGCGGTGCATGGCGTTCTCCAACTCGCGCACGTTGCCGGGCCAGCGGTGCACGCCCAGCCGCCGGCGCGCCTCGATGGAGAGCGCGCGCACGGGCGCGGCGTTGGCGGCCGCGTACTTCTTGATGAAGTGCTCGGCCAGCGCCAGCACGTCGCCGGGCCGGTCGCGGAGCGGCGGCAGGCGCAGGTTCACCACGTTCAGCCGGTAGAGCAGGTCCTCCCGGAAGGTCCCGACCTTCACCGCAGCCGTCAGGTCGCGGTTGGAGGTGGCCAGGATGCGGATGTTCACCTTCACAGGCTTGGAGCCGCCGACCCGGTCGATCTCGCGCTCCTGGATCGCCCGCAACAGCTTGGCCTGCAGCCGCGCGTCCATCTCGCTGATTTCGTCGAGCAGCAGCGTGCCGCCGTCGGCCTCCTCAAACTTGCCGATCCGCCTGGCGACCGCGCCGGTGAAGGCGCCCTTCTCGTGGCCGAACAGCTCCGATTCCAGCAGGTTCTCGGGGATGGCGGCGCAGTTGACCGAGATGAAGGGCTTGTCGGCGCGGCGGGATTTCTTGTGGACGTAGCGGGCCATCACCTCCTTGCCGACGCCGCTCTCGCCGGTGATCAGGATGGAGGCTTCCGAGGCCGCCACCTGGTCGGCGAGCGTCATGACCAGCTGCATGCAGGGGTCGCGGGTCACCAGCGGCCGGTCGTCGTCCGATACCGCCGCCAGCACGGCGGCGATCAGTTCCGCCTCAGGCGGAAGCGGGATGAATTCCTTGGCGCCGGCGCGGATGGCGTCGGCGGCCTTGCGGGCGTCGCCGCCGACGCCGCAGGCGACCACCGGCACGCGGATGCGCTCGGCCTCGTTGGCGGCGATGAGCGCGCCGATGTCGAGCTCGTAATCGACCAGCAGCAGCTCCGCCCCCTGTCCCGATCGCAGGGCGTGGGTCGCCGCCGCAGCTGACTCCACGTGGGAGACCTTGGCCCCGGCGTTCATCGCCATCTTCACCGCCAGCGCCAGCTGTCCGTTCAGCCGTCCGACCACCAGAAGCCGCATGGTTCAATTCCTTCCGATGGAAGTTGAGAGGAGAGCGCGGGTCATATCCCCTGGTCCCCGTCCTTGATGATCTCGGTCATGGTGACGCCGAGCCGCTCGTCGACGACCACCACCTCGCCGCGGGCGACGAGGCGATTGTTGACGTAAATGTCGATCGCCTCGCCGACCTTGCGGTCCAGCTCCAGCACGCTGCCGGCGCTGAGCTTGAGCAGCTGGGCGACAGACATGTGCGCCTTGCCAAGGACGGCGGAGATGTTCACCGGCACGTCGAAGACAGGGGCCAAGTCGCCGGCGGACTTCTCCTCGCCTTCGGCTCCGTAGGGCGCCAGCGCCGTGGAGGCGTCGAACTCGGGCAGGTTCAGATCGCTCATGGCTTAAGCCTCCGCACTCAGGACGACGGGTTCGGCGTGCAGGCCCTCGGCCGCGAGCGCGGTTTCGAGCGCCGCCTCGACGCGCGCTGAGGCCGCGGCCGGATCGAAGGCCGCGCGGCCCTCGCCCCAGTCGAAGCTGAAGGCGGCGGAAGGTAGGCCCGGGTCGGCCTTGACCACGACCAGACCGGCGAAGCCCACGCTCTCGGCTGCGGATGTCAGGGCGACGGTGAGGCGCTCCACATTGGCGGGGCTGGCGCGCACCAGCAGGCGCGGCTGGGCGTCCAGCTCCCTCGACAGCGCCTCCAGCGCCGCCAGCGCCGGCTGCTCGGGGAACTGGTCCAGCGCCGCGTCGGCGATCTTGCGGGCGCAGGCGAGCGCCAGACGGGCGCTGTCGCTGCGGTGGGTGTGGGTGACCTCGGCCAGGTGCGAGAACGCTGCCCGCATCGCGCCCGCGACCTCCCGCAAGGCCTGGGCGACCTGCGCTTCGGCCTGGGCGACCACCGAGCGCTGCCCTTGCGCGTAGGCGTCGGCGCGGGCGGCCTCCAGCTCCTCCAGGGTGAAGGTGCGCTTGGGCTTGGGCGGCGCGATCACCCGCTCGCCGTCGAACACGGTGTCGAAGGTAAACTTGCGAGGGGCGGAGGGAAATGGGTTCATCAGTAGATCAGCTCGTCGTCGCTGCTGGAGCCGGCCAGCATGATCTCGCCCTTCGCGGCGAGGGTCTTGGCGATCAGCACCATGGCCTGCTGCGCGCCATCGACGTCCTTGAGGCGCACCGGGCCCATGGAGTTCATGTCCTCGCGCATGATCTTGGCGGCGCGCTCGCTCATGTTGGAGAAGAACAACTCGCGCAGGGTGTCCGACGCGCCCTTCAGCGCGATGCCCAGCTGGTCCTTGGCCACGGCGCGGAGCAGCGTCTGGATGCCGCCGGGATCGAGCTTGCCCAGGTCTTCGAACACGAACATCAAGGCGCGGATGCGCTCGGCCGCCTCACGGTTGCGTTCTTCCAGGGCGTTCAGGAAGCGGCTTTCAGTCTGGCGGTCGAAGTTGTTGAACACCTCGGCCATCATCTCGTGGCTGTCGCGCTTGGAGGTGCGCGCGAGGTTGCTCATGAACTCGGTGCGCAGCGTCTGCTCGATCTTGTCCAGTATATCGCGCTGCACCGGCTCCATACGCAGCATCCGCTGCACGCACTCGAGCGCGAAGTCTTCAGGCAGGGCCGACAAGACACGCGCGGCGTGGTCGCCCTTGATCTTGGACAGCACGACGGCGACCGTCTGGGGGTATTCGTTCTTCAGGTAGTTGGCGAGCACCGCTTCGTTCACGTTGGCGAGCTTGTCCCACATGGTCCGGCCCGCGGGTCCGCGGATCTCGTCCATGAGCGACTCAACCTTCTCTGCCGGAAGGAAGGCGGCGAGCAGGCGCTGGGTCTGCTCGAAAGAGCCCATGATGGCGCCCGTGGCGCTCATGCCGGAGACGAACTCCATCAAGAGCCCTTCGACCGCGGCGGAGGAGACCGTGCCGAGGCCAGACATGATCTGGGAGATTTCGCGGATCTCCTCCTCGTCCAGCGCCTCCCACAGTCGGGTGTGGTCTTCCCCCAGCGCCAGCATGACCACGGCGGCCTTCTCCGGTCCGCTCAGGCGCGCGACGTCGTCGATGGAGGGGCGCTTGGCGAGGGCCATCAGCTTTCGTGCAGCCAGCTGCGCAGGATCGCCACCGACTCCTCGGGGTGGCGGTCCACGAATTCGGAGACGCGCTTGACGGAGGAGACCTTCACCTGGCCCTCGATCTTGGCGATGTCGAGCCGGTCGTCGGGGCTGGGCAGGGCCAGCTGGCCGCCTTCGTAGGCGAGGGCGCCGCCGACCGGCTGGCCGTCCGGGCCGATCCGCGGCGTAGCGGTCAGCGCGGTCACCATGGGTCCGCCGCCGCCGGCCGACACCTTGAGCATCGGCTTGACCACGAAGAAGATGATCAATCCCGCCACGCCCGCCAGCACCAGCAGCTCTGCGCCGCGCATGACGTCGTTCTTGTCGAAGCTGAAGGCGGAGGCGACGCTGGCCCCCTCCCCGTCCAGGTCGCGGTTGAAGGGCACGTTGACCACGCTGACCTGGTCGCCGCGCTTGTCGTCGTAGCCCATGGCGGAGCGGACCAGCTGGTCGATCCGCTTCATGTCTTCCGCCGAGCGCGGCGTGTAGGGGCCGGGCTTGCCGTGCACCGCGGCGCCGGTGGTCCCGTCCACGGCCACGGCGACCGACAGACGCCTGATCTGGCCGGGCTGCTGCACCTCGGTGGTGGTGGTCTTGCTGATCTCGTAGTTGGTGGTCTCGTCCTGCTTGCCGGTGTTGGAGCTGTCGGGGTTGCCACCGGCGCTCGCCGACGCGCCCGGCACGTTCTGCGAGGCGGTGGTGGCGCCGGACGAGTTGGCCTTGTTCTCCGCCGACTTCTCGTCCGACGTCTGGGTGGAGCGGACCACTTGCCCATCGGGATCGAACTTCTCGGACTGGGTGGTGTGGCTGGACATGTCCAGGTCGGCGGAGACCTGCACCCGGGCGTGGCCGGGGCCGACGATCCCCTCCACCATGTCCTTCACCGTGCGGCGGATGCGCTCCTCCACCTGGCTGCGCTCGCCGCCGCCCGCGCCGTCCACCGCCCCGTCGCCCTCGGCGGCGAGCAGCTCGCCTTGCTGGTCGGTGATGCTGACGCGCTCGGCCTTGAGCTCAGGCACCGCCCCCGCCACGAGATTGCGAATGGCGCGGACTTGCTCGGCTCCAATACGGCCGCCGCCGGTGGCGATCAGGATGGAGGCTGACGGCTGCTCGGCTTCCTCCTCGAACAGCTGGTGCTTGGGCATCACCAAGTGAACGCGCACGAAGCTGACGCCCTGGATGGAGCGGATGGTCCGCGCCAGCTCGCCCTCCAGCGCCCGCTGGCGGTTCAGGGTCTGGACGAAGTCGGTCTGGCCCATGGCCGGCGCGTTGTCGAAGATCTCGTAGCCAACCGAACCGGACGTCGGCAATCCCTTGCCGGACAGGAGCAGGCGGGTTGAGGCGACCTTGTCTCGGTCGACGAAGATGGTCGAGCCGTCGCCCTTCACTTCGTACTTCACGCCCGACTGGTCGAGCTGGGCGGTGATCTGGGACGCCTCCTTAAGGTCGAGGTTGGCGTAGAGCAGGCTCATTGGCGCCCCGCCGAGCCTGAGCATCAAGGCGATGAGGATGGCTGCGGCGCCCGCGCCGGCGCCCAGGATCGCGGCCAGCCGCCCGATCCCGAAGCCCTGCAGCGCTCTGACGACCTGATCCAAGCCGGACCCCGACACTGGCCGCGGCTTACGGAAACGGCTCCGAAGGCGGCTAGGCAGGAATTACCGGGTGGAGGGTAAAGGAGGGTTAAACACGATCACGCCGTGAAACGGGCCGTGTCGCCAAGGCGGTGCGTCAATAGGCGAAAAAGGGTCCGGCAAGCCCGCCCGCGGTCCGGCCCTCGATCGCGGTATAGATGCTGCGTCCGTAGAAGAAGGGCAGGCCGAAATCGAAGCTGCTCGGATAAGCGTTCATGAGGTTCTGCGCCGTGGGATTGGCCCCAACACCCGGCAGGACGGAGGTGTTGCTCAGGCTGAGCAGAGTTTGGGCGTTGTTGAGCTGGAAGGCGGCGGACACCGCACCCCCGTTCTCCGCCAGGATGGTCGGGCTGATCTGTATCGGCGCGGAGGGACAATAATAGCCGGTGAAGTTGGCGCCCGTGCAGGTCGGGATGGTGGAGTCGACGAAGAGGTAGAGGTTGCTGCCGCTGTCCAGGAAACTGTCGGGCAGGCTCTGGCCCATGTAGGTTGCGGTGATCAGGCCCGAGCCGTCGCGGGCGGTCTCGTCCGTGGTGGCGAGCACGGTCGCCGAGCCGAGGGCGTTGTTGCTCTGCGTCCCAATGCCGAAAAAGATCTTCCCGGTGGCGCTGGCCTGTCCCGAAGCGGACACGGCCGGCAGGGTGATGATCAGCCCATTGTTGTCCACGCCCATGGCCGCGATGGGATTGGGCAACTGCTGGAAGGGCGCGGTGGTGGAGGCGGCCTGGGCGATGACCTGGCCGCAGCCCGAAGCGGGGCAGTCATAGTAGATCGCCGCACCCGACCCGCCCGCCACGGTGCAGGCGGCGCCGCAGTCCGTCTGGGTGACGCCCAGGCCGATGACGCCGTTGGCGCCGAGCGCTGTGACCGTGTTCAGGTTGGCTCCGCCGCTGGAGCTGCAGCTGGACGGGACCGTGGAGAAGGCTCCTGTGTCGCCGATCACCTGCAGCGGCATGCCGGCCACCTTCTCGCCGCCGATCTGGAAATCCGCGTCTCGCACGGAGCCGAAGGCATAGCCATCGACGTACTGGTAGCACTCGCCGACCTGGGCGCCCGAGGCGTCGCCCTGGGTCGGCAGGGCGGCGAGCAGGCTTGGGTTCAGCACCGACTGCTCGATCCGCAGGCCGACGGAGCCGGTGTCCACCTGCACATGGTCGATGGTCTGGCAGTTGCTCCCGCCGGGTGCGCAAAGCGTCACCGAAACGAAGGCCAGATTGTCGGAGATGAAGCCGTTGGGGCCGGTGGCGAGCGCCGGCGGCCCGGCGTCCACGGTGATGACGGCGGTGTTCGCCGCCGCGGTGACGACCGGCGTGGGCGTGGGCGTGGTGGTTGTGCTGGAGCCGCCGCCTCCGCCGCCGCACGCAGCCAGCATGACCAGCATGGCCGCCAGGGCCCAGACCTTCATGACCGGGTTCACGGCGACCCCAGGTCTGCGCCGGAGAAGCCGCTCGGCGTTTGCTGAGGCAGGTAGGCCACGCCCCAGAACGCGCCCGGATGTCCGCCGGTATGGACCACCAGATCAGAGCGGTCGACCTTCAGCGGCGCGCGCATGCGCCGGCCGCCCCGGTCGACATTGTCGGCCTGGAGCGTGTCGAAACCGCCGCCCAGCAGTTGCTGGAGGTCCGGGCGTCCAGGACCTCGCCAAGACACGGCGAACACCATGCCGCTCCTGTTGGAGAACTCCTTCACCACACCGCCATTGGCCAGCGTCAGGGCGCTGACCGTGTGGGTCGCCATGGCGATCGAGGCCATGCGGGCCGACATCCTCGCGCGGTCGGTCTTCACACTCTCGAAGGGCTGCCCCAGCCCCGCCCATGACGAGCAGGGCGTTACCGAGAACGCCAGGGTGATCGCCAAGCCAAGGCCCGCCAGGGGCCGATGGCGACGCGTCTCAGGAGCTTCGGCTTGCAAGATGGCGGCGCCTTCGCGTGCTTATCGTCATTGCCACGGAGGAGCCCATCGCACGCAAGTTACGTGCTCGGAAGCCCTTATGATGCACCGCGCACCTCGGGCCGCTGTTTGCGTGCGCTCAGCCCTGGCGATCAAGGGCGCGCCAGCCGATGTCAGTGCGATGAAAGCCGCCGGGCAGGTGGATGCGAGCGATCGCCGCATAGGCCCGCTCCCGCGCCTGCTCCAGGCTCGGCGCGCGGGCGCAGACGTTGAGCACCCGCCCGCCTGCCGCGATCAGCCGCCCTTCGACGTCGCGCGCCACGCCCGCGTGGAACACCAGCACGTCGGGTCCGAACGCCGCCTCCGCGCCCTCGATGACGGCCCCCGTCCTGGGCGCGTCCGGATAGCCCTCCGCCGCCAGCACCACGCAGATCGCCACCTCGTCCCGCCACTGTGGAGGCGGCAGGGCGGCCAGCCCGCCGGTCGCCGCCGCGTGCAGGTAGGGCAGCAGATCGCTCTCCAGCCGCAGCATCAGCACCTGGCATTCCGGATCGCCGAAGCGGGCGTTGTACTCCACCAGCCGCGGGCCGCCCGCGCCGATCATCAGCCCCGCATAGAGCACCCCGCGATAGGGCGAGCCCTCCACCGCCATGCCGCGCACGGTGGGCTCCACCATCTGCGCGAACGCCGCCTCGGCCACCTCGGCGGTGAGCACCGGCGCGGGCGAATAGGTCCCCATGCCGCCGGTGTTCGGCCCCGTGTCGCCGTCATGGGCGCGCTTGTGATCCTGGGCGCCGCCGAAAGCGATGGCGGTCTTTCCGTCGCACAGCGCGAAGAGCGAGGCCTCCTCACCGTCCATGAACGCCTCCACCACGACCCGTGCGCCGGCTTGGCCGAAGCGGCCGCCCAGCATCTCCTCGGCGGCGCGAGCGGCCTCGGTCCGGTCAGAAGAGATCACGACGCCCTTGCCGGCCGCGAGCCCGTCGGCCTTGAGCACGTAGGGCGGCTCGAACCGGTCTAGCACCCGGTCGATCGTGGAGGGGTCATCGATTACGGCGAAGGCGGCGGTAGGCAGGCTCCAGCGGTCGGCGAAGGTCTTGGTGAAGGCCTTGGAGCTCTCCAAGCGCGCGGCCGAGGCGGTGGGGCCGAAGCAGGCGATCCCCGCCTCCGCCAACCCGTCGGCGAGGCCGCGTTCCAGCGCCGCTTCCGGACCCACCACCACCAGCTCCGCCTCGATCTCGCGGGCGAGCGCCAGCAGGCCCTCCGCGTCGTCGGCCTTCACCGGACGAACCTCCGCCAGGTTCGCGATCCCTGGGTTGCCGGGGGCGACCACCAGGCGGGTTAGTCTTGGCGACTGGGCGATCTTCCAGGCCAGGGCGTGCTCGCGACCGCCCGAGCCGACGAGGAGGACGATCACGCGACGGGATCTCCCAGCGACTGCGGCTCGGAGTGGAAGAAGCGGCGTGCGCGCAGCCGCCGGGGCTCCATCCAGGTGTGGGAGAGCGCGTGGTAGATCGGCTCTGGCATGATCCATCCGGAGACGCCCCGCGCGATCAGGGAGGTCAGGAACAGCGGCCCGACCAGGCCGGGATCGCGGGTCATCTCCATCAGGATCACGGCGCTGGTGAACGGCGCCTGCACCACGCCGGACAGATAGCCCGCCATGCCGAGCACGATGGTGTCGCGACCCGAGCCGATGTGCAGCAGGTGCGCGATGGCCGAGCCGAGCCCCGCCCCCGTCGCCAACGAAGGCGAGAAGATGCCGCCCGGGGCGCCCGATCCCGCCGCCGCCGCGCTGGCGATCCACTTGAACACCGCCAGGGTCAGTCCGCGGCCGGGATGTCCCTCCACCAGCGAGTTCGCCTCCGTATAGCC